>JAFGJH010000017.1 GCA_016929255.1 Candidatus Woesearchaeota archaeon
GCATCATCAACCACTGAAGGCTTAAGCCTTACTGAATACTGCCTGCAATGCAGCCGGTTTCCGATGTTCTTACCGACTGACGCAAGAGCGGCGGCAGCTGCCAAAGCAGAGAAACCAATTCAGTCATATCCTCCTGAAATAGACCCTCAGATTGCCTTCATATTCACCTTCTGCAGCCGAGTCAGGTATTATAGCGTGTATAGGGACTTCCCTGATAAGGCCGGGCTCAAGATAGAAATCATCAGGCAGCGCCACAAATGCAGAGATGTTGCCTGACTTCCTGAAATGCACGAGCAGAGGCCTGCTGAAATCATGAGACATCACCATCGTCCTGGTGTTGGAGTTCCCGGGCATCGCCTTGCCGAAGTTGATAGAGTCCGTGTCTGTGTTGAAGCCGGAACGGTCAGACACCTCGATGGACATCCTCACGTCATAGACCTTGTACAAAGCAAACAACGAGAAGAAAAGCAGGACAGCACCTATAGTCACTAAGGCTGCGCAGACAACCATGATAACCAGTGTGTTGCCCTTAAGCCTCTTCTTTCTCATCCGAATCACCTTGATCAATCATATTACTGTGGCTATGGCTGTGATGGTGCTCTCCCTAAGCCCTGTAAACGAGTCTGAAGGGACGCGAATCTGAAGCTCCAGGTTGAGAAGGTCGCTCGGGTTGTTAGCCCTGAAGCAGGGGCAGACCTGCACAGAATCGGTCGAGACAGTGCTATATGCAGGGTACTGGAGCGCAGAACTGTTAGTGACACAAGTAGCTCCTACACCTTTGCTGCCGCAGCTGTCAGACTCGTTGTTGGCAAACTTCCACTCGTACAAAGGGCCGGTCCCCCCAAGGAACTGCGCAGCACTGTTGTTGGTGGAGACATTCAGGTCTACATTCCTGTTGCCGTCGTTCTCAAGCCTCAATCCCTCATAGACCGTGGTGAAGTTCGTGCAGTTGGCCGGGTTGTTGAGACCTTCTGTGTTAAGCTGGCAGTACAAGGCAGTGTCATTGACATAACCGCTGCCCCAGTCCACGCTGTTGATGGTGAAATTGATGGATGCCCTCGTAGTGATGTTTATCCTTGCGCGCGCCTGGTCAGTGAGGGCTGCGCCGCTGATATGCTCCCCCCTGAACCGGGAGTAGTATACCACTGTGCTGAACATGAGGACCAAAAGGGTCACGCCTACTATGACAACCAGCGTCTTGTTCGAAAGGTCTTCACCCATGTTTATCCGCCTTTTCCCTCTTTATCCTCTTTCTTCTCCTTCTTCCTGCGGCTGAATATGAAATAGATGTTGAAAAAGATAAGCATCAGCGCGATGATGACCAATATGATTGTCGAGACAGGTATCGGCGCCTCCTCAACAGGCGGAGCGACAATATATATCTTTCTGTTCTCGGTCCTGACACCCTCGTCATAATGCAGCACTATCTCCAGGTCATACTTACCGACAGGGATGCCTTCTGTATTCCAGTAGAGAGACGACCTCTTTTTCCCCCATGCAGGAAGGTCGAACGGCGGCGTCTTCACTGTCGAGATGGACTTGCCGCTGTCAATCATGCTGAGGTCCATGTACACGGTGTCTATCCTGTTGTTCCAGAGGCTCTCGACTTCGATCTCAAAAAGGTTCACCGAGCCGTTGAACATGGTATCCGTGTAGTTCACGATAGCCACGTCAAAAGCGCCGACACGGAAATCCGCAGTCTTCTCCTTTGTCCTGCCTTCATAATAAAGTACCGCCTTCAGCACGTACCTGCCTGGCTTCAGCTCATTTCCCGGAATAGTGGTCTTGAAATCGTAAGCCCCGCCGGTCTCAATGCCCACAGAATCCGACCTGATGGTCTTCACGCTCCGCACGTCGTCCAGGATCTCAAGGACAACCCTTGCGTCACTGATGTTGAGCGTGCCCTTGTTCCTGATGACAGCGCTCATCGGCACCGGTTCGCCTGCATTGACATCATCTACATAGAGCTCCATCTCAGCATAGAAGCCGGGGAAGGGTACATCAATCTCGATGAATCCCCTTATTCCCGCGATTGTGTTCACTGTGCCTTCGGAGGGCTTCTCTTTCGCGGCGACGTAGAGCCTGTGCTTGCCGGGCGGCTCATAATCCTCGGGCAATGCCAGGTGGACCCTGAAGTTCCCCTGCGTGTCGGAATGGTGCAGGGTCTCTATCTTCGTGTACTCGCTGAACGGCCCTTCCACATAGAACTCGAAAGGCCTGTACGACGCAACAGAATAATCGATGACATACTCATAATTAGGCACGAAATTGATATATGCATCTGCAGGGCTGATGCCTATTGCATACGCCAGCGAAGCAGCTGCCATGATGGAAAATAAATAAAAAAGAAATACAAGACATTTCTTATTTGAGCCCAGCATCTTTCACATTCATTTTGTCTTCAAATCACCGTGGCGATCGCAGTCAGTGTCGCCTCCCGCTCACCTGTATAAGAGTCTGAAGGGACCTTGACCTGCAGGTTCACATCCATGGTGTCATTGTCGTTGCCGAAAAAGAAGCAAGGACAGATCTCTATGGCTGCTGTGCTGACTGTGTAGTATGCATCATAGAAGTTAGGCAGTGATGCGTTAGGGGTGCATGTTATTCCAGGGCCCACGTCTCCGCAGGCGTCAGTCTCGCTGTTGTTTATCTTCCACTGGAACCAGGGGTCAGTGCCGCCGATGAACTCGGCAGGAGTCACGTTAGAAGAGAGGTTCACTGAAACCCGCCTGTTGCCGTCGTTCTCAAGCCTCAATCCCTGCGTGACTGTGGTGAAGTTCGAGCAGTTCGCTGCGTTGTTCTCGCCTTCGCTGTTCAGCAGGCAGTACTGCGCAGTCTCATTCACGAATCCAGTGCCCCAATCGATAGTATAAACTGTCCAGTTGATTGAAGCGCGGGCGGTTATGTTGATCCTGGCGATCGCTGTGGGGGAGATCGCCGCGCCGGTCAGCTGTTCGCCTCCACTGGTCAGGAAGACAATCAGCCCTCCCAGCGATATGACCACCGATACTGCCAAAAGAATCGCAAGCGTCTTGTTCGAAAGATCCTCTCCCATCTAGCTAACCTCCTTTAGTCCTGGCTATGTAAAGCTTCACATCACCGCTGTTGGTATCAGTCTGAAGCGGCTCATAGACAGGCCCTTTTAGTATGTGCAGCTGCACAAGGGCCCTGTTAAGTCCGCCCTCTTCAGAGCCCGAACCCACTGATTTGTTTATCAGCATCCAGGTGCTTACTGCAGAAATGAATATGGTGAGAATTATCAGGACCAATGCAAGACTCTTTGATATGTCACTCCCTTTTTCCATAAAATGCCCCTTGAAGCCTCTTCAGCGGATTTAAGGTTATTTTAGCTCATTTATTATTTAAATCTTTTGCAATGCCCGGCAACGGAAGGCTCATTTCCCGCAGCAACAAAATCCCTACTCTTGGCCCTTATCCTTGCTTTTGTTCTCCTTTATCTCAACAACCTCAATCTCAAAGTTCAGCTTCTTTCCGGCCAAAGGATGGTTGAAGTCGATTGTAACAACATCCTTCTCCACCTTGTCTATCTTCGCAGGGAACATCTGGCCCGTGGGCGTGCTGATTGTCAGCATCATGCCTGGCTTTGGCTCAGGCTCCTTGGGCAGCATGCTGCGCTGCACCTCCTGGACACGACGGTCATCACGCTCGCCATACGCCTCAGCAGGAACTAAGCTGACCTTTTTCCTGTCGCCGACCTTCATCCCTACAACAGCGGTGTCAAACCCTTTTATGAGCTGGCCGGATCCGACAACAAACTCCAATGGCTGCCTGCCTTTCGAGGAGTCAAACACCTCGCCAGACTCCAGGCTGCCGGTGTAATGGACGCAAGCGATGTTATTGTTCTTGATAATGCGCGAACTGTCATCTGCCTTTGCAGGTTTTTTCGCCGACCCTTTTGCAGATTCGTCTTTTGCCATGCTGAAAACCTCCTTGGTTCCAAAAATATGCGGCAATCACAGAAATCAGGACAATACTATATAAATGTAAGGTTTTAGAAGGTCTTTTTAAAAAAGACCGGTGCGACTGGCAAATCAATCAGTAACAAAATCAATCGTAACACTAACTGCCCGAACTCATAGCCGCCCGTACTTCAGGTAATCCTCCATCTCTTCCTTGCTCAGCTCGATGCTCTTGTTGACATCACGCGAATCTTTCGCAGCGCTCTTTGTGCCTCCTGCTGATTCTCTGCCCTTTGGTGCGGATGAGCTTCTTTTCACAACCAACATACGTCTAATCCTTGGCTGCTCAGGAGACCTTGCGAAGCGCGCAGAGAACTCTTTCTTTTTCCTGAGCAGGAAATACCCGTAACCGAGCCCAACAGCAAGGCCCACAAGATGGGCGACATTCGCGATTCCCGGAATGCCTATGCCGAAAATGCCGAGCAGGTCGACAAGCGCGAATATCACCCCTGCAGTGCGCATGGACATCGGGATGAAGAAGAACAGCAGGACCCTCAGGTCAGGAAGCAGTATTATCGTCATGCCGAGCACGCCCATTATCGCGCCACTGGCTCCCACTGCGCTGCCTGAAGCGCCGATGACCACCTCCTGGAACGCAGCGAAGCCGAAGCCTGCAAGAATCCCTGAAATGAAGTACAGCAGAAGGAAACGCTTTGTCCCTATCCTCTGCTCGATAAGAGTGCCGAAGAGAAGCAGTGCATACATGTTGAACAGCAGGTGGGTGCCGCCGCCATGGAGGAACATCGACGTGACGACGATCCACGGCCTTACCAGCACATCACCTGAGACGAGCATCAATGAACCTGTCAGGCCCTTGACTGCCTGCTGAAGGATGAACATCACTGCATTGATGACTATCAGTAAGAAAGCTGCGTTTCGCAGACTGAATGCGCTGAAAGACCCGGAACGGTGACCTGCATGCTCCATGCTCAATCGATATGTCTGCGGATTTTTAAAACTAACGTATTTAAACTGTTTTAAGCATCTTCATTAGTCATCAATTGATTACAATAAAACTTTATATAACTCTGATTTTTGTTTGGAATCCCGTAATGCTCAGCAACAAAGAGACCAAGTTCATAGTCGTCACGGGCGGAGTTCTCTCAGGATTGGGAAAAGGCATAGCTGCCGCAAGCATAGGCCACCTGCTCTCCTCAAAGCTTAAGATAATACCCATGAAGCTCGACGGCTACCTCAACACAGACCCCGGCACGATGAACCCTATAGAGCACGGCGAGGTGTTTGTTCTTGACGACGGCGGAGAGGTGGACATGGACTTCGGCCACTACGAGCGCTTCCTCGACGTCACTTGCAAGTTCGAATGGAACCTCACCATGGGCAAGATATTCTCAGAGATCCGCGAGAAGGAGAGGAGAGGGGACTATCTCGGAAAGACAGTCCAGTACATACCCCACGTCGTCGACCTGATAAAGAGCAAGTTCCAGGAGGTCGCGAAGAAAGAGAAGGCAGACATACTCCTCATCGAAGTCGGGGGCACTGTCGGCGACATGGAGAACGAGCTCTACATCGAGGCGGTCAGGCAGCTCAGGGCAGAGGTCGGAGAGAAGAACGTCATGTACGTCCACCTGACGTACGTGCCGGTGCCTTCCGGCGTCAATGAACAGAAATCAAAGCCCACACAGCAGAGTGTCAACCTCCTCAGACAGAGGGGGATAAAGCCAGATGTCATAATCGCGAGGTGCAGCGAATACCTCGACCAGTCGATAAAGCGCAAGATAGCGATATTCTGCGACGTGGACGAGGACGCGGTCATAACAGGAATAGACGTCGATGACGTCTACAAGATACCGCTCATATTTGAGAAGCAGGGACTCTCCGAGATAATACACAAGAAGCTCGGCATATACTCCCCGCCCGACCTACGCGTGTGGGAGACCCTCCTGCAGAACCTTGAAGGCCTAGACAAGCAGATAACGATAGCTATATGCGGCAAGTACACCAAGCTCGAGGACAGCTACGCAAGCATAATCGAGGCGCTCATGCACTGTTCAGCGCACACAAAGCACAGGATAAACCTCAGGTGGATAGAGACCACAGATATAGAGGAAGGCAAGCTGCCTGTCAGGAAAGCGCTCGAGGGAGCCGACGGAGTCATAGTGCCGGGCGGGTTCGGCTCAAGAGGGACAGAAGGGAAGATAGAGGTCATAAGATACGTGAGGGAGAACGGCATACCCTTCCTGGGGATATGCTTCGGCCTGCAGATCGCAGTGATAGAGTATGCCCGCAACGTGTGCGGGCTCAAGGGAGCAAACTCCACTGAGATAGACCCCAAGACAGAACACCCTGTGGTCGACATAATGCCTGAGCAGAAGGATATTGACAAGAAAGGAGGCACCATGCGGCTGGGCGCATACAAGGCAGTGATCAGGCCAGGCACGCTGGCATACGACCTGTACAATTCAGAGGTGGTCTGGGAAAGGCACAGGCACAGATATGAGGTCAACCCAGCATACCACGAGGCGCTGGCTGAGGGCGGGCTGGTGATATCAGGGGCATCAGAGGACCAGCGTCTTGCCGAATTTATCGAGCTTGAATGCGGTCATTCCGCTGGCGAGGACACCAGTTCCATCCTGCAGCCAAAATCCCGGACTTTTGGCAAACACCCTTACTTCATCGCGACACAGGCGCACCCCGAGCTCAAATCAAAGCTTTCAGAGCCAGCTCCACTTTTCTTCGGTCTCACGAAGGCAGCAATAGCCCTCAAAGAATTAAAAAAGCCCAATTGATTCTCCTATAAATCAATAAGGGATTATTATTGCTTTGTTTGTTTGGGTTCTTAGAAACATTTATTAATAACCGTCTTTTCCACGCAGGGTATGTCCAGACGAGAAAGAAAGCTCCTCAGGCGGAAAGGCAAAAAGTACAGGCCAGACATGACAGTCACAGAGACAAATGGTTCCGCAGCCGAAAAGGGGACAGCCAAGCCAAAGAAAAGGAGCAATCTCACAGGCAAGATACTTGACTTCTATGAGTATAACTACAGGAAGTCGCTGTGGTTCACGATAATCCTGCTGGTTATATCACTAATAATAATAGGCGTGTACACCGCAACGACAGGAGAGCTCATACCAAGAGGAGTATCCCTCAAGGGGGGAGTCACCCTCACAGTGCCTTATGAAGGCCAGCTCAACATAGAAGATCTGCAGACATACCTGCGCGGCGAGTTCCCCAAAGCAAGCATCTCGGTAAGGGCTATGAGCAGCGCAGGAGAGAGGATAGGGTTCATAGTCGATGCCTCAGATGCCGACCCTGAGGAGCTCCTGAAAGCCGCGCAGGCAAGAGTTGGAGACTTCGATAAGTTCAGCCTCGAAACAATGGGATCCGCGCTCGGCCAGGCGTTCTTCAAGCAGACGCTCCTGGCGATACTTGTGGCGTTCGCACTCATGTCGGTGGTCGTGTTCTTCTCGTTCAAGACATTCGTGCCTTCATTCGCAGTCATTCTCTCCGCATTCTCGGACATCGTGATGACCATAGCAGTCATAGACATATTCAGGATAAGGATAGAGACAGCAGGGATAGCCGCGCTCCTGATGCTCATAGGATACTCTGTAGACACAGACGTGCTCCTCACCACAAGGGTCCTCAAGAGAGAGGAGGGGACGGTCTTCGACAGGGTGATGGGTGCCATGAAGACTGGGCTCACCATGACATTCACTTCCATAGCGGCAGTCATAGTCTCTCTCATATTCACGCAGTCAGAGACGCTGAAGCAGATAATGATCATACTTCTCATAGGGCTGATCTTTGACCTCTTCAACACGTGGATCCAGAACGCAGGCATACTCAGGATATACATGGAGAAGGTCTCGAAGACGAAGGCTGCGCAGACTCTCGCAGACTTCAGCAAAGACGCACCTGAAGATGAATACGAGCACGTGGGCGAAGAGGACAATAAAGAAGAAGAGGAGAGAAAGGCCGAAGAAGAGAAGAAAGAGGAGCCTCCCCGCCCGATTCACACTCCACCGCACCATCCAGCACATCATCCACCACATCATGAGGCGCCAAAGGAGGCGCATCACGAGCATCACAAGGAAGAGCGCAAGAAAGAGCATAACGATCACCAGACCGCAAAATGAACCCGAAGATAAAACAGATACTGAAGAGCGTAAGGATAATCGTCCTGCTGGTGTTCATAGTCCTATCCATAGTTGCAATCCACCCCAATCCCGGCGCAGAAGGGGTCGCGATAAGGAGCGTGATGAGAAACAGCTCAGCAAGCCTAGCAGGCATACAGAGCCCATCACCATCATCGACACCGATGTCCAAGGAAAGGGTGCTGGAGATAAACAACGAGCCCATAAATGACATCAAGACATATACAGATATGGTGTCAGGGCTGAAACCCAACCGCACAGTCCAGATAAAGACATCAGCAGGGCTGTACCAGCTCAAGACAAAGCCGCTCCTCAACATAACATACCTCGACGAATGGGAGAACCAGACGATAGAGGAGACATTCACAGTCAACAAGACCTTCAAGCTCAAGGACGGCACCTCTGAGGAGAGAGAGGTCAACGAGACCACCAACAGGACAGTCGAGGTCCAGAAGACACTAACAGAAGCCATCGGAACAGAAGACATAGGGCTCAGCGTATACGACGCCCCGACCACAAACATCAGGAAAGGCCTTGACCTCCAGGGAGGGACAAGGGTTCTGCTGACGCCAGAGAAGAGGATAGACGGCAGCGACATGGAAGTGGTCATATCCAACCTCAAGGAGAGGCTGAACGTATTCGGGCTCAGCGACGTCATAGTAAGAGAAGCGTCAGACCTCGAAGGCAAACAGTACGTGCTAATAGAGATAGCAGGCGCCAACCAGGAAGAGGTCCGCGACCTCATCTCCAAGCAGGGCAAGTTCGAGGCCAAAGTAGGCAACAGCACGGTCTTCAGGGGCGGGAACGACATAACATACGTGTGCAGGAGCGCGGACTGCTCTGGCATAGACCCGCAGAGAGGATGCGGCCAGTCAGCACAAAACCAGTGGGTATGCTCATTCAGGTTCACGATATCGCTCTCGCCGGCAGCCGCAGAGACGCAGGCGCAGGCCACCAAAGACCTTGAGATCGTAGTCGAGGAGAACGGAGACGAGTACCTCAGCGAGAAGATCTATCTATACCTCGATGATGCACTTGTAGACGAGCTCAACATAGGCGCAGACCTCAGGGGCAAAGCAGCCACAGACATCATGATATCAGGCAGCGGCGTAGGCGCGACCCAGCAGGACGCCGTATTCGACGCCCTCAACAACATGAAACGCCTGCAGACAATACTCATAACAGGGTCCCTGCCGGTAAAGATGGAAGTCCAGAAGACAGATGCCATATCTCCTGTGCTGGGAGACGAGTTCGTGAAGAACGCATTGATAATGGCCCTGGCAGCCATACTCGCGGTCTCGCTCGTCGTCTTATTCAGGTACAGGCAGATAAAGATAGCCATCCCGATGGTATTCACCATGCTGTCAGAGGTCATACTCATAATGGGCGTGGCCGCGCTGATCCAGTGGAACATCGACATGGCCGCCATCGCAGGAATAATAGTCGCGGTGGGAACAGGCGTCGACGACCAGATAATCATAGCAGACGAGACCCTCAGGGGAGAGTCCCAGAAGTTCGGCTGGAAAGAGAGGATAAAACGCGCATTCTTCATAATCATGGTGGCATACTTCACAGGCGTGGCTTCGATGGTGCCTCTCCTGTTCGCAGGCGCGGGCCTCCTGAAAGGGTTCGCACTGACCACCATACTGGGCATATCCATCGGAGTCTTCATAACCAGGCCAGCATACGCGGCCATGGTCGAGATACTCCTCAAGAAGTAGTTGATTTTCCTGTCAGGAGGTTCTTTCATATGGGCGAGACAAAGCCGCTGGCGATACTTGTCGTCATACTCAGCACAGCCTTCACCGCATCCGGGTCCCTGTTCCTCAAGCGGGGGGCGGACAGGCTTTCCTTTTCTTCGCTTCAGGGCATCCTCGACGGCTACTTCGTGATCATCGGGCTCTCCTTCTACTTCATAGGGTTCATAATGCTGACCTTCTCATTCAGGCACGGGGAGCTGTCTGTGCTGTTCCCTTTCATCTCGCTGAGCTTCGTCTGGGTCGCAATACTTTCTTCAGTCTTCCTGGCGGAGGTGGTGACCCCTCTTGAGATGGCTGGCGTCGCAGCCATAGTCTGCGGCGTGGTGCTCATAGGCATCTCTAGCAGGAACGGAAACAAAAAGCTGAGGCTGCAGGGCTGATGGAAACACCAATCTGGGCAATAGCGCTGTTCATCATCGTCTCGGTAATAAGCGCTTTTGCGACATTCTTCGTTAAGTTGGGCGCGCCCAAGGTGACGAGGAAAATCAGGAAGCTCGTCAGGAACTGGCAGTTCTTCCTAGGCATATTCATATACGGCATTGCGACGATACTTTCCCTGTTCGCCCTCAAAGCAGGAGAGCTCTCAGTGCTCTACCCTTTTGTCGCGCTGCAGTATGTCTGGGCGAACATGCTCTCAAAGAAATACCTTGGCGAGAAGATAACAGCACTCAAATGGGCGGGCATAGCACTTATATTCGCAGGAGTAAGCCTGATAGGTGTGGGCGCGTGAGCTGCAAACATACTTGGCAGCTGCCGCGCTGCTACCGGCGCTTTGCCGGCAAACTGCGCAACACTATCTGCTTGAAGATCAGGCCTTCCAGATTATTGCTAAAGATGTGGCCGGTCTCTGCTTCTTGGTCGCTACCGACGCACAAGCGGCGGCAGCTGCCGCACTGCTTATAGAAACATCAGAATATCCTGAGGCCTGACTCCTCAAGCTTGAGCAGGCGTTCCCAGTCAGCATTGACATGCTGCTGCAAGTCAGCAATCTCCTCCTTGGTCAGGTGCTTGAACCTTCCCTGCCTCATGAGGTATTCCTCGATAGGCGTGGCCTGGGTGGGCTTCCTGTTGATCTTCAGGATGCCATTCTCGATCTCGTAAAGAGGATAGACATTTGTCTTGAACGCGAGCTTAGCGATCTCAATGCTCTGGTCAGTCGGATGCCTCCAGCCGGTCGGGCACGGAGAGAACACCTGGATATACGACGGGCCATTGAACGCGAAAGACTTCTTCAGCTTGTCAGCCAAATCCTGGGGGAACGCGACGTTTGCGGTCGCGGTATAAGCGCCATGCGCAGCGACGATGAAAGGGAGCTGCTTCGTGAACTCTGTCTTGCCGTGGACAGACCTGCCGGCAGGGGTGGTGGTCGTGTTGGCATACTTCGGCGTCGCACCAGAACGCTGGATTCCTGTATTCATATAAGCCTCGTTGTCATAGCAGACATAAGTCGCCTTATGGCCCCTCTCCAGCATACCGCTCAGTGCCCCGAAGCCGATATCAAATGTGCCGCCGTCACCGCCCAGTATGACCAGGTTCGTCCTGTCCCGGGTGCCCAGCTTCTTCAGTGCCCTGTCGACGCCGGAAGCAACAGCAGCAGCATTTTCGAAAGCGGCATGTATCCAAGGCACCTTCCATGATGTCCTGGGATGGGGTGTGGTGAAGACCTCCATGCAGCCAGTCGCATTGCAGACGATGGTTTCAGGACCGCCTATCTTGAGGACTATCCTTGCCACTATAGGCGCGCCGCACCCCGCGCAGGCAGAATGCCCCGGGGCGAAAAGCTCCCGCTCAGGCAATGCATTAATCATCCTTTCTGTTTTTGCTTCAGGGATTCTGAATCAACCTCCTCAATCCTCTTGTCGAGGCATTTAACTCCGCTGACACCATTCCAGCTGTCGTGGCCAGAGCCGCTGAACGACATCTTTATCGTCATCCTCCGGCCACACTCGCACTGATGTGTCTTGTAATGGAAATTAGTGTGGTCAAAGACAGACTCCCACTTCAGGGGGTCCGCCTTCCTGCCGCAATAAGGGCAGACGTTCTTTTGGTCGCTTTCGCGCATTATATGATGTACAGTCATGCTCTCTCAACACCTTGCACAAACGATTTCCATGATATCTATAACAACCACTCCACACTCGGCTGCCTCTCCTTGATTATCTTTTTGAACGCATCCTCGATATGGCCGAGAGTGATGTCCCTTCCGCCGAGACCGGCGATGAACGAATGTATGACCGGCTTCCTGGCCTGGTTGCAGAATGCAGACTCCATCTCCGAGAAGACGGGCCCTTTCTGCCCGAAAGACACCGCTTTGTCAAAGACAGCGACAGCGTCAGCCTTCTTCAGCGCCGCGATGATAGCATCCTCCGGGAAAGGCCTGAACGACTTGAGCTTCATCATGCCGACCTTCTTGCCTTCATTCCGCATCCGGTCTATCACCACCCGCGCAGTGCCGCAGATGGTGCCCAGGCCGACAAAGACATACTTCGCATCTTCCAGCAGGTAAGGCTCGACAAGGCCGTCACCATAAGACCTGCCCAGCTCCGACCTGAACTCAGCGTTCGCCTTCTTTATTGCCTGCAGCGCTTCTGCGAAAGCATCCTGCTGCTGCTTCTTGAAATCCATGAAAGAATCAGGGTATCCTATAGGACCCATCGTGACGGGCTTCTTGGTGTCAAGCTTGAATATCGGAGCGAATCTGGGAAGGAAATGGTCGACAGACTTCTGGTCAGGGATGTCAACAGGCTCATACACGTGCGAGAGGGTGAATCCGTCAAGGCACACCATCACAGGAAGCATCACCTTGTGGTCTTCAGCGATCCTGAACGCCATTATGGTCGTGTCAAGCGCCTCCTGCGCAGACTCGACATAGAGCTGTATCCAGCCAGTGTCCCTCGCGGACATAGAGTCCTGATGGTCGTTCCAGATATTGATAGGAGCGGAAAGAGCGCGGTTAGCGACATTCATCACGACGGGAAGGCGCATTCCAGAGACCACGTGAAGTATCTCATGCATCAGAGCCAGGCCCTGGCTCGCGGTCGCAGTGTATGAGCGCACGCCTGTCGCAGATGCGCCTAATGCCGCGCTTATTGCAGAATGCTCTGACTCAACATATATCATCTCGCAGTCAAACTCGCCGTTGTTGACAAACTCAGAGATGCGTTCCGGTATATGCGTTTCCACGAGTTAGCGCGAGCTAAACTCTCTGTGGTGTAATAGGATACACCGGAATCACTGCTGGCCTGCACAACTTAACGGCTTCGGCGACTGCTTGCGAAGCTTCTGTCACTTTTTTTGCCATCTTAAATATTCTCCTTATTCACCTTTTATTTATTTCTTCTCCTTCTCCATGGTTATGGCACCGAATACGCATTCGGACTTGCAGATGCCGCAACCTTTGCAAAAATCAAAATTGGTCTCTCCGCGCTTCCCGTCCTTCTGCGGAATCGCCATGTCCGGGCAGAACATCCAGCAGATCATGCACTGCGTGCACTTTTCCTTATTCCATACAGGACGCATGGCGCGCCAGCCCCCTGTCTTGTTCTCGAAGGAACTGCCGGGGTTGGTGACTACAGCACCTATTTCCAGCACCTTTCCCTTCTTTTCCGTGGCCGCAGCCCTGCTTGCCTTTTTTCCAGACATATCACTTCACCTGCTCATAGACACGCTTGACAGCTTCCTTGTTCATGTCAATGACCTGGGGCTTGCCAGCGAACCGGTCTTCAATCGACTTGTTGATAGCATCAAGAGAGACAACACCTGTCACCTTCGAAAAAGCGCCGAGTATAGCTGTGTTGACTATGTCCGCCTTGAATATCTCAAGAGCCACCTTGCTCGCATCTACGCAGTGAACCTTGAACTTGGAGTATTTCTTGTCAGTGATCTGCTGTGAAGTGTTGATTATGATATTAGCCCCTTGTTTCAGCCCTGAAGTGACGTCTACCGCCTCAAGCAGGGAAGGTTCAAGAACCATCAGGAGGTCGGGCGTGTAGACCTGACTCCTTACATTTACAGGCTTGTCATCGATCCTGCAGAAAGCCTCTACAGGCGCTCCCCTCCTCTCAACACCGAACCTCGGAAATGCCTGGCTCATCTTACCATCATAGAAAGCTGAAATGGCAAGAATCTGGGCTGCTGTCACAGAGCCCTGTCCGCCTCTCCCATGAATCCTTATCTCGAGCATATCCATCACTTCTTTTTAAAAACCAAATGCCGGACGGTTTATATATTTTTCTAATGGACTGAAGATGGTCAAATGTGTGAAAAACGCCATGGGAGGTTTTATAAACCTCAGATGATATAACGCAGACTCGCTGCTCGTCCCTATCCGCACCCTAAAGGGCGCGGTATTACATGACTCGCTTTGACAGGCGAGTCTGCGGAATTGCAAATGGCGCAAGGCGCGTCATTAGGCGCTACATCCTCATCTTGAAAGAAGAGGTATTGCGCCATTTTCAATA
>JAFGJH010000018.1 GCA_016929255.1 Candidatus Woesearchaeota archaeon
ATACGCCCTAAAGGGCTATCTGCGTATCCCCCTGTTAAAAACAGACGCTAAAGCGGGGTATTGCAGAAACTAAAAACAATAAAAAAAAGAGAATAATAGAAGATTCAGTCAGCTTAAGGCTTCCACCTCAGCATAGTCCTTGGGAATGGTATCGCATCCTTGATGGTGTCGAGCTTGCATATCCATGCGATGACTCTCTCAGCTCCTATCCCATAGCCTGAGTGAGGGACTCCGCCATACTTGCGCAGGTCAAAGTACCAGTCATAATTGGAAGCATCCTCACCTTCTGCCTCAAGGCGCTTCTTCATGTCGTCTATGTCCATGCTTCGTTGGCTTCCGCCGACTATCTCACCGTATCCTTCAGGCGCGAGCATGTCAAAGCAGAGCGCCTCGTCAGGATGCTCAGGGTCGCGGGGCTTGTAGAATGCCATGACATCTACAGGATAATGAGTAACGACCACCGGAGTGTCGAACTCTTCCATGACTTTCTCTTCCTCAATCGTCCTGAGGTCTTTTCCGAAAGGCACATCCATTTTCTTCTTTTCCTTGAGTATCCTGAGGACATCGCGGTACTTTATTGTAGGCCATTCCGCAGAGACCATCTTCTTGAGCTTCTCGACATCCTGGCCCAGGGACTTGAGGTCTTCCTCGTGCCTCTCGATGACTTTCGCGATGCAGTGCTTAAGCTCTTCTTTAGCTAGTTCGCTTATTGCGTGCAGGTCTTTCCATGCGCACTCGGTTTCCACCATCCAGAACTCTGAGAGGTGCCTGGATGTCTTTGACTTCTCTGCCCTGAATGTAGGCGCTGCATCGTAGATGTTCTCGAGCGCATACACCGCAGCTTCAGCATACAATTGCCATGACTGGCTGAGGTATGTCTCACCCTCGTAATACTTCACTGCAAAGAGAGTGCTCCCTCCTTCGCACTGGCTGGGCTGGAGTATGGGCGGGTCGAACCTGTAGAAACCTTTCTCCTGGAAGAACTGCTCCCTTACCTGGAAGTATGTGCTTCTTATCTTGAGTATTGATGTCATCCTCTGCGTCCTTAGCGTGAGGTGCCTGTTGTCGTCAAGGAATTCCCTGTTCTGGTCTGAGCGTATGGGGAACTTGTCGCACCAGCCCACCACATTGAACTCAGTGACATGGACTTCGTATCCTGTGGGTGCCCTGGGCTCTTTCTTCATCTCTCCCTTGACCTCGACCGAGGCCTCGACCTGGAGCTTGTCAGCATCTGTAAAACGCTCATCGCCGACAGCCGCTTTGTCGATCACGCACTGTATCATGTTCGTGCTGTCCCTCAGCACTATGAACTTGAGCTTGTTGCTTCCTCTTTCCCTGAAGACCCAGCCGCGTATGGCTACCTTCCCTTCGCCTTTGTCCATTGCTTCCTGGATTGATGTGTATTCCATGATCATCACATAGAACCACAGAAAGAGGTGGTTTAAAAATCTATCGCGGCTCTGACCACAAAGCTTAATAAAAACAGTCAGGACATACCTGCGAAGTAGAGGTGATATCGTGGCTGTAAGGACCTGGCGTTGTAATATTTGTGGTGATGGTTATGTAGGCGAGGGCAGGCCGACACACTGCCCGTTCTGCGGTGCTCCTGACAAGTACATTGTAGAGGCTGAGAAGTACAAGGAGCCTGTTGTCGGCAGGATTTCAGAAGTGTCTGCCAAAAACGTGATGGAAGCCATGAAGCTTGAGGTGGGCAATTCACAGTTTTATTTCTGCGCGGCGAATAAGTCCAGGGACATCGGGCTGCAGGCGCGGTTCAAGGCCCTCGGCAAGGTCGAGGCAGAGCATGCTTCGCTGCTGAGCAAGATGGTGGGTGCACAGCCTCCTGTAATCGACAGGAATGCGGGCCAGTGCAAAGCTGACGACAAGGCTCTTTTGCAGGAGTCGCATGACAGGGAAGCGAGGTCTATAGAGCATTACAGGAAGTTCCTGCAGGAAGCGTCTGAGATGCGCGTGAAGCAGGTCTTCGCGGCGCTTGTTGAGATAGAGACAACCCATATAGGGCTTGAGGATGGTGGTGCTTAGTTTCTCTTGCTTTTGTTTTTATTGTTTTTTTGCGATTATTCTCATTTTTGTTTCTGTCCATCATCTCCTGCAAGAATAAAGGGGGTGGATAGCATGTGCGTCGCCGCACATGCTAAGAGGTTAGACATGTAGGAAGCATTATTGCTTATCCTGTGAAAAACTGGTTGAGCAGAGTGTTGTGGAACTGGCTCGTGACGTCTGCATCTATCTTTATTATGTGCTCTTTCGCCTGTCTAAGCTTAAAGTCCCTGTTCATCCTGAAATAGACTGCGCCTTCGACTATCTCCCTCTCGAGGGGCAGGCCTTTGTCCATCATGGACGTGAGCGCGTCTTCGACAATCTCTTTCTGCAGGAATGCCTTCTGGCTTATCGCTTCAGGCTTCATGAATTTCTCGTGGGTGTATAATATGAGGAATACCCTTTGCTCGTCCTTGGACAGCTCTACTGACAGTTTTGCCCTGAGGACAAGCTGCTTGAGCAGGAAGTGGAGCTCATCGACCTTCTCCTCCACCTTGTTAAGGCGGTTGTCGAGCTCGCATATGAATGTGTTCTGTATCTCCTGTTCGCTGGTGTTGCTGTTTATTGCCTCAAGATGGTCATCGATCTCCTGCCTGAGTTTGGAGAGGTCACACCTGAAGTCGTTCAGCTCTTCGACAGAAATAATATCATGCCTCTTCCTAGCGTTGAACAGCACTATGTGTCACCCCCTGCATGTCTTCTTGCTTGCTGTATTTTATATACTTTTGTATTCTCTGATAAATAGTTCACTGGTCAATGCCGCCGCGATTGCAGCTCTCGACGGCTGTTCTACACCAAAACACAGGACCTATTTAAACCTTCCGATTTTTCCCCCATTTCCGTAATTTCCTTTTGTCTAAATAGAGCATTAAAACGCCTGAAAAGAGAAAATTTATTAAAGTCAAGAGCACGCAAAACTAAAATGGAATACTCCAAATCCAAGCTTGCAATAGTCCTTTCAAAGCTTGATGTATTCCCTTCGCCGAAGCCAGGGCTTGAGCAGTATCCTACTGATTCCGAGATAGCCGCAGATGTGCTGTGGCAGGCAGGCATGCAGGGGGATATAGAGGGAAAAAGCATAGCTGACCTTGGCTGCGGCACGGGAATACTAGGCATCGGCGCGCTGCTCCTCGGCGCAAAAAAGGTATTCTTCGTGGACACGGACACGGCTGCCCTGGCAGTGCTCGGCAGCAACCTCAAGAGGGCGGGAATCACCGCAGGGTTCAAGATCATCAATCAGGATGTGCAGGGATTCAAAGAGCCTGTCGACGTCGTCATCCAGAACCCTCCGTTCGGCACCAGGGAAAGGCACGCGGACAGGGAGTTCCTGGAGAAAGCGATTACGATTGCTGGCACGATATACTCATTCCACAAGACATCAACTTCAGGGTTTGTCATGAGTTTTGCCTCAGACAAATGTTTTGATGTGACTGGGAGATGGGAGTTCGCGTTCCCTCTCAAGCAGACATTGAAGTTCCATAAGAAGAAGATTCAGCGCATCAGGGTGACATGTTTCAGGCTTTCAAAAATGCACCGCGGGACGCGTCACAAAACATAAATATTATAAACCTGATTCGATGATGTGTCCGCTGAAAGAGGGGATTGTAAATGAAAAGGCTGCTTACCTGTGTTTTCATGTTTGTTCTTCTGATGGAGATAGTCTATGCCGGAGAGATATTCAATAGCGATGTGAAGGACAATGTCCCGTTCACCATAAATGGCATCACGCACATTGCAAGATACTACCCTTCCGCGAAGAAGGTCTCGATGCTGGCAGGCACTGACCGCGTCCTTGTCGCTGTGGAGGACTGCGAAAACATAGGCGGCATGAAGTACTGCATCGATTCTGCGGAAGAAGGCATCAATGAAGAGACCGGTGATCCCGCCAGCACAATGCGCCTGCGTGTCCTGCAGTCAGGCCCTGAAATAGACATAGACCGTTCCATCTCTGAAGACGAGCCCGGCCTCAACGAGGAGGTCGTGGTCACTGTCACGCTTACGAACGTCGGGAACGAGCGCGCCAC
This sequence comes from Candidatus Woesearchaeota archaeon, assembly GCA_016929255.1. Classification (GTDB taxonomy): domain Archaea; phylum Nanobdellota; class Nanobdellia; order Woesearchaeales; family UBA11576; genus JABMQF01. The sequence goes on from JAFGJH010000018.1 coordinate 4,086, forward strand.
GAACGTGAACTATGTGGACAAGTTCCCTGATTCTGTCAAGGTCTCAAGCACTTATTATGATATCATCACGAACGGCGTCAGCTGGGCAGGCAGCATCAACGTCGGCGCGTCGCAGGTGATAACATACAAGCTGCGGTTCCAGGATTTCATAACCTACGAGTCGGCTGGCGAGGCCAGTTTCATATTCAACAGCAAGGTCAACAAGGTGAAGTCAGGCACAGCCACCTTCGAGGTGCAGAAGCCGTACAAGCTGTCTGATTCAATCTCCGCAAAATCTGTCGATGTTGGTGAGGACATAACATATTCACTCAACATAAGCGGCCTCGATGCTGCACAGGACCTCAACATAAACAAGGTGGAGATTGCTCTCCCCGAAGGCTCGACAGTCTCTTACAGGGACATGGGCCTTGACGCTGTAGGGAACAAGGTCACTTATTCAGGGAAGATATCAGGGGAAGGGTCCAAAGTGCTCTCTTTCAGGTTCAGGTCTTCCAAAGTGGCACAGGGGAAGCTCGTGACTAACATCGACTTGAGGGTTGGACAAAAGAGTTTCGCTGAAAAGTTCGAGCATGATGTCGGTTTCGGCGTCTCAGCCATAACCCCTGAGATCACGTTCAGCACGGCGACTGTCAAGGGCGGCCGCGAGCTCGAGATAGAGGCGAAGATAACCAACAACGGCGAGGATACCATCTCAGACATATCGCTAGACATGACCGGCGACATCGTCGAGCCCAGCGGCTGGAGGAAGCTGGAGCTTGAGCCGGGCAAGAAGCATTACGCTTTCAACAAGATAATCAATGCTCCTGCGATTGACGAGGAGAAGACATATTTCATAAAGCTCAGCGGCAGTTACGCGAGGGGGTCAGGCAAGACCATGAAGTTTGAGGCGACCAAGGAGGTCACTGTGCTGCCGCAGGAGAAGCTCGTCGAGCTGTCTCCTGTGTTCAGGGTGGACGGCAAAGAGGTGAACGTCACCCTGAACGTGAAGAATGTCGCGCCTTACAAGATATCATATGTCTCTCTGATAGATACGTTCCCTAAAGGGTTCCAGGTGACTGCGGGGAGCCGGGACATAGACATTGAGGAGCTCGGCATCGGCGAGGAGAGGATAGCATACTCTTATGTGGTGAAGGTGCCTGGCGACTACAAGAAAGACACTTTTGAGATTGCTCACATCTTCAACGGCCTCAACAAGGATGAGGAGAAGGTGATGACAGAAAAGAAGTCGACTGTCGTGATTGGTGCGGCTGCTGCGTCAGGCGCAGGGGCTGGCGAAGAAGAAGAGGAAGCTAACACCACAGAATCAGGCTCCAATGAGACTGGCGGGGAAGAAACCGGTGCCGAGACAGGTGAAGCCGAAGAAAAGCCCGGCATCTTCACAAGGATGTGGCACTGGATAAAAGGCCTTTTCTCCAAGAACCCTGCAGAAGAAGATAAGTTTGAATGACTCGTTGATTATTTGTTTAGCAGCGCCGCCGCTTATGCGTCAGTACACCCAGGATGCGGAGACAGGCCACATCACCAGCAGTATGCGGAAGGCGTCAGCCTTCTGTAGGGGATAATCGACTTTTTGCCGGCAAAGGATGATTAGCAGCACGGTGCTGCGAAAGTGGCGGAACCGATGCAACAACTTTAAAAAGTATATAACAAAGGTCAAATAACTGTACTGAGGGTGCGGGGTGGCTATGATGGAGAATATCAAAGGGGAGTGCGGTGAGCCTGGCTGCAGGTATCCTGCTGTCAAGGAATGGCGCGGGATGAAGCTCTGCCAGGACTGCTGGGAGAAGTACAAACGCAAGGAAGAGGATTCCTTGCGGGACCTTCAGGGCTGGTGATGCTCGTCAGGTGTATTGGATTGGCTGTTTTTTAGGTTTCAGGCTCAAAACACCACCAAATTTATAAACAACCCCTGACTCCCATAGGAAATACGCTTTAAGGTGGTATATCATGGAGATCAATGTTCTTGAGGAATCGAAAAACAGGCTTGTTGTTGAGATAAAAGGGGAGGGCCATGCCCTCTGCAATGCCCTGAAGTCAGAGCTGTGGAAGAACAAGAAGGTCAAGGTCGCTGGCTACAACATAGCGCATCCTCTTGTAGGAATACCCAAGCTCGTGATTGAAGTCGAGTCAGGCGACCCTAAGAAGCTTCTTGCGGATGCTGCCAAGAACGTGAAGAAGGATGCTGATGATTTCCTGAAGTCATTCACCAAGACTGTCAAGTGAACATGCGCAAGGAAGACGGGAAAAGGCTTCTTGAACTGGCGCGGAATTCTATAAAAGCTCACTTCTCGAAGAAGGATGTCGACCTCAGGCCTTACAGTAAGTTCAGCGGGAAGCAGGGGGTGTTTGTCACGCTTCACAAAAAAGGCGAGCTGAGGGGCTGCATAGGTTTCCCATACCCCTCTTATCCTCTTCATCAGGCAGTATTCGAGGCTGCCCGTGCTGCCGCGTTCGAGGACTACAGGTTCCGCCCCCTGGAGCAGGGGGAACTCAAGGAAATCGGCATCGAGATCTCTGTGCTTACAGTGCCTGAGGAAATCATATCAGACCCTGCAGACCTGCCAAAGCACATCAAGATTGGCGAGGATGGCCTCATCATCAAAGGCCCGTCAGGCTCAGGCCTTCTTCTTCCGCAGGTGTTCACAGAGAATGATTGCACTCCTGAACGAGCATTGGAGATGACCTGCCAGAAGGCTGGTATGTCAAGCAGTTCCTGGAAAGACCGGAGAAACAAGATATTCAAGTTCCAGGCGCTGGTGTTCAGCGAGTGATCATTCCTGCTGGTAATTGCAGGGGAATTCCTTCTTGGGTTTACATTCACAGAGCGCCCTGGTCCCTTCGACGATGCCGCCTGCTGCAAAAATAGGGGCGATCCCTACAAGCGTGTCTATCCCCATCCTTGGAAGGTCTGATTCTATATTCAGGACATCAGACAGCTCCTGGCCTACGCCGAATATCAGCATGCAGCCTCCTGCCGCGGCTCCGACAGCAATCGGCACGTATGCCAGAATAGCATCCACATATGATTTCATCCAGGTCTGACCCCCAACACCTTTGGTATTTTGTGAGAATAACTTGCTTATAAAACTTACTTTCCGAACCTTCTTTCCCTGCTCATGTAGTCATCGATGCATGCGGCAAGGTCCTCTTTCTCGAACTCAGGCCACATCTTTTCGAGAAAGAACCATTCCGAGTACCAGCTCTGCCAAACAAGGAAATTCGATGTTCTGTGGTCGCCGCCTGTCCGTATTATGAGTTCTGGCTCGTGGTCCATGTACAGGTTCCTGTTGATGGTCTCTGCGTCGATTTCCTCTGCCTTTATCTTTCCTGTCTCGAGCTGCCTGCCTATCTTTTTGACAGCGTCGATAAGCTCTTCCCTGCCTCCGTATGCCATGGCGAAATTGATGAAATAGTCGCCATATCCTTTTGTGGCCTCCATGAGTTCAAGCATCTTATTGTATACTTCCTTGGGAAACAGGCTTATCCTTCCTATGAATCTTATGCATATCCTGTTGTCATGGACAGCCTTGTTGTGTTTCGCGTCCTCAAAGAATTCAACGAAGACATTCATGAGGTAGTCAAACTCTTCTTTCGGCCTGTTGAAGTTCTGCATTGAGAACGCGTACAGGGTCAGCTCTTTGACACCGACCTCTTTGCACCACTCAAACAGCTTCGCGACCTTTTCAGCGCCCCACTTATGCCCCATCCACGGCTTTGCCATCAGCCTCTTTGCGAACCTTCGGTTGCCGTCAAGGATTATGCCTATGTGTTTTGGCTGGTTTTTTTCGTCCGGCATTCTGCATCAGGCGCCAGTAACTGCGAAGCATTTATAAAGTTTTTTGATAACCTGCTGTGCTGATGGAAGAGGATGAGCTGATAAAAGAGGCTGAACAGGCCTTGCGCGAGCTTGAGAAGAGACACGCGCACCCGGACACCGGAAAGATCAGGAAGAGAGATAATGGGAAACCCAACCCTTTCTCTTACCTGCTTGTGCTTATTCTTCTTCTGCTGATAATAATGATGGTCGTGCCTTATTACGGCATAAAGATAGATCCAGCACCTGATGATGTTCCTGCTATTGCTGAAGTCATGCCTTATGGTATCGTTCTTCTGGTCAATGAGACTCCAGGCATACCTGGAGGGTCGAGGGCTGATTTCCTGAAGCTGATCATGCCTTCCCATCAGGATGTGCGGAACATGGCTGCTAGGATAGCTACTGCCAGCTGCAGGGAAAGCGACATCTGTTATGCGAAGGCAATATTCTATTTCGTGAGGGACAACATCCATTATGTCGGTGACCCTCCAAACAATTATCTTGAGAGCCCGTTCGAGACGATTTATTCAAGAGGCGCTGACTGCGACGGGCTTGCCATACTGCTTGCGAATCTTGAGATGGCTGTGGGCATACCTGTAAGGTTCGCTTTCATCCCTGATCATGTATATGTCCAGATAAAGCTTGATGATGCTCCTAAAAAGTACAAGGAGGAAGACGGGTGGATATCCCTTGATCCCACCTGCAAGGACTGCGAGTTCGGCGAATTGCCTTACTCCACGCTCAACAAGAGGAAGGAATTTCTTTACACGTGATTCTGGAGCAACAATACATCTTTGAATCAGCGCGGCAGCTGCCGCCGCTTGTGCGTCGGTCGGTAGTAACAGCAGAAACCTGCTTCATCTCCAGCAATACGCGCTCAGGCGTGAGCCTTCTGCAGTAAGATATTTATGTCTCTGCAGGCAAAGCACCA
>JAFGJH010000019.1 GCA_016929255.1 Candidatus Woesearchaeota archaeon
GCGGCATCTGCCGCTGCTCTTGCGTCGGTCAGTAAAGAGAAACAGAAACCTGCTGCTTCGCAGACATAAATGGAAGGCATGAGCCTTAAACGGCAGACGATGCGCAGTTTGCAGGCAAAGCACCACTAGCAGCGCGGCATCTGCCGCTGCGGGTGGGTACTTGAGGCTGTTTCAGGGGAATGTTTATAAATGATGATGTTTTGAAACCCTTAAGGGTTGTGTTTGGCAACATTTGTTGCTGATGTATTTTTATGGTAAAAAGAGGTGAAGGTAAAGTTAAGGTCAGCCACGGCCGCAAGCCAAAGATGCCTTTGAAGGCTCAGCATCCTAAAAAGGCTGCCAGGCGGAGCGCTTCTGTTTCTGCTGCCATCATGAGGGATGAGGCGGCAGAGATAAATGCTGCGGACAGGATTCTGGCGAAGGAAGAGCGCGTCATTAAGAGGGAGGTCCGCTTCATACTCAGCCCTGAGGAGTTCCACGTGGTGACTTTTGTCTCCTCTTTGATAATCCTCTCGTTCCTTTTCGCATCGATGAGCATCTTGTTCTATGCTGTGCTGACCATCGCTGCGCTGCTCTTCGCCCATTTCCTGAGGGAGCACCACAGGCCCCATGATGTCATCACTATACTCGGTGTGTTCTTCCTTCCTCTGGCCATCACGCTTGCCGCTTTCAGGGACTGGCTTGTGCTGCTCCTGCTGGCTATCTATATCATCTCGGCGGTATCTGCGGTCATAATCTATCACCATCACAGGAAGGCTCACGCCCTGCTCAAGATAATGTGGCAGGTCACCTATTCCCGCGTCGTCGCAGTGACTCTTGCGCTGCTGCTGGCGTGCATCCTGCCCCTGTTCATATTCCCTGACGCGTTCCTCAGCGTTCTAGAGATGGTGTTCCTGTTCGTGATGCCTGTTGCTTTCCTGTTCTTCTTTGCTTCGAAGTTTCTCTACATATATTTCTTCGACCGCGTGCACATCCGCTCTGACTTCCTCAGGAGCCTCCGGCACACAATAACATACACCCTTGTCTTTGTGGTGCTGCTCATGTGCATGTATTCACTGTTAGCGGTCGGGTTCTACAATTCGAGGGCGGGTGATTACAGGGCGTACCTTGACAAGGCGCTGATTGATGTCTCTAACATTGAGAAGGTCGTGGCCAGGAACCCTGATATCGGGCAGCTGGCGGTCACGGATGGCCTGCTGGCGCTTGCCGCGGACCTGCGCGAGGAGATATCTGTCGAGAAAAGCAGGGAGGATGAGCGGATGATATCCTTTGCAGACATACTTGACGACTCTTTCTTTGTGTCTATGAGCGACGCAGTCCTGAATACGATCAGGTTCACTGTCCTGAATTTCGAGCTCCTTTCGCTGAAGTCAGACATCGTCGAATGGACAGGCAACCTGACCGCGACCGCAAATAATAATCTCACTTTCCCTGACGGCAGCGGCACCATTGAGGATTACACAGCAAACCTGAAGTCTTATGTCGAGGAGGGATTTGTGGACTTTTCCCAGAGCCCTGAGGTTGTTGACCTGGTCGCGAAGCTGGACGACCCTTCGACCAGCTATTCATATTTTGACGGAGGGGGTCTGTTCTACTGGTTCGCCAAGAACGCGCGGCTTGATTTTGTATATGACTCGGAGTCGATGTTCGGCAGGCAGATGTCCATAGTGGTCAGGCATTCAGAGCCATTCAGGCAGATGGCGCGTCTTAGCATCAATGTGATAGTGTTCACGAACAGCGAGAGGGCGTCCCAGTCGAGCATCAGGCGCCTGTACGTGGACAGGGAATCTGACCTGCTTCCTATGAGCGGCGCAGTCAGGTACAGCATCATCAAGGATGATATTGATTCCCGCGCAGAAAGGTTGAAAAGCGTCGGCAGGATAAGTTTTGAGGTCGATTGAGGGGAGAGTTATGAAAAAAACGGGCAAGGCCGCAGCTTCCGGTGCAAGGTCAGGGGCGAAATCAGGTCTACGTTCAAGGCTTGACGCTGAGCTCCACGATGTTGAGGCTGAGATAAGCAGGTATAAGCGAGATCTGGAGATTCCCCCTGAGGAGATTGCTCCGGTCCCTGTCGTGTCTGCCGCAAAGCTTGAGAAGAAAGTGGAGGAAGAGGCAGGGGTATTCAGGAAGTCTGCCATGTTCAGCGGCGGGAGGCTGACTGGCAAAGGTCACATGTTCTTCTATTTCATCTCTTCGCTGATATGTGTCGCGGTGCTCGCATTCCTTTTTGGAAGCTGGGACAGCTTTGTGTTCTATCTTGCTTTCGGGATGTTCCTGTGGTGGTGGTCTCACCAGTTCCACCTGTCCAGGTCAGGGGTGCTCAAGCCTTTCATCTCACTGGGCGCGCTCGTCATCCTGCTCTACATCTCGCATTGGTTCTTCAACGGGCTTCTTGGCATCCTGATGACAGTGCTCTACGCGCTCTCGTTCGTAATAGCCGGTGTGCTGTACTTCTATCATTTCAAGAGGGAGCTCTCAGAGGAGATACACAGGTCGTTCCCCCACACTTTCCTGGTGATGTTCTACACTCATGTCATCGCATTTACCGTGGCTTCGGTGGTCGCTTTTCTCATGCCTAAGATAATATTGTCTGACTCTTTTGTCAGTGTCACATACCTGATATTGACATGGCTGCTGCCGTCCCTTATTGTGTACTTCTTCCTGACCAAGTTCCTCTACATCAGCTTCTTCGACAGGGGGCATGCGGGGAGGGATGTTAAGAAGGGGCTGGCTCACGCGGCCATCTATTCCGCCGTCTTCATCGTGCTCATGGTCCTCGCCTACCTGCTGACTGCGATGCAGTTCGCTGTGGTGGAAAGGTCGGGCTATGATGATGCTTTCAGCGGCGTGTTCACCCAGCTCCAGAACGTCAAGCCTGAGATAGACAAGGTGCAGTTCGATTATGGGGATGTGGAGCTGGTCACCTTCCCTGTCTCGCAGGAGCTGATAGGCATGGCTGACGAGCTCAACAGGAACGCTACAGCGCTGAAGGCCCATCTTGACAGGTCTTCATTGTCTGCAGGGGACTATCTCTCTGACAATTATTTCACAGTCCTTGCGCAGGACAGGCTTTCTCTGGCGGGTGTTTCCCTTGCCGCCGAGGAGGTCAATGATGTCAAGTCAAGCCTTGTCAGGGAATATGGCCGTCTCAGGCGTTTCGAGGCCGAAGGAAGGTTTGACGACGGCACTTCAGGCATTGAGCAGCACGCTTCGGCCCTGTCTGCATATGTTTCTGCGGCGATGTCTCTGTATTCTGAGCCTTATGATGTGAGGCTCGTTAAGGAGAGGCTGGTGTCTTCCCATGATTCATACTCGGGACTTCTTGGTGACGGAGAGCTTATAGGTCTTGCAGTCGCCTCTGATCCTGGCCTGGCTGTCCTGCTGCCGGGCATTTCAAGGTTCAGCAGGTCTTTCTATGATGTGCTATATCACACAGTTGTCTTCAGGGACCTTGTCCTCCTGGTCTCAGAGACTGCAGTATTGCAGGTGGATGAGTTCCTCATGCCTTCTGTCGTGAAGGGTCTTTACCTGTCCGCCCCTGATGAGCCTCTGAAGAGCAGGGTTATCAGGCACAGGATTGTCAAGTCAGACATCGACGCGACTCTTGCGTCTTCGCCGGGTCCGTATGCTGACCTGCTTGAGGTGTGAGCTGTGGAACATTACAGAGAGAGTGTCAAGGACCTTTTCGTCGAGCTCAGCACATCTGAGAAAGGCATCTCTTCAGATGAGGCTGCCCGCCGCATACAGAAGTACGGCAAGAACGAGATAGAGGAGGCTCCCCCTGAGCCATGGTGGAGGCTGCTTCTTGATCAGTTCAATTCTCCAGTCATATGGATACTCATCGCCGCAGTTGTAGTATCTATTGTCATAGGTGAAGGTGTCGATGCCATTGTCATAGGTGTTATACTTGTCATTAATGCTGGTCTCGGATTTGTCCAGGAGTTCAAGGCGGAGAAGGCAATAGAGGCGCTGAAGAAGATGGCCAGCCTGAAGGCAGTGGTCATACGTGACGGCAAGCAGCAGAAGATCGATGCTACAGAGATGGTGCCTGGCGACATCATAATCCTTGAGACTGGCGAGAAGGTCCCTGCTGACTCGCGGCTTCTTGAGGCGAGCAATCTCGAGACGCAGGAGGCTGCGCTCACTGGCGAATCCACTCCGGTGTCTAAAGAGGTTGTTGACATCGGCAGGGATGCAGGGATAGGAGATAGGCATAACATGGTCTTCTCCAGCACGATAATAGTCAGGGGGCATGGAAAGGCCCTTGTTTGTGACACGGGCATGAGGACAGAGATAGGGAAGATTGCGCACATGATACAGACCACAAAGACAGACCTCACCCCGCTCCAGAAGCAGCTGGCAAAGCTCGGGAAATGGCTGGGTATCCTCGTTGTCATCATATCCCTGATAGTGTTCGCGACAGGATATTTCATGCGTGAGGGAGATATGCTCGAGCTTTTCTTCGCTGCTGTAGCACTTGCCGTGGCTGCGATTCCAGAGGGCCTTCCTGCGGTCGTGACCATCTCTTTGTCTGTGGGGGTCAGGCGCATGGTGAAGCGCAACGCGCTCGTCCGTCACCTCCCCAGTGTCGAGACACTGGGCTGCACTACAGTCATATGCTCTGACAAGACAGGCACCCTGACACACAATGAGATGACTGTGAAGCATGTCTTCATGAACGGCAAGGACGTGACGGTGGAGGGTTCAGGTTATAGGCCTGAGGGCAAGTTCTCTGTGGACCCGAAGGAGCTTGATATGCTGCTGAAGATGGGCGCGCTCAACAATGATTCCAAGCTGGACAGGGACGAGTGGAGTGTTATGGGAGACCCTACTGAGGGCTGCCTGATAACCTCTGCGCTGAAGGCAGGCATAGACAAGACCGAGCTGGATAATAAGTTTCCCAGGATAGATGAGATACCTTTCGATTCTGAGCGCAAGCGCATGACCACTGTGCATGAGATCAGCGGGAAGCGTTTTGCCTATGTCAAGGGCGCTCCTGACCTTCTTCTCAGCCATTGCGACAGGCTGTGGGTCAATGGCAGGATAGTCAGGCTCACCCCGAAAGAGAGGAAGAATATACTGGTCAAGAATGAGGATTATGCAAAGAATGCGTTGAGGGTTCTCGGTTTCGCTTTCAAGGAGCTGAAGAAGTCGGACAAGAAGGGGACCTGGGAGGATGGCCTGGTCTTCGTCGGGCTCCAGGCCATGATTGACCCGCCGAGGGAGGAGGTGAAGGTATCTATCGCCAAGTGCAAGGCTGCGGGGATAAAAGTGGTGATGGTCACCGGCGACCTGCGGACCACTGCGGAAGCCATCGCCAAGGAGCTGGGCATCGAGGGCAGGTCACTGACCGGCGCAGACCTTGAGAAGATGAGCGATGATGAGCTGGCTAAGATAGTGGATGATGTGTCCGTCTACGCCAGGGTCAATCCTGCGCATAAGATGAAGATAGTGGCTGCCCTGAAGAGCAGGGGGCATGTCGTCGCGATGACCGGTGACGGCGTGAATGACGCTCCCGCGATAAAGAAGGCGGATATCGGCATAGCTATGGGCATCACAGGCACTGACGTCGCCAAGGAAGCGAGCGAGATGATACTCACTGATGATAATTTCACGTCCATAGTCAATGCTGTTGAGGAGGGCCGAGGAATATATGACAACATCCGCAAGTTTGTCAATTACCTGCTTTCGTGCAATGTCGGCGAGGTGCTGATAATATTCATAGGGTCGCTGCTGGGCTGGCCTCTTCCTTTGATCGCAGTGCAGCTGTTGTGGGTGAATCTCGTGACTGATGGACTGCCTGCTGTTGCTCTGGGGGTAGACCCTGTCGCTGACAATGCCATGAAGCGCCCGCCGAGGAAGCTCTCTGAGAAGATAATGTCCAGGGGGATGTCTTTGAATATATTCACCATGGGAGTCCTCATTACTTTGTCTACGCTGCTGATGTACTACATCGGCCTCCAGCACAGCGTGGAGCTTGGCAGGACGATGGCGTTCATGACGCTAGTGCTGCTCGAGATAGTCAGGCTTCAGATGATAAGGTCATCTTACCATACTGGCATGTTCTCCAATGGTTGGCTCTTGGGCGCGGTGGTACTGTCATTGGGCCTGCAGCTGCTTGTCATCTATACTCCTTTGAGCGTGTTTTTCAGGACGGTCCCTCTCGGGGGGGCTGAGTGGCTCTGGATGGGCGGTGCGCTCGTAGGCGTGATGGTGATAGGCACGGTCTCCACCTGGCTGATCAAGCAGGTCACGCAGGAGTTTTATTGATATCTGAGTTGGTATGATAAGGTGGTATGATGATGTTTGATCCTGTGTTCTTTTTCTTCCAGGCTCATCCTTTCTTCTTCCACAGCCTCATCGCCATGTTCAGCCTGGTGATAATCGCAAAGGCTTCAGATATAGCTGTGTTCGGAATATCTGATTACGCAAAGCGCCTCGGTCTCTCTGATTATATTGTGGGGATACTTGTGGTCTCGCTTGCATCTTCTGTCCCTGAGCTGGTCTCTTCGATAAACGGCGCGCTGATAGGTGAAGGGGGCATCATCTTTGGCACTATCCTGGGCTCAAACATCGTCGAGCTGACCATTGTGCTGGGCAGCGTGGCCCTTGTCAGCAGGAAGCTTGCGCTCGAGTGCAAGGTCCTCGATGACACCAAGGCGGACATATTCATACTTCTGATGCTGCCTTTCATCCTCATAACTGACGGCAGGATATCACGGGTCGACGGCGCTGTGCTTGTATTTGCTTTCACGCTTTACGTTTTCATATTGTGGAACAAGGAGGGAGAGCTCGGCAGGATAAAGAAGTCCATCCCTCTCAGGGTCATCTGGCGCGACATATTTCTCTTCCTCGGCTGCCTCGCAGCCATAATGCTGGCTTCGCGCTGGCTGGTGCATTCTTCTGTGTCTATAGCGAATGATATAGGCGTCTCGCCTTTCATAGTCGCGCTTGTTGTCATAGGCATAGGCTCTTCTGTTTCTGACGCCAGCATAGGGATACGCGCCGCAATCAGGGGACACCAGGATGTGGGCATCGGCAATGTGCTCGGCAGCAATGTGGTCAAGACGACATTGTTCCTGGGAGTGCTTGCGATTGTCAGGCCGATAGTGTTCCCTTTCGGCAGCCTCTGGATAATACTGATTTTCACAGTGATTGTCACAGGCCTTACCCTCTACTTCATGTCTAAGAAGGTGATGTTCTGGTGGCACGGCCTGGTAATGCTGCTGCTCTACGCGACATTCCTCTGTGTTCAGTGGCTGCTTGGATGATCAGCTCTCATGACTGAAGTCCACATATTTGGATATTAATAAAAAGTTTTATATAGTCTCGTCACGGACAGTCAATTAAATATCAAGAGGTGATTTGATGGCTGCTAAAAAGAAAGCAAAGAGCAAATCTAAGAAAGCGCCTAAGAAGTCTTTTAAGACTGTTGTCCGGTCTAAGCTGAACGCTACCGAGAAGCTGGCTCACGCAGAGCTGAAGAAGGCCAAGACCAAGTTCATGACGCACGAGAAGAAGGTCAGGGAATATGCTAAGAAGAACCCTGAGAAGGCCTTGGCGATCGCCGTTGCAGTAGGTGCCGCGCTGGGTGCTGTCGCCGTTGCTGTTGCGAAAAGAAAGAGGAAATGATCCTCTGTTTCTTTGTTTTTTAGGCGAGGTGAAAAATGGCCGCTAGCGAGAAGCTGAAGAAGTTTTCTAAGACGACTCTCGGCACCACTGTCGAGACCGTTTCTGACTATGTTGATATACTTTCCCAGATAATGGTTGAGTATGTGAATCAGAAGTACAAGGTCAAGCAGAAGGTCGATGATGTGAAGAGGGCGACTATGACTACGCTCTATTCTCTCAAGAGAGGGTTCATCAGGACCATGGTGGAGTCTTTCTTTATATTGACCGCGCTGTTGGCCCTGGTTGTCGGTGTGGTGCTTCTTCTGAATAAGGTGATGCCTTTGGAGTATATCTTCCTGGGTTATGGCCTTCTGGTCGGTGCGGCAGTGGTCTTTTCCATGAAGCTGAAGCCTTAGGTCTGTGTTTTTATTTTTTTATCCTTTCTTTATTGAAAATGGCGCAATACCTCTTCTTTCAAGATGAGGATGTAGCGCCTAATGACGCGCCTTGCGCCATTTGCAATTCCGCAGA
>JAFGJH010000020.1 GCA_016929255.1 Candidatus Woesearchaeota archaeon
TCTGCGGAATTGCAAATGGCGCAAGGCGCGTCATTAGGCGCTACATCCTCATCTTGAAAGAAGAGGTATTGCGCCATTTTCAATAAACAAAAAGCTATATAAACAAAGTTCGCTTCATCCGCAACGATAAGCACATGGCATCAGTAGCATACTCAAACTGCGTAGGCACATTCGAGTTCAAGGACAGGAAACTCGTGAAAGAGAAGCTCTTCAGCAACAAGGAGATAATCAGCAATGCTGGAAAGCCCGCATCTGAAAAGCCAGAGCTTCCCCCTGACTGGGTGCTCGACTTCTTCAACCAGCCCGATTACCTCTCCAAGATGCGCGAGGCTACCCTGCTGGTCACAAAACGCAGGATGGCAAAGTCAGTCAAACAGGACCAGCTCATAGTTCAGGCAAGCAACAATGTTGAAGAGATAGACAAGGTAGCGAACAACCTGGCGAAAAGGCTGCGTGAGTGGTATGAGCTCTACAACCCAGAGTTCTCAAGGTCAATCGAATCTCATGAGAAGTTCGCAGAGCTTATACAGAATAAGACAAAGAAAGAGCTGCTCAAGGAAACAGGGGTTGCGGAAGAGGAATCCATGGGTGCAGAGATAGACAAAAAGGACCTCGCACCAGTGATGGAGCTGGCGAAAGGAATAAGCGCTCTCCATGCCATGAGGGCGAAACAGGCAGAATACGTCGAGAAATCAATGAAAGAGCAGCTGCCCAATGTCGAGGCGATATGCGGCGCCACGATAGGAGCAAAGCTGCTGGCAATAGCAGGAAGCCTCGAGAAACTCGCTATGTTCCCTGCGTCGACTATACAGCTGCTGGGCGCAGAGAAGGCGCTGTTCAGGCACATAAAGACCGGAGCCAAGCCGCCGAAGTTCGGCGTCATAATCAACCACCCTTTCGTCACAAAGGCCAAGTCTCCGGACAAAGGGAGGGTGGCAAGGATACTCGCTGACAAGATATCCATAGCAGCGAAGATAGACCACTTCAAGGGAGAGTTCCGCGGAGAGCAGCTGCGCAAGGAGCTAGAGGCGAAGATGGAACTGATATACAGGTCAGACACGCAGAAAAAGCAGGACAAGGAAAGGCCTGCCGGCCCCGAAAAGAACAGGAAAAACATCACAAGATGATCATATGGGCATACAACCACACAAGTTCAAAGGCGTGTACACGGCAAAGAAAGGCAAAAGGATAGTCTTTGTCACGAAGAACCTCACGCCGGGAAAGACAGTATACGGCGAGGAGACATACAAGGAGGGCAAAGACGAGTACAGGGAGTGGTCGCTGACCCGCTCAAAGCTGGGCGCTGCGCTCGCAAAGAACATATCGCAGCTCGGCATCTACCCGGGAAGCAAGGTGCTTTACCTCGGAGCCAGCACAGGCACGACATCAAGCCACGTGTCCGACATCGCCGGCAACGAGGGGTTCGTCTTCGCGGTTGACTTCGCGCCCCGCACTACACGGGAGCTTGTCTACCTCTGCGAGCAGAGGAAGAACATGTCGCCGATATTGGGCGATGCGAGGCACCCTGAACAGTATGTGCAGTATGTCACACTGGTGGACGCAGTGTTCCAGGACATAGCGCAGAGAGACCAGGCAGAGATATTCATCAAGAACTGCAACGCATTCCTCAAGAAAGGAGGGTTCGGCATACTCGCTGTCAAGGCAAGGAGCGTGGACGTAGCGAAGAAGCCAAAACAGGTTTTCAACGAGGTCCGCGCTTATCTGGAGAAGAACATCACGATAGTCGACTACAGGGAGCTCGACCCCTTCGAGAAAGACCACTGCATATTCGTATGCAAGAAAAAATAGGTTCCTAGACTGGTGTCATGATGCAAGTAGGAGCAATGAACAATCCGCACGCAAACATCAACAAAGAGATAGAGTGGATAGGCAAGAGCGGGTTTGACTTCATAGACTTGACAATAGAACCCACCAGAGCCCGGCCCGAAGATATAGACGTCAAGAAAGCCAAGGCGCTGTTAAGAAAATACTGCCTAGACGTTGTCGGGCACATGGGAGATTGGAGGCTGCCGAAAGATTCTCACTACGAATCCCTGAGAACAGTCTCCGCAAAAGAGATGGTCAAAGCTGTCAGGACACACGCCAAACTCGGCGCAAAGAAAGTCACGATACATGCTCCCGGAGCGAATGACCGGATATTTGACCAGAGCTTCGAGAGATACTCAAGCCTCATCGCCACATTGCTCAAAGAGGCGAAGAAGCTCGGCGTGACAATAATGATAGAGAACGGTGACATAAACAAGAGTGAATGGCAGATGCTCATGGAGCGTCTGCTAAGGAAGTTTCCGCGGATGGCGCTTCACATAGATGTGGGCCACTCAAACATCGGAGCAAAGAAGAACAGGATACATCATTACATGAAAAAATACGGAAAAAGGATCAGGCACTTCCACTTCTCAGACAACAAAGGAAAAAAGGATGACCACAAGGAACTTGGGTGGGGCAGGATAAACTGGAAGGAGATAATAACGCTCATCAAAAGAAGCGGCTATGACGGAACCATAACACTGGAGACGTTCAGGTCCGGACCTGCCGGAACAATACGCTCGATGAAAAGGCTAAGAAAGATGTGGGATGCCGCATAAAATGGCGCTGAGACTCTACAACTCAATGACGCGGAAAAGGGAGACATTCAAACCAGTCGTCTCCGGAAGGGTTGGCATGTACTGCTGCGGGCCGACAGTGTACAACTACGCCCATATAGGCAACCTGAGGGCATACATATTCGAGGACATCGTGCGCAGGGTGCTCGAGATCAACGGGTACAATGTTTCGCATGTCATGAACATAACAGACGTAGGCCACCTGACCAGCGACGCTGACGAAGGCGAGGACAAGATGCTCAAAGGGGCCAAGCGCGAAGGGAAGACTGTCTGGGAAGTGGCCAAGTTCTACGAGGAAGAGTTCTTCAAGGACACGAAACAGCTCAACGTGCTCAGGCCGCACACAGTATGCAGGGCCACAGAGCACATCAAGGAGATGGTCGAGCTCGTAACGAAGATAGAGAAGAACGGATACACGTACGAGGCAGAAGGCAACCTCTACTTCGACACATCAAAGTTCAAGAAGTACTACGAGCTCGCAGGCCGCGCGCCAGAGGAAGAGCAGACCAAGCCAAGGGTCGAAGAGGACCGGGCAAAGAAGAACAAGGCAGACTTTGTCCTCTGGTTCACGCGCAGCAAGTTCGGCAACCAGGAGATGCAGTGGGACAGCCCGTGGGGACGAGGCTTCCCAGGATGGCATCTCGAGTGCTCAGCGATGAGCATGAAATACCTCGGAGAGCAGTTTGACATACACTGCGGAGGCATAGACCACATACCGATACACCACACAAACGAGATTGCCCAGTCAGAGGCTGCCACAGGGAAGCACCCTTGGGTCAAGTACTGGCTCCACAACGAATTCCTTGTCATGGACAAGGGAAAGATGGCAAAATCATCAGGAGAGTTCCTGAGGATGAAGACACTGCTCGACAAAGGCTACGACCCCCTTGTCTACAGGTACTTCTGCCTCGGAGCGCACTACAGGCAGCAGCTCAAGTTCAGCT
The DNA here is from genome assembly GCA_016929255.1 of Candidatus Woesearchaeota archaeon. Lineage (GTDB taxonomy): Archaea > Nanobdellota > Nanobdellia > Woesearchaeales > UBA11576 > JABMQF01. The sequence goes on from JAFGJH010000020.1 coordinate 3,569, forward strand.
GGGAAGGCATGGACGGCGCAGCAAACACGCTCAACAGGCTGCGCGAGAAAGTACTCGAGATGAAAGAGAACGCCGCCAAGAAAGAGGAAGAGTGTGCTGAAAAGGAGCACAATTATGATGATGAGTTCAAAGAGACCCTTAACGACGACCTCAACACCCCGAAGGCACTTGCGATAACCTGGTCAGTGCTGCGCGACGAGGAGATATCAGACAGGGAAAAGCTCAAGCTACTGCTCGAGTTCGACAAGGTCCTCGGGCTCGGCATGTCCGGCTGGAAACGCGAGAAGGTGCAGCTCCCAGCCAGTGTGCAGAAACTGCTTGACGAACGCGAGAAAGCCAGAAAAGCAAAGGACTGGGCAAAGGCAGACGAGCTCAGGGAAAAGATAGCGAAGGCAGGATTCGCCGTCAAAGACACGCCCGAGGGTCCGAAGCTGGAGAAAATCTGAGAAAACCTGAGCAAATTTGGAATAGATTTTTAAATACTTCTTCTCTATCCATGCTAAAAGAGGTGGAACATGGCTGCAGAAGCCCTCACATACCTGACTTATATCGGAGTGCTACTTCTAGTCGGGCTCATCTGCACGATCATATCATCAAAGCTTAAAATACCCCCTGTGCTGCTGCTGATATTCGTAGGAATCATGCTAAAGTACGTGAAATACCGGGGAGAGCCGCTTTTCGCGATACCGCAGAACTTCATCCTGGCGCTGGGAGTGCTGACGCTCATAATGGTCGTGTACGACTCGGCATCCACGTTCAAGCTCAAAGAGATAGACTTGCTGTTCTTCAGGGCGCTCAAGCTCACCATGTTCTTCGTCATACTCATGCTCTTCCTCTTCACACTGGCATCAACATACGTGCTGAACATAGGGGTTTACCTTGCGGTCCTGTTCGCCTCATTCATGGCAGGAACCTCTCCGGACACGGCCATGTCCCTGCTTGGCGGAGCAAAGAGCAAGATAGCAGAGTTCCTCGAGATAGAGTCAATCATCAACACGCTGCCGCTGGTGCTCCTGCCGTTCATAATAATAGACCTCATGCAGAGCATGACCGATGTCTCGTTCGACACGATAGTGCAGCAGTTCGTGCCCTTCCTCCAGCAGATAGTCATAGGCCTTGGGGCAGGACTCCTTGTCGGGGTGATTGTCTTCAAGCTGATGAGCCGGCTGTATTCAGAGAAGGTATCGCCTATCGCGATAGTCGCCGCAGCGCTGATAACCTATGTCCTTGCTGAGAACATCGGAGGCAACGGCGTGCTGGCAGTCACGACCATGGCAGTCATAGTAGGCAACATCTACATAAAGCACAAGGAGACCCTGGACAAGTTCTCGTCCACATTCTCAGAGTTCCTGCAGATACTGGTATTCATACTGCTCGGACTTCTGATAGACATAGACTGGAACTGGTCATTCCTGATAAAGTCGCTCGCCCTTTTCTTCATGTTCCTGCTGATAAGGCTCCTCTCCATACACATAAGCTTCTGGCGTGAACACACCCTGAAGGAGAAGATATTCATGACGATAAACGCGCCAAAGGGCATATCGACCGCAGTAGTGATATTCCTGCTGAGCACCTACACAACCATACCCGGTCTGACGCAGGTACTTGACTACGGGCTCGCATTCATACTTTACTCCATCGTACTCGCGACAGCAGTCATAAAGATGTCAGGGTTCTTCCTCCAGGTTGACATGATCAAGCCGGCTCCGGCGCACAGTGCGGCAGCCAGCACACCAAACACTCGCAAAAGCGTCAATAAAATCAAGAAAAAAAGATGGAAGAATTAAATATCTTTCAATATTTCAGTTCTCCCCGGCCAGCGCAACACCAACCTTGACCTTCTGATCCGGAATATCGATGTCGCCTTTGCCGAACACGAGGCTGACCGCATTCGCGGTCGAGGTCAGGTCCTCAAGCGCAGACTCTATCATCTTCCTCTGGCCATCATCGCACTCCACGACCAGCTTCACAGGCTTCTTAAGAGAGACCTTCTGCTCTGACTTGAACTTACGCACAGCGCCGATGACTGCGATGACCAACTCACCCGCCTTCTCAGCACCCTCATCAACCAGACTCTCATCGACCTCAGGCCAGCGCGAGATGTGTATGGACCTGTCATTCTCCTTTCCTGCGAAATAGCTCTGGTAGACAGCCTCTGTCACGTGCGGCATCACAGGAGCCACAAGCTTGAGGATGTTGAGCAGCAGCTGGTACAGCGTGAACTGCGCAGCGGCCTTGGCCTCAGCGCCCCTCTTGTCAGGATTATAGAGGCGGTCCTTGCAGACCTCAAGATAGTTGTCGCAGATAGTGCCCCAGAAGAACTTCTCTGTCTCTGCCTTTGACTTCGCGTACTCATAATTGCTGAAAGTGTCAGTGCAGTCCTTGATGAGGCGCTGCAGCCTAGAAAGGACCCACCTGTCCATCACCCTGAGATTTGCCTTCTGCGCGGTGACCCTGTAGTCAAAATCCTTGAGGTGCATTATAGAGAACTTCGAGGCGTTCCACAGCTTGTTCACCATCTTCTTGCCTGTCACGAGATCCTTCTCCTGGAAAGGCAGGTCATCGCCCAGCTTCGAGCCCGCAGCCCAGAACCTCAGGGCGTCAGCTCCGTACCTGTCAATCATCACCTGCGGCTCGATTACATTGCCCTTTGACTTCGACATCTTCTTGCCATGAGGGTCCAGTGCCCAGCCTGATATTACACAATCCTTCCATGGATTGCATCCGAAAGCCATGTTTGACCTGAACGTGGTATTGAAAAGCCAGAATGTTATGATGTCATGCGCCTGCGGCCTCAAAGACATCGGGAACAGCTTCGGCTGTATGTCATCAGGCATGAGCTCGACAGCGAGCCGCGGAGTCAATGAGGAAGTCGCCCATGTGTCCAGTATGTCTTTCTCAGGCGTGAACTCAGTGCTGCCACACTTCGGGCAGGCTTTTACAGGAGGCCTGCTGTTGATAGGGTCGACAGGCAGCTCTTTCCCGTCAGCCATTATTGTCTCATCGCACTTAGAGCAATACCAGACAGGAAACGGCACTCCTGAGTAGCGCTGCCTGGAGACAAGCCAGTCCCACTGCAGCCCCTTCACCCAGTTCTCATACCTGTTCCTCATGTGCGAAGGATACCAGTTCAGCTGCTCGCCCCACTTCAGCATGTCGTCCTTCAGGTCCAGATATCTTATGAACCACTGCTTGGCCTTGATGAACTCAATCTCTGTGCCGCACCTCTCGTGCACGTTCACCGCGTGCTTGATGGGCTTCATGGACCGGAGCAGACCCTGCTGTTTCATGTCCTCTATGATCATCTTCCTGGCTTTCTTGATCTGCTCGCCCTGGTACCTGCCTGCCAGCGCAGTCATCTTTCCGTCGTGAGTGATAGCTTCCTTTATCGGGAGATCATGCGCCTTCTGCCATTCCATGTCGGTCTGGTCGCCGAATGTGCAGCACATAACAAGGCCAGTCCCCTTCTCAGTGTCAGCGCGCACGTCCTCAAGTATCGGGACCTCGAAGCCGAACAGCGGCACCTCGGCCTTCTTCCCCTTCAGCGCCTGGTAACGCTTGTCCTCGGGATGATAGAAGACAGCGACGCACGCAGGAAGGAGCTCCGGCCTTGTAGTCGCGATGATGAGATCCTTGCCGCCGGACTTGAACACGATGTCGCAGAAGTTCGACGCAATCTCCTGATCCACGCACTCCACCTGCGAGATGCCCGTGTGGCACTCAGGGCACCACATTGTCGGCGCGTCCTTGCGATAGGCGCGCCCTTTATTGTATAGGCTTATGAACTCGCGCTGCGAGATGCGCTGGCAGTGCTCGTTTATCGTCGTGTAGAATATGCCCCACTCACAGCTCATGCCTATCCTTTTCCAGTCGGCTATGTACTTCGGCCTCAGCTCTTTCTCCAGCGTGTTGAGGCAGAGCCTGACAAACTCCTCACGGTTCATGTCCTTAGCCCTGACCCCTTTGGTCTTCTCTATGAGGCGCTCTGTGGCCAGGCCGTTGTCATCAGTGCCGAAAGGATAGAACACGTTCTTTCCTATCATGCGCTGGAAGCGCACTATGAAGTCCTGCTGCGAGTAAGAGAACGAATGGCCTAGATGCATCTTGCCGGACACTGTCGGAGGAGGAGTGTCCACTGAGTAGACCTCTGCCTTTGAGTCAGGGTCAAAACGGTATATATTATTGTCTTCCCAGAACTTCTGCCATTTCGGCTCTTCAATTAACGGGTCATAGTCCTGGGGCTTTTCCTTGTCTTCCATGGTTTTATGGATTCTAGGTTTGTATTTAAAGTTTTAGGTTGGTGGCCGCCTATGCTTTTTACTTACACTGTAGGTATTTATTTATAAATGATACTTACATTGTAGGTATCGGAGTTTGGCCGCAGCACCACGCGGCTAACCCGTGGTCGGTTGCTATCAGCTCATGCAACCGACTGTGCTTGCGCAATATCTGCAGTTTGTTTGCAAAGTGCAACCCCCTCCACCAATATTGCATGAGGACACGCAAGTCGCGGTGGTGCTGCTTATAATCCACTCGGCTCTGTCCGGAATCTCGCCTTCGGCTCGGCCAGCACCAGGTTCGGCGAGCGTAGTTGTCGGCTAAA
>JAFGJH010000021.1 GCA_016929255.1 Candidatus Woesearchaeota archaeon
AACTCGCACAGCGTGAACATCTTGTAGCCTTTCTCCTTTATCTTCTTCCGGCCGCCGACCTCAGGAAGGTCGACAATAAATGCCATCTCGACAACCCGGCCCCCCAGCTTCTCGACCAATGCCGCCGCCGCCAAAGCGGTACCCCCTGTTGCAAGGAGATCGTCCACAATAAGGACCTTGCTGCCTTTCTCTATGGCGTCTATATGCATCTCGATCTTATCGGTGCCATACTCGAGAGTGTACTCATGCTGCATTGTCTTTCCAGGCAGCTTGCCGGCCTTCCTTACCGGGACAAATCCCTTTCCGAGCTGATGCGCAATGGCGCCGCCGAGTATGAAGCCGCGCGCCTCAAGCCCGACAATCACGTCGATAGGGACGCCGGTATAGCGCTGCACAAACTCATCGATGACCTTGCGGAAGCCCTGCGCGTCCTTCAGCAATGTCGTTATGTCCCTGAACATTATACCCTGCTTGGGGAAATGGGGGATGGTGCGTATCTTTGATTTTATCGCATACATCTCACATCACCTTCTCCAATTTTCCGTAGAGCACCACAGGACCCATCCCCTTCAGCTCATCGGTGAATATGCCATCAGGGACGGGGTTCATGAGGAATATCTTCTTCTCAAGCTCAAACGCCTTGTTTATCTCGAGGAACGTGGCTCCGCCGATGTAGTTCGGCTGGCCGCGCTTCTCATAGTTCAGCACGAGGATGGCGTCGCACGGACGGATGTTCTGCTCATCCCTCCTCAGCATCATCCGCTTCCACCCGGCGTGCTCATCAGCACCCAACTGCTTCATCTCCTCTTCCTTGAAAGGCTCGTCGAAGCTGTTGGGCATTATCGTGGAATGCCCCCTAATCTCGAGGATCTGCTTCACCGCAGGTATCCTGTCATAAAAATGCTTGCTGCATGCCAAGAATATCCTCATCTTCACACCTCATATGACAACCTATTCTATCTTCGGTATCGCCGCTGTGATGAGCTTTGTCACCTTGCCTACATTCTCGCCGAATATCTTCAGGACGGCTTCCCAAGTCACCGGCTCCTCTGTCTCCAACCAGCAGTCATAGTCCGTCGACATGGCGACTGCCGCATACGGAACCCCTGCCTCGTTAGCAAGAGCGCATTCAGGAGCTATGCTCATGTTGATAACATCAGCGCCCCACAGCCTGAACATATTAGATTCTGCTTTCGTAGAGAACCTCGGACCTTCTATTGTGACGACAGTTCCTTCAGGATGATGCTTCAGGCCAAGCTCTTTGCAGCAGCCTATGAGCACCTTGCGCAAAGGCTCGCTGAATGGCGTGGCCATGGGCGTATGTATCGGCATGTGCGGCTCGAACTTGTCATGGAAGCTCAATGTCCTGGACCTTGTGAAGTCGATGAACTGGTCCAGGATGACGAAATCCCCCCTGCCTATCTCCTCCTTGAGGCTGCCGACAGCAGTGGTCGCGAGGATATGGGTGCACCCAGCCTGCTTGAGCGCGTGGATATTGGCTCGGAAGTTGACCTGCGTAGGAGGTATCGTATGCTCCCTGCCATGCCTCGCGAGAATGACCACATCGACACCAGCTATCTTCCCGTGCTTCAACGGAGAGCTCGGGTCGCCGAAGGGGGTCGATGCCTTGACATCCTTCGCGTCCTTGAGGATATCAGGATTGTCCAGACCAGAACCGCCGATGATGCCTATCTTCACCAAACAAACCACCCCTTGACAAAAATGATGGCTGGCGAGCTTATTTAAAAAAGTTGCGGCACAGAACAGTACAGTCAGCACCAGGTCAAAACCCATCAAAAATGCGTATAAACCTGCTAAAAAGGGAACCTACACTTTTTTTGTTACTATTATATAATAGTTACATTTTCAAAAGGTTTATATATCCCCTATCCTGCAAAACAGGCACAATGACCAACGGCAACGTAGATATCTCAAACCCGTTCATCCTGCAGGCGATAAGATACCTCAAGTTCGGGGCACTCATAGAAGTGACGAACGGAATGCTGCACATGGATAAGAGACAGGAGAAGAAAAGACAGGTCAAGAGGGGGAAGGCGCTGCTGCAGAAGTCGGTCGGCGGCTCTGCAGAGATAGCAGGAGGCCTTGCGCTCATAAAGAACGAGGTGCCTGAGATAAGAGAGCTGGATTTCTCGGTGCAGATAGCAGGGTACAACCCCCAGATGCTCTACGAGGTCACTGAGAGGCTCCTCGCAACAGACTTCATCGACGATAGGGACAAGGAGACTGTCAGGAAGATCATGGACCTTGCAGAAAACAGGAGATACCTCACGCTGCAGGCACTGCTCAATCCGACGGCAGAGACCTACAGGCGGCTGCCGCGCTCCATGAGAGCGGGATACAATGATGATGTAGCAAGGGTGAAAGGGGCTGTTCTTGAGGTCTATGTCGCGCGGCTGATGAAGCAGGCGCTGAACTACGACTCGGTGTTTGCGCTGGGCACGACCCTGAAGGACAGGGAAGTGGTGCCTGAGAGGACCATCCACACGGACCTGATCATCGCAGCGCCGAAACCTGATTTCAAAAACGCGCTCGAAAGGCTTGTTGAGATATATTCCTCAAGGAAGACACAGGAGATAAAGGTCGTGTTCAATGAAGGTTTCAGGTGAGCCGGAACAGCAATGCTGACAGCTGCAAAGGCATCATAAGCCCTAAAAAGGCAATATAATCATTCTAAGACCACCAATAAGACCACCGCACAATAGTAAATATTTATAAACCATGACTGACCAACAACAGATACATGGGTGTTGAGTGCATATTCTACGGCGGGGCAGGGGACCACGAGAAAGGAGAGCTGGGAGGAGTCCAGGGGCTGTTCCATGACACTGAACTAGGCTCCCGGTTCCTGCTTGACTTCGGGCAGAGGCCCGACCACTGGAACGAGTTCTACGGATTCCCGTACCGGCCGAAGGCATTCAACTACCTCCAGATAGCAGATCTTCTCGAGATGTACGCGCCGCTGCGCGAGATAATGAGGCCGGACTACCTCCGCAAGATGGGCATGCCCAAGAACGGCCCGACAGACCTTGAGCTCCTGGCCACGCACCCGCACTACGACCACATAGGAGGAGTCCATCTCCTCAGGCCGGACATGAAGATACACATGCACGAGACAGCCAAGATGATGCTGTACATCTGGCAGCAGCTGAGCGGCAGAACCAACAACCAGTTCGTGGACTTCATCGACCAGTTCACGCTGGCTAACAAGCTCGGCGGAGACGAGGCATACGTGAAAGGCCTCAGGGCCACCATATCCAGGGACATACATACATTCGAGCCGTACAGGCAGTTCAAGGTCGGCGCGCTCACAGTGACCGCATACCCTGTGGACCACTCCATACCCGGATCATGCGCATTCATCGCCGAGACATCAGCAGGCAAGATAGCGATAAGCGGAGACCTGAGGCTCAGGGGAAGGGGCAGGAAGCTCACAGAGAGGTTCGTGCAGGCCATCAGGGAGCAGAAGGTCAAGCACGTCTTCTGGGAGGGATCGCTCATGCACTTCGACCATGAAGGCACAGAAGACACGCTTGTCATGAAGATGGCCGAGCTCATCCATGGCAGGACATTCGTAGGATACTCCGCGCCCCCGAGAGACATGGAGAGGCTGAAGTCCATGCACCTCGCGGCAAAGCTCACAGGAAGGATACTCTGCATACACCCAGACCAGATGATATACCTGAGGGCATTCGACGGAGAGCACGGATTCCCGAATACAGACGACCCGAACATCGCAGTCATCATGACCCAGAAGAACAAGGGAAACCTCGACAATGAGGACGTGCCCAGTGACATCATAGAGGCAGACTACCGATACTGGGAAAGACAGTTCATCAGCTGGAAGAAATGGGAAAAATCAGGAAAGAAGAGTGACAAAAGGCAGTGCGAACTGATACCATCCGACCCAGGGATGGGCGCGCCAAGGAAAGGGAAACAGCGGGTCACGCTCGAAGACATCGCAAGATACCCTGACAAGTTCCTGGTCAGCATGCCGCCGGCATACATGATAGACATGCTCACGGCGATAAGGCCCCCCGCACTCAGCAGGTACATACGCTCACACCCCGCGCCATGGACAAAAGACATGGAAGTCGCGGAAGACAGGCTCATCAACGCATTGGCGAGATTCGGACTTGACGAAGGGCAGTCTCCGGACCACCTGACACCGAACAGGTGCACATACAGGATGCACACAGTGCACGTCACAGGCCACAACAACCGCCGCGAGAACAGGGAGATATTCGCGCAGTTCGGCCCTGACGTCACCATATACGCATACCACTGCATGCACCCGCGCGACTTCGCCGAGGACGTCGCAAAACACCTCAGAGTGGTGGTGCCGATACGCAACCAGCCATTCACGATACACAACGCAAACAGTACAGCATAAAGGGAAACACACCATGGACGAAAAACTGACACTGGAACAGCTTTTCGAGGGAAGGCTGTACGTGAACATATGGGATAAAGAGAAGGAAGAGATAGAGGGTGTCATGACCGAATCAGACCTCAGGACATTCGCCAGGTGCCCGTACGCATACTTCCTCAAGAAACATGCCTCTATGACAAGGACACCCATATCCGCATTCGCTGCGATGGCCCTCATGTTCCAGCAGTCAAGGAAATCACTCTTCAACCTCAAGGATGAAAACACAGGCAGGCTGTTCCCGTACCAGCACAGGGCAGGGACCGGCTGGAAGCTCGCGGAGGAGATGACTGCAGAAGAGCTCAGGAGATACCTCGCGATACCAGACCCCAAGAAGTTCGGCAAAGCACTAAAGGGCAAGTGGGGCTATTTCGTGAGCAACAACAGGTACGCAAACAGGGACATCGCATGGTCATACGAGAAGCAGAGGTTCGCAGCAGCGCTCCACCTGGCAAAGGCAGCGAAGCACTACCATAATTTTGTCGTCGATAACGGCGCGCCTGTGCTCGGATTCATAAACGACATGGAGACCATCAGATTCGAAGGCAACATGTTCAATGTCAGGTTCCCTGAGATACGCAGGGGCATGACGATAGACGACCCGACACTGTGGGGATTCAATGCCGCAGACGACTTCGAGAAGCCCCGGAGCATCAACGAGAGCTCGCTGGTCACGCTCAGGATACTCGCGTACTGCACGCTCGCGCACGACATGGACATCTTCCGGATGAAATGGGGAGTGCCTGACGAGCTCGCCGAGAGATGGGACGGCAAGACGCTCCACCTCGGGCCTGAGGTAAGTTACAGGCACCTCAACGCGATAGCCGATGAGACCACAGAGACAAGAAGGTCTGAGGAGGATCTCGACAGGTTCAGGAGGGCGGTCGAGCACTTCCAGCAGGAAGTCTCACGCGAACGGTTCTACCCCAACCCTAAGAGCTGCGGCTCATGCCAGTACAATGCCATCGACCTCCTCGGTGAAGCGGTCTGCAGGAAGAGGAAGAAAGGCGCAGCAGCGCCCGTGCCCGCACACTTTTTCGAAGATGATGCCAGGAAGACATCAGCCCATATCTCTAGGGACAGCATAAGGCTCGTCGGCGGGATAGAAAGGGAGGGAAAAGACAGGCACAACGTCGCAGAATACGAGGTCACGTTCAGGGAAGAGGAAGGCACACTCCACGCAAGGGGGAACTACGACTGCTCTGCGCGCGGCATAGGCATGGAACAGCTCATGATACGGCGCATGGACGAGGAGCTGCAGAAAGCCACCAACCAGACACGGATGCCGGTCTCGCACGACATCGGATGGGAGCACAACTTTGAGTTCGCAGGGCAGAAGAAGATAGCAGAGCTCCTTACAGAGCTCGGATACGTGGACGGAAAGAAGAACTACTCGCCGAACGACGACTGACAAACGGAAATAAAGACAGATGGAAATAAAGACAGACAAAGAGCAAAAAAAGAAAAAATAGAACAGCTACCTTCTCAGCACCCTCACGGTCGAGATGATGTCATCATAATGGAAGTCAGGGTCCTCATCGTAGAAGACAGTTATCCTCTCACCATCCCTTGAGACTACCGTCGCAACGGAATACTCCCCCTTGAACTCCCAGTTGCTGTACACCCTCTCGCCCACATGGATGTCGTCAGGCCGTATCCTGTCCAAGCCCACTGTCGCGGAGGACTGGTCATACCTCGTGTTCAGCTTGTACTCCACCTGGATGCTGAGGCCGTCAACACCTGTTATCACAGCAGGGTACCAGTACTCATCATCAGTCTTGTTGAAAAGAACAGTGTCACCCACAGTCCATTTTGCAGAGTCAGCCTTTTCAGCAGGGGAAGCAGGCGCCTCTTCAGGCTCTGCAGCCGGAGCAGCGCTCGCCGGCGCCTTCGGGGAAACCGCAGCAGGCTCCTGATCATTGGCAGACGCTTCAGGCCCGGAGACCGCAGCCTTGCCGTCACCCTCAGACTTGCAGCCGCCAATCAGAAGAAGGCCACATGCCAACACGATGAACAAAAACACAATCTTCCTGTCCAAGATGAAAACCTCCTTGAAGCTATTGCCTCACGCAACCGAATGTCAGTTAATAAACATTGCCTTACATGACACTGATGCCCGGAACTAATCCGCATGCCCCTCGCCCTGCACAGGAATGTCAAAAACAAGCTCCAGCTGGCCAGACACATCATCAGGGGGGACGAATACATAACCTGTCATGTTCATGCAGTAGACATTCCTGTAACCGAACGAGGTCACAGGAAGGGAAGAACGCGGGTCCCTCTTCGTAAGGACCACCTTGGCAGGGCCGAGCTCGACCCCAGCGACATAGCCCTCAAAAACCTTCGGGCTCTTCAGGACCAGCCCCGAATTATACAAGACCCTGACCCTGGTACCAATGTCGACCATTTTCAGGAACTCAACCTGCTCATCATAAGAAAGCTCTTCGCGCGCCATGGGATGCGGAAAGAGCCGGATATTAATAAGATTTACCGTAATAAAAAAGCAGAATCACAGCTGCAGAATCACAGCTTTCCCTTCACGGCCTTGTCGCTGATTATCGCAGAATTCCCGCTCGGGTCCTCGATGACTATCTTGACACTCTCCTGGCCCCACATCACGCGCCCTATCTTCTTGATCATGCCCCTGCACTTCTTCTTGGTCTCCTCATCCTCCTCCTCATCGCGCAGGTGCTCCACCTGCGCCTTGATGCGCTGGAGGATTCCCTCGACATTGCTGATGAAGCCCTCAGCAGCAGGACCCGGCTCGATGCTGCCTATCCTCGGTATCTTTATCGTGCCCTCGGACGAGCGGATGACGCGGATCTTCATGTCCTCCTCGCACGTCACGTCAAGAGAATACTTCACAGGAGGCTTCTGCTCGGCGCACTCCACATCAGACTTGTGGTAGCCGCAGTTCGAGCACGTCATAGAGAACAGGAACACCTTCCCGAAGAACGGAACCTCAACCTCCCCCTCTGTCAAAGTCAGGTTGGGCGTGTGGCAGAAAGGGCACATCTCACCCGAAAGGCTCTCGCCATCCTTCGGCCTGACGTCATTCGGATCCTCCTTGTCTCCCATGAATCCACGATAAGCGAGAAAAATTTATAAAAGTTGTGATTGCAAATCATCCATGACCATACTCGTAATTTCCACACCAGGTTCTGTGATGTCGCCTCCGCAGGAGGTCAGTCGGCTTTTGGTGCAGACCCTTCTCTCGCTGCGATGACAGCTTGGCTTTTGGTTGCGGTCCAAGAAGATTCTACCGCTGTCTATTGCTGTCTGACAGCAGACCAGAAGCAATGAAGAAACAGACAAAAACTAAAAAAATATGAAAAGATTTAAAGGTCGTCGCCCGGACCCTCGAAGTTCCCGCCAGGAGAGCTCGACTCCCTGTGGATCTTCGCGAAGCTCGGCGTCAGGGCTATCCAGTCATCGCCGAAACCTGCGATATCTCCTTCGACAGCCTCGCATGTCTTCTTCAGCTTGTTGATCGCGCGCTTGAGCTCCACAAGGTCCTTGTCCTTCAACGGCCTGATGTTCACCAGGCTTATGGTGTAGCCTTCCCTAAGCGCATCGAGTATCGGCTTGATGTCGCCGAAGTCCTCGATGACAAAAGGACGCACTGCAATCTTCTCCTTTGTCGGCGGAGCAACCCCTTCAGGAGGAATCTCAACATAGCCGGGATCCCCCTCACCAGGAAGCTCAAAATCGTCAGAACGAGAGAACGTATTTTTAATCTTGCTGAATATCCTCTTCATGGTCTTGCCTCCTACTTTTTCGTTCAAACGTGAGTGGTCAAACTCGCTAAACCCTCTAAAAACAGAGATACACCCTGTTATTAAACTATTTAAAACTTTCGTTTTGAAATGTTTTTGTTAGCATTAAAGAATAGGTAATCCACCAGGCAATACATCCAGACAACACATCATAAAATAAGAGACAGAGGATTGAAAGAAGACCACCTGAAGCCTGAAAACAACCATTACAAGCCTCTGATTTAAAATGAAAACCTTTTTATACCACCGCATTTTCAGAACAGCCAGCAATATGATTAAGGTACGGAACAGTACAAGGACAAAGATAACAGCATAAAGGTGCACAAATGGCGCGAAGGAAGGGTGGTTTCAGGAGAAAGACAGGACATAAACTCCAGAAGCCTATAAGAAACAAGGGAAAGCTGAGCCAACGGAGCTTCCTGCAGAAGCTTGAAGTGGGAGACAATGTCCAGCTCATTGCAGAGCCAGCTTACCAGAACGGGATGTACTTCCCGCGGTACCACGGCATGGTAGGCGTGGTCAAAGGCAGGCAGGGCGACTGCTACAACGTCTCGATCAAAGACCATGACAGGGAGAAGGTGCTCATAGTGCACCCGGTACACCTGAAGAAGGTCTGATCCGCTGAGGGGTGGAGATAGCAAGATGACAAAGCCAGGCATAATAGAAGAGACGCCGGTCAGCATGGCAGAGCTGAAGGAAGAGCTGAAGAGGATCAAGAAGAGGGACACCACGCTCAACTTCAGGGCAGAGAAGACAGAGGAGTACCTCGACCAGTTCGTCACCATAAAGGACAAGGACGCGAAAGAGCTCTTCAAGAAGATAGAGGGGCTGGAAGTGCCGAGGATGAAGCCGGAGCACATCATCAAGCTCATAGACATCATGCCAACGACTGCCGACGAGGTGAAGATGGTCCTGCAGGGATACACAATAACAGTAACAAAAGAAAACCTCAAAAGGATATCAGATGCAATACAAGAACACGCAAACAGGAAAGAATAATCCTTACACCGGAGAGGAATCATGGAACAAATGCAGAAAGAGAAGGAAGAGCAGGCAATCGTGCTCGACTTCCTTCCCAACGGGTACCCATTCGACCCCAGGCCCAGCCATCTCAAGACTCCTGTAGTGCAGGCCATAGGAAAGAAAAGATTCACACTTCTCGAACTCTGCCCGAAAAAGGGCGTATTCCTCCAGCCCAGCGAAGAGGTCTACATCGGAGAGGGCAAGAGGGACCAGATACACCACATCCTCGGAAGGCTGCAGTACGACAAGATAACCAACACAGGCATATCCACGCTCGAGATAGTCATCAAGGAACTGGTCAAGGCAAGGGAGAAGCAGTTCGTCGAGTTCTTCAACAGGGCGCAGCCCATAACCATAAGGATGCACCAGCTGGAACTCCTGCCAGGGCTCGGGAAAAAGCACATGAACGCGATAATCACCGCGCGCGAAGACAGGCAGTTCGAGTCATTCGAGGACCTCAAGCACAGGGTCAAGCTCATACCCGACCCGGAGAAGACAATCATGCGCAGGATACTCCTAGAGATGGAAGGCAAGGAGAAGTGGCGCGTGTTCACTGATTAGATTTTCAGGACAATACCTGAAGAATCATGCAATGAATAAGGAAAGAAAGTTTCAGGCCCTTTAGTTCCTGCGTCTCTTGGGATGATTGACATCTCCCTTCACCACAGATATATCCCTTTCTACATTAGTAAGCCTCTCATCTATCCTGCCCAAAGCCACAGCCATCCTGTTCTGCCTCCCGTCCATGCGGATGAAGCCGCGCTTGAGCCAGTCAACTTCATTCTGCAGCCTGCCAAGGGATGCTGCGAACTTGACCGCAATCAACCAGCCTGACAGCACACCCAGATAAGCAGGCAGCAGCTTGATGTACTCAGGTGTGTTGATGACACCGACAGTCTTAAGGACAAGCCATACAAGAATGATGGTCAGACAGCTGTATATCAGGATATCAAATATCATATCCCTTCTCTTCGAGCGTTTCAACTCGTTCAGGTCATACTCGAACTTGAAATCATCTTTTTTACAGCATTCCATGATGTAATAAAAAGCATCCGTGATTAATAAGGTTTTCTGAGAAAAAAAAACGGAAGATTTCCGACGAGAACAACAGCATTCCGGAATCACAGAAAAACTATCTTTCCTTGCACTCAGGAGGCATATGATAGATGGTGTGCTCCTGCGGAGCTATCCTCATCCCGTCGCTCGCGCGCATCCTGCCGGGCGGGACATCAGGCTCCTCCTCAATCAGTACCGCAGGCCTGCAGCCGCCGAACCTTATGTTCTCGTCATATATGCGCTCGCCCTCGCGCGTTATCACATACATGTCTTGCTGCCTCTCAAGCCAGCCCCTGTCGACAGCGCAGTCAAGAGCCTCGACAGGCAGCCTTGCTATCGCAGGCACGCTCTCACCGGAGCCGCCGCCGTCAAACTCCTTGACATAGCACAATGCGTTTATAGCCTCCAAGAACGCAACATCCTCCGGACAATCATCATGCACCAAAGACATCCCTCACAACCTGCAGAAAACAGCCCACAAGGATTAATAAATCTTGCCATCAGGTTTTTGACTAAAGAGCAGGCACTGCAATCACCCGCAAGGCCCTGCTGAAAAAGATAATAACTGCTCTGACCACATCCAGGACAGAGCCCATAATAACACAACCTTTTTAAACAGGCCTTTATTCCACAGGACATCAAACGATTGGGTTCTAACAATAGAAACCAACACATCCGAGGCAGCGCAATCCTCAGGCTTGCTGGTCTCGCATGTGTGCGACACATCCGAGGTGTTGACTAAATGAGTAAAACAAAAACAGGCTCTTACAACTTCAAGGAAGTAGAGGAACGAGTCATAAAGTTCTGGGAAGACAACAGGATATACCCCAGCATAAAGGCCAAAGGCGAGGGAAAAAAGACATTCTTCTTCATACAGGGACCGCCATACACGTCCGGCAGGATACACCTGGGCCAGGCGTGGAACAACGCCATGAAAGACCTGGTCCTCAGGTACAAGAGGATGAAGGGCTTTGACGTCTTCGACAGGGCAGCATATGACATGCACGGCCTCCCCACAGAACGCAAGGTCATGGAGCTCCATAAGCTCAGCACAAAAGATGACATCGAGAAGTTCGGAGTCGAGAGGTTCATCAACGAATGCCTCAAATGGAGCGTGGAGAAGGCCAGGATGATGGACCAGGACCTCTGGAGGCTCGGCGTTTGGATGGACTTCCCAAACGCATGCTACCCGGTCAACAGCTCATACATAGAAGGCGAGTGGTTCCTCGTCAAGACAGCGCACGAGAAGGGAAAGCTGTACGAAGGCCTCAGGACGATGAGCTGGTGCCCGAAATGCCAGACAGCGATGGCAAAGCACGAATGCGAATACAAGGAAGTCAAGGAGCCGTCGATCTTCGTCAAGTTCCCTGTCAAAGGAAAGGAGAAGGAATACCTGATAATATGGACCACGACGCCGTGGACGATAGCGTACAACCTGGCGATAATGGCGCACCCCGAGCTGGACTACGTCAAGGCAAAGGTAGGAGACGAGATATGGATACTCGCGAAACAGCTCGCAGCGCCGGTCATCCAGTCATTCACAGAGCACTCGCTCAGTATCATAGACGAGTTCCCCGGAAAACAGCTCGAAGGCCTCGAGTACGAGCACCCCTGGAACAGCAAGTGGGACCATTACAGGGAGATAAAGGCAAAACACCCCAAGGCGCACACAGTCATAATGTCAGATGAGTACGTCGACACATCATCAGGATCAGGCCTTGTTCACTGCGCCCCAGGATGCGGGCCGGAGGACTACGAGGTAGGATACCAGAACAGCATACCCGCGTTCAACAACCTGCGCGAGGACGGCGTGTTCCCTGGAGACATGGCTGAGTTCTCAGGCCTCAGGGCAAAGAAGGACGACATGAAGTTCGTCGAGGCAATGAAGAAGGACGGCATGCTGATAGCGACGACAGACGTGGAGCACGACTACGCCCACTGCCAGAGGTGCAAGGAGCCGGTCATATTCAGGACGACAAAGCAGTGGTTCTTCAGGACAGAGGACCTCAAGGAAAGGATGGTCGAGGCCAACGAGAAGATATACTGGGTGCCCGGGGCCGCGAAGAACGCGTTCAAGTCATGGCTCGAGAACCTCAGGGACAACTCGATAACCAAGCAGAGGTACTGGGGAACCCCCGTACCGATATGGAAGTGCCCGACATGCGGAAAGTATGAAGTGATAGGCAGCGCGCTCGAGCTGAAGGAAAAGGCAGGCCACTGCCCTGAGAACCTCCACAAGCCCTGGATAGACTCTGTCGAGATAAACTGCGAATGCGGCGACATGATGAAACGCAGCCCTGACGTCCTCGACGTTTGGATAGACGCAGGCACCCTGTCTTGGAACATACTGGACTACCCCCGGAGGAAAGACCTCTACGAGAAATACTACCCGTCAGACTTCATAATCGAAGGCAAGGACCAGATAAGGGGATGGTTCAACCTGCTCATGGTGAGTTCGTTCCTGGCGCTGGACAGGCCATCATTCAAGACATGCTACATGCACGGCTTCGTCACAGACGTGGAGGGCGAGAAGATGAGCAAGTCCCTCGGGAACATAATCTCGCCCTTCGAGGTCGTGGACAAGTACGGCGCAGACACGCTCAGGCTCTACACGATAAACACGAACGCGGGTGATGACATGAACTTCAGCTGGGACGAGGTCGAGCTCAGGCACAGGAACCTCTCCATACTGTGGAACACGCACAAGTACCTGCTCGAGCAGAGCAGGCTCTTCGGCATACAGCCCACAGACAAGGTCTCGAAGAGGGATATCGGGGCCGTCGAGAAGTACATACTCTCGAAGACCCACTCCACGATCAAGGAAGCCGGCGAGATGTTCGAGAAATACCTGCTGCACAGCATACCTGCGAAGCTGACCGAGCTGTTCCTCGAGCTCAGCAGGACATACATACAGATGACGAGGGACAAGGCCAACTCAGAGGACGAGAAGGAGAGGCAGACTGTCCTCGACACGATATACCACTGCATGCTGAAGACCACCGTGCTCATGGCGCCGGTATGCCCGTTCATAACAGAGCAGATATACCACCACCTCAAGCAGGATTTCGGCCTCGAAAAAGACAGCGTGCATGACTACGACTGGCCTGAAGCCGACGAGAAGCTCATAGACAAGAGGCTGGAAGAGCAGTTCGACACAGTCAAGACAGTCATACAGTCCATGCTCTCAGCAAGGGAGAAGGCGCAGACAGGTGTCAGGTGGCCGCTCGCAGAGGCGATAATGGTCACGAAGAACGAAGATACCAAGAAGGCGATAGAATCCCTGGCAGAAATCATCAAGAAGCAGACTAACGTGAAGAAGATAACCGTCGTCGAGAGGTTCGACAAGGTAAGGATAACCATAAAGGCGGACTACACCAAGATGGGCCCCTCATTCGGCGAGAAGTCACCGCAGGTCATTGCCAAGATGGCCATGACAAGCCCGGACTCAATACTCAGCAAGATAGAGACGGACGGCAGGTATGTCGTCGAAAGCAACGGCGACAGGTTCGAGCTTACAAAAGAACACCTGATATTCAAGAGGGAAGTGCCTGACAGCTACGCCGAAGGCGAGTTCAGGAACGGCCTGGTCTACCTTGACCTGACCAGGAACGCGGATCTCGAGGCAGAAGGCTACGCGCGGGAGCTGATGAGGAGGATACAGGCGCTCAGGAAAGACTCGAAGCTGTCGAAGCCGGACAGGATATCGCTGTTCATACAGACCGACGCGGACACAGTGCAGATGCTCAAGCCATGGAACGACGCGATAAAGGAGAAGGTCGGGGCGAAGCAGATGAACATCACGCACAACGAGCCGGCCAAGATGCACGAGCACAAGAAGAAAGAGAAGATAAAAGACAAGGAGTTCATTGTCGAGTTCGACAAGGTGCAATAGCGCCGCCAATGCCTGCCTGAAGACACGCAGAAAGCGGCGGCAGCTGCCCTGAAGACACATCACATTCATGCAATCAGACGATCCTGAGGAACAGGAATGCCCTAACTGCGGAAACACGAAGCACCACGAGATAGTGCGGGTAGAGATAGATGGCAAAGAGAGCAGGCTCTTCAGGTGCAAGGCCTGCGGCTACACGGAATATATCCTGCCGCGCCATGATGAACAGGAAGAACAGCAGGTCGTCGAGAAGATGGGCGACGCGTTCAGGGAGTTCCTGAAGAAGAAACATACAGAAAAGGACAATGTCAAAAAGAAAGACGCTGAATAAGAGGAAGGCTGCAGAAGCGTCCAAGACTGCTGTGCGGACTGAAGGAGGCAGATCAATGCCGGTCCCTGCGCTGCTCATGAAGATACTCGCGGTCGTCCTTGCGGCGATAATGCTCATCGCGCTGACGCTCTACGTCCTTGACAGGATCCCCGCACGAGGGTTCTGGACATTGACGATAATCCTCGCAGTGATCGCATTCGTCATCATGCCCGTGATGAGAAAGAAGTTCCTGGAATAATATGAATCTCAGAAAAGAGCTGACCAGCTCAATCTAGACTGCCCCCCTGAAATCACCAGAACTCAGTTGAAATCCTTTAGAGGCCTATCTTCCTCTTTCTTGGGAGGGAGCATGCCGAAGCGCTTGAGATATCTGAACAGCCTTTCCTCCTCAAGCTCATCCCTAAGCTGCGCAAGATCCTTATCCATTCCCGGCCCCCGGAGCGGATCAGCTGAAGTCACTCTTCCTCTTCTTCCTCTCCTTCCACATCAGGAACAAACGGCTCGTAATCGCCCTGGTCATCTGTCATGATCCACCCCAATTTTTCCATATAATA
>JAFGJH010000022.1 GCA_016929255.1 Candidatus Woesearchaeota archaeon
CTGAACTACCGCTCTTTGCGTGTCCTCAGACAAACTATGCTGAATGGGCTGCACTTGTTCTATATTCTGCGCTTATTGCGCAAGCACGGTTAGTTAAATCAGCGATCAGCAGCCTACATGACCATTAGCAGCGCAGCAGCCGCCAATTCAGCGATGGTACTGCTGCAGCACTGCCGACCTGCGAGCCTGCATGAGGATATGTAGTTGACCAACACGCGGCAGCACAGTAGGAATCATGGTTGGTGCGAGCGTCGCTGTGCTGCAGCAGCTTGATGCAAAGAATTCCTAAACTACCTTTATCTCCTTGACCTCAAAGTACCTGCGGATGTTCTTCTCCATGTTCCTGAGGTTGCGTGCGTTCTTGCCGATCAGAAGTCCTTTTGTCTGCATGTCATCATGCCTTATCGTGACTATGCCGTCATCCTCTGTGACGTCGTGGATCTTGAGCGGGTGGGCCATGTTCTTGATGAAAGTGACCAGGTCCTGGTTGAACTCGACTATCTTTATCTTCCTGCCGAACGCCTTCTCGAGCTTCTTTACGTTGACGCTGCCTTTGCCCAGCGCTCTCCACAGGTTCCCTGGAAGGACTATGAACACCAGCCTGTCCTGGACAGGGTCGTCGAAGAAGTCTTTAAGGCTGGCCCTCGTGATGGACTCGAACAGAGTCATCTTCTTGAGGGTGTCCTCATCATAAACTATTTTTGTCGACACGTTTGTACCTTGGGAACAATCTGATATTATATGATATTATTATTTTTATTGTTATTATTTAAGCAGGCCTATGACCGCTATAGAGAACGGTCTCTTGCAGATGTCGCCCAGTTCGGTGTTCTGTATGCCTGTCTCGACGACCTCTGCGCCCGCGATAGACGCATAATGCCCTATGTCTCCCTTAAGCTCTTCTGAGCAGTTGGAGGCGAGGAATATCTTGGAGAACTTTCCCTGCCTGAGCCCCTTGAGCGTCTCGTCCTTGCCTATGACGAGCTTCTTCTCCTTCAGCAGCTTCTTGATTTCTGCGACAACATCAGCCATTCATAACACCTTTCCGAATGTTTTTCTATCTTCTCTCTCCTTCATTTCTTTATCTTGGTGATCAGCCCCGGCAGGCCTGTGCCTACAGGGACCGCCTGGTTGAGCATGACGTTCTCGACGACAGAGTTGAGCTTGTCCTCCTCGCCCACCAGTGCGGCAGAGATTATGTGCTTTATGGGCGTCTCGAAGGATGCCTTCGCGAGCACGGATGCCTTCTCGCTGACGACACCGTACCTCGTCACGCCCTTTATGCTTCCTGAGTTGCACATCATGTCTGCAACTATCATCATGTGCCTCTTGTCGATGTTGAGGCCCTGGTTCTCGATGACCTTGAAGACCTCGTTGATTATGGACTGCCTTGCGGCCTCTATGCCGAGCACATCAGCGACCTCGCAGACATTGTTGGTGGTTGTCCTGCTCGGGTCGACGTATTCGTTCTCGAACGCCGCCTTGAGGTTGGACCCTGCGGTGATTATGATGAACTCTTCGCCTCTCCTGACAGGGAGTACCTGGTACACGTCCTTTATGCCTGAAATGTGTATCTCCTTTATCTTCTCCTTGAGCTTGTACAGCTCGTTCAGGCCCTCGTCCTTGCTTGACCTTATGGATATTATGTTGTCCTTGGTCTTTATGTTGAAGTCCTTGAGCGCCTTCTCGACGGCCTTCTTGACCTTGGCCATGTCGATGCCTATCGCGTTGACCTTCTGCTCGTCGAGCGCCACCTCGACTATGAGTTCAGCGACGTTGATTGAGAATTCTGATGCGATGTCCTTCAGCTTGTTCTCCTTTATCGAGAGGGCGATCTGCTTTATGTCCTTGCCCTTGTTGTAAGGCGCCTTGAGGTATATCTCCATCATCGGTGTGGAGATGTTCTTCCTGCCGTCGAGGACCTCTATTAGCCTCGGCAGGCCTACTGTGACGTTCATCTCTGCGACTCCTGCGTAGTGGAACGTGTTGAGCGTCATCTGCGTGCCCTGCTCGCCGATAGATTCTGCTGCTATGAGCCCGACCGACTCGCCGGGGTCGACGCATGCGTTCATGAACTCCTGATGGACCCTTTCCAGTATCTCTTCCGCCTTCTTCCTGTCTATCTTCGGGGGGAGATGCTCTCTCACCTTCTCGAGCAGGTTCTCAGGTATCTTCCCTTCGTAGCTTTTGAATAGGTCTTCCATGTTAGGTCCCCTCCTGCTCACTTGCCGGCGATCTCTGCGATTATCCTCTTGACGTTTATGGTGCCTTTCTCGGATTTGGAGACGTCCATGCCGTCCTCTCCGTACTTGAACTGCACTATCTTCTTCGACGCGTCCCTGACCGTGTTGTCATACTCGACCTTTAGGTCCTGGAGCGCGTTCGCGAGCCTCCTGTAGAGGTATCCTGACTTCGGCGTCCTCAGCGCGGTGTCCATCAGCGAGTCCCTCCCGGTCATTCCCATGAAGAAGAACTCCGCAGGCGTCAGCCCCTGCTTGAAGCTGTTCCTTATGAATCCGTGCGCTGCAGGGCTGAGATCCCCCTGCCTGAAGCAGGACATCGTCCTGTTCTTGTATCCTGAGCTGATCCTTCCACCCCTCATTGCCTGCTGCCCGACGCATCCTGCCATCTGGGCGAGGTTAAGCGGCTTGCCCCTGGACCCTGACCTTGACATTATGATCGTGCCGGTCTCCTTGGTGGAGTACTCGTCCACGATGTCGCCGGTCATGTTCCTTGCCTTGTTGAGCGCCTCGAGTATCTTCAGCTCGAGCGTCTCTGCCATGGTCTTGCCGGGGAATGTCTCCAGCTCTTTCTTGTGGAACATGTCTATGAGCAGGTCCACCTTCTTGTATGAGTCGTCGAGTATCTCGTTTATCTTCTTCCTTGCCTCGGGCGGCAGGTCTGTGTCCTCTATGGATGTCGAGAACCCGTTGTACATTATGACATAGATGCCGAGCTTCATCGCCTTCGCTATGAAGTCTGATGTGAACTCAGGCCCGTATTTCTTGTGGATCTCCCTGAGCATGATGCCCGACCCTTTTCCGAGGTTTGCGGTGTCCATGACGCCTGTGAGCAGCTTGCCCTTCTTCACGACGACATCCTGTCTGCCCTTGTCCCTTCCGATGAAGTCGAAGTCTGCGGGCAGCATTGCGCTAAACACTTCCCTGCCTGGTATAGATTCACCTTTCGGCAGGCCTGTCAGGTCCTGGACCCCGACTGCCATGAGTATGCTTATCGCCGCGTCCCTCGGCAGGTCAAGATGCTTGGTAAGTATGTAGTTCCCTGATATGCCGTCCTGTACGCATCCTATGACGCTGAGGCCGAATCCCGATGAGATGAGCTGTGTCTGGACCTTCATGAGGACCTCTGCTTCCGCCCTTGCCTCCTCTGTCTGAGGTATATGGAGGTTCATCTCGTCTCCATCGAAGTCTGCGTTGTAAGGTGCGCATACCGCGGGGTTGAGCCTGAATGTCTTCGCAGGGAGCACCCTCACTTCATGGCACATCATGCTCATCTTGTGCAGCGAAGGCTGCCTGTTGAATATCGCGATGTCGCCGTCCATGAGATGCCTCTCGACGGTGTATCCTGGCTGGATCTCCTCGAGTATCTGCTCCTTCATCTCGTCCGTGACCCTCTTCTTCTTGCCGTCGGGCCTTATCACGTAGTTGGCGCCCGGGTAGTTCTTTGGTCCCCTCTCGACGAACTTCTTCAGGTGATCCTTGTTCCATTCGGTGACCATCTCAGGCACTGTGAGCTTCATGGCGACTATCTTAGGCACGCCGACCTCGTTGAGGCCTATCATCGGGTCAGGCGATATGACTGTCCTTGATGAGAAGTTGGTCCTCTTCCCCGCGAGGTTATGTCTTATCCTGCCTTCCTTGGACTTGATCCTCTCTGTTATCGTCTTGAGCGGCTGTCCTGACCTGTGCCTTGCGGGCGGCAGCTGCGCGATGTCGTTGTCAAAGAACGTGGTCACGTGGTACTGGAGGAGGTCCCACAGGTCCTCTATGATTATCTCCGGTGCGCCCGCGTTGATGTTCTCGAACAGGCGCTGGTTTATCCTGACTATGTCGCCGAGCTTGTGCGTGAGGTCATCCTCGCTCCTTTCCCCTGACTCGAGCGTGATCGACGGCCTCATCGTGACCGGCGGTATCGGGAGCACTGTCAGCACGAGCCATTCGGGCCTGACGAACCTGGCATCCATCCCGAACAGGGGGAGGTCGTCGTCGCCTATCTTCTCAAGCCTCGTCCTTATCTCTATCGGGCTGAGCCTCTTCTCGTTCTCGAGGTATGTGGTAGGCTTCTCGATGGCTATCTTATGCTGCCTTGACTTGCAGTGCGGGCACTTTGTCTGCTCAAGCATCTCCTTGAGCACGACGCTCTTCACGAACGCGCGCATCTTGTCATAGCTGCTCTCTTTCCTTATCTTCTCTATCTCTGCGAGGTATTTCTCCTTCTTCGCCTTCGGGAGCATGGTCTTTCCGCATTCCCTGCATGATGCCTTCAGCAGCACCTGTATGAGATTGACGTACTTCACGTGTATTACAGGCCTCGCGAGCTCTATGTATCCGAAATGGCCTACACACTCCTTGAGCTTGGAGCCGCATGTCCTGCACTTCAGGCCGGGGTCTATCACTCCCAGCCGCGTGTCCATCAGCCCGCCGTCCACAGGGTATCCTTCCTTGTCGTACAGCTCGGGCGTGACGACCTTCGCCGATGCCATCTTCTTGACTGTCTTCGGGCTCAGCACGCCGAACACAAGGCTCTTCACTTTCTTGTACACGTATTGGGTTTGGGCATCATCAGGCATTTTCTTTCACCTTGAGCATGATCGGTTCTTCGCTTTGTATCCCTCTTTGTTCAGTACTTGCTCTCGAGCACCATCTTAGGGTATACACCGAGTGACTTGAACTCGTCGAGCATGAGCTTGAATGCGTATGATATCTCGACGTTGTTTATCTCTACGTTCTCGCCGCATATAGGGCAGTATGACTTGTTCTTGAACTCGTTGTAGACCGCGATTATGCCGCACTCCTCGCAGATAGGGACTATTGTCCTGTCCGAGTCGAACCTCTCCTTGAGCAGGAGGCTTGCGCCGTGCGCGACAAATGTGTCTTTCTCCATCTCTCCGAGCCTGAGGCCGCCCTCTTTCGCCCTTCCTTCTGTGGGCTGTCTCGTGAGCAGCTGGATGGGTCCCCTTGCCCTGCTGTGTATCTTGTTCGCGACCATGTGCTTGAGCTTAAGGTAATACATGTTGCCGACGAATATCTTCGCCTGCATCTGCTCGCCTGTCTGGCCGTTGTACATTGTCTCTGTGCCGTTCTCCCTGAATCCGAGCGACCTGAGCTCTTTTCTCAGCTGCACCTCGTCCTCTGCGGCGAACGTTGTCCCGTCTATGTACCTGCCTGCCATCGCGCCGACCTTTGCGCCGACCAGCTCTATGAGGTGTGATATGGTCATCCTTGACGGTATTCCGTGCGGGCTGAATATGAGATCAGGGACTATCCCTGATGCTGTGAACGGCATGTCTGACTGGGTGAGTATTGCCCCCACCACTCCCTTCTGTCCGTGCCTCGACGTGAACTTGTCGCCTATCTCAGGTATCCTTAAGTCCCTGAGCCTCACCTGGACCAGCTTGTTGCCTTCACCGTTCTCTGTTATGAGTATGAAGTCGACGATGCCTTCCTCGCCGTGCTTGAGCGAGACTGAGCTCTCCCTCCTGACATTGGATGCGAGGTTGTACTCATCCATCGAGCTGAGGAACCTTGGCGGTGATGTCTTGCCGATTATGACATCGCCCTCTCCAACCCTTGCCTCAGGGTAGATTACTCCTTCCTCCTCGAGGTATCTGTAGTCGACCTCTGACTTGTAGCCCTTTATGTCCTTGTCAGGTATGCATATCTCGTCTGTGAGGCCGCCTGCGTACCTGAGCTCCTCTGCCACCGCCGGCCTGAAGTATGTGGATCTTGCGAATCCCCTGTCTATGGAACCCTGGTTGATCACGACTGCGTCCTCTATGTTGTAACCCATGTATCCCATGACTGCGACGACTATGTTCTGGCCTGATGGGTGCTCCTGGTAGGATGATATCTCGTGCATTATCGTGCCGACGACCGGGACCTGCGGGGTCTGGAGCAGGTTGACGTCCATGTCCATCCTCACTGCAAAGTTGGCTGCGTAGAAGCCTATGGCCTGCTTCTGGTTCTTGCCGCCTATCGCGAGCTTTGTCGAGTGGCAGTAGTTCCCGTACGGGACGAGCGCTGTGGTGAGCCCGACCAGCGCGATAGGATGGAGCTCCATGTGAGTGTGCTCCGGCGTGAGCTCATCCTCAAAGAATGCTATGAGCGTGTTCTCCTCCTCTGCCGCGTCGAGGTATTCTATGACTCCCTGCTTGAGCAGGTCGTCCCAGACCACCTCTCCCTTCTGCAGCTGCTGGATGTGCTTGTCTGTGAGCGCGGGCTTGCCGTTCTTTATGACTATAAGCGGCCTTACGACCCTGCCTTTCGTGCCGTCGACATAGACCGTGTCCGACTCCTCGTCATAGTAAACGTTGACGTTGAGGGGGATGTTGCCTTTTCTCCTTTCCTCTATGACTGAACTGACGAACCTCTTCGGGTCGTCCACTTCTCCCTTGAATTTGTTGTTTAAGAACAGCTCTGCCATATTGACACCTATATTGCCTTGAGCCCGAGGCTCTTCAGGTTCTTGATTATTTCCTCTTCAGGGGTCTCCAGCGATACCTTGGAGAGCAGCGCGAGGTTCTTCCTGAGGCCTATGTTGGTTCCTTCAGGGGTCTCCATGCAGCAGAGCCTTCCCGCGTGCGTCGGGTGCAGCTCCCTTGCCTCGAAGTTCTCCTGTGACGCCGAGAGCGGCGACACGACCCTCTGCAGATGGCTCATGGTCTCGAGGAAGTTCAGCCTCTGTATCCTCTGTGATATGCCTTTCCTTCCGCCGACCCATGCTCCCGTCGCCATGGATGAGTATATCCTCTGGGTGAGGAGCTTGTCCCTTATTATGACCTTTATCGAGGGGAACTTGCCCCTCTTGACTATCCTCTGGAAGTTGTACAGCAGGTCGTTTATGAGCACCTTGAGGTTGACTGTGAACAGGTCTGCGAGCAGGTCTCCGCTGAGCTTCAGCCTCTTGTTTGCGTAGTGGTCCTTGTCGTCCACAGGTATCTCGCCTGTCGAGACGAGTATGAACCTCTTGAGCAGCTTGCACAGGTTGTATGCCTTGAACATCCTGTCCTTTGGAGTGGTGCCGAGGTGCGGGAGCAGATACTTGTCGATTATCTCCTGCATCCTCTCTATCCTTATCTCCTTGGACTGGGTTATGCCGACCCTCTTCGCGATGTAGTCGAGCGCCTCCTCATCTGTCTTGATGTCCGCGAACTCAAAGAGGTTGACAAGGACAGAGTCGAACTGCCTCTCCCTCGATATGAACATCATTATGTCCTCATCCTTGGTGAGGCCGAGTGCCTTGATTATGACCAGGACAGGTATCCTCCTGACGCGTGTGAATGTGAGGTAGTACATGCCGTCCTTGAGCTTCTCTATCGTGTGTGGTATCTTGAACGAGGCGCCCTCTGAGAACATCTTGCCGACGTATTCGGACACGCCCACATTCTCCCTGTTTATGAGGAGCTTGTTGGCCGCGAGGTCCTCGACGCTTATGAGCACCTTCTCTGTGCCGTTTATTATGAAGTAGCCTCCAAGGTCGTTGGGGTCTTCGCCCTGCTGGACGAGCTCCTCCTTGGGCATCTTGTGGAGGTGGCAGTATTTTGACTTGAGCATGATGGGTATTGAACCTATCTGTGTCGTGAACGATTCCCTCTGGACGCCGTTTATGTGGGCGCTGACCTCTATGAAGCAGGGGGCTGCGTAGCTGATCTTCCTGAGCCTCGCTTCGACAGGGAATACCTTCCTCTTCGATCCGTCGGCCTCTGTTATCTCTGGCTTCTTGACCCATATCTTGTCGAACTTTATCTTAAACTCCTCTACGTTGTGCGGGATGATCGTCGGCTCCACCAACTTGTTCGCGTCGACTATCTTCTGGAGCTCGAAATCTATGAAATTATTGAATGACGCTATGTCGGAGTCGACCATGCTGACCCCTTCGAAGAACTTCTTCACCAGTATGTCCTGCTTTTTCGGCTCCTTGTCACTCATTGGCCACACCCCTGTAGAAGATGGTCTTTCCTGCTGTCGGCGAGTTCCGCTCGATCTTGACTATGTCTCCGGCCTCCAGGTCCATGCCTGCTAGCGCAGGGTCTGACTTGAGGATGGACGGCAGCTCATTGATGGTTATCTTGTATTCTTCGAGAAGGTCTTTTTTCTCTTTTTCAGAAAGCTTCTTATGCTTCGGGATGAGGACATGTTGTATGGATTGTTTAGGCATTTTGTGGTCACCCTTGTCTTTCCGTCAGCAGCATAATAGGCCGGACGGGAATCACGCAAGACACCTCTTTGTGTATTGATTCGAACCCGCGACCACTCGATTCCTTCCGCAGGAAAGCCAGCGACCGAAGGTTGCGCTGTCTTCCCAGCTAAAAGTCGAGTGCTCTATTGCCCGGATAAAGCAAGTTTATGCCTCCAGGCTGAGCTACCGGCCTGATTACTCGTTTTTTTTCGCCGTGGGGGCGAAAAAAAGACGCCCTGGCCGGGATTTTCGTATCTAAGCGAATGTCGAACCCGGGTCGAAGCCTCGACAGGGCTTCATGATAGGCCACTACACTACCAGGGCTTTTTCGTCTGAAACAGTCATCAAACAATCCTACGGCTGATATGTCAGCTATTTGGCCCTCATTCGCCGTAGAAAGATTCAACAACCATAGCGCGACGAAATTTTTGGGCTTTAAAAAGGTTTCTTTTCTGCGTCTGGAGAGCATCATATTATCGGCGGTTTCAGGGCCTGTATTTAGAAATGTTTAAATACTCTGCTGTTTTAACTTTTTATATTATTTGATTTTATTTATGATGAACATTTGACAAGTGTTTGTGAGGGGTCAGGGCTCAACTGCTGAATGGGTGGTTCACGGGACGCAATCCATGCTGGTTTTCTACAGGGTGATCGATATGACTGCTATTTCTGCTGATAATATGGAAGAGCTCAGGCGCAGGATAGCCCTTCTCGAGTGGGACATCCCGAACCTCAGCAATGAGGACCTCAGGAAGCGCAAGGCCGCAGAGCTGGATAAGCTCAGGTCTGAGCTGAAGTCATTTTCAATGCTGGAGGCGCTGCCTGATTGATTTTGCTTGCATCCTTGAGGGGATGTGGAGGTAATGAAGATGTCAGACGATTGGGATTCGGATTATGGCGACGATGACGACTACGACAGCGATTATGATGGCGACGATGACGGCAAGGATGACTGATCGCTGCTGATTGGTTCATAATTTTTTCTTTCTTTCAGCGTCCTGGGAAGCCTGGCAGCATAGGAGGTGTTTGGCTATTGGTGCCGGTCCCCCGCCATCTGGAAGATGTGCTCCAGATAGGTGTAGTCTCGTATGGATCCTCTCTCTGTCGCGTCATCATATTCCTTTCTCGTGCAGAATATCAGTAGCTCTGGTCGCGGGTCCTTTTCATCGCCGGCCCGGACCTCATATGCGTATGGGAAGTTCCCTCTGCAGCGCGCCTTGAGGTAATCATCGTCAGGGTCGACCAGCAGCGTACAGTCTGCGGTGGAATTGCTTTCTTCGCACTTTTCGAGCTCTGGCTGGTTGAACATGCTCCGCCATCCTGCTGGATGGCATTCCTCATGTTTTATGTTACCTGCCGGGCTGCTGTGTGCAGCGAATGCCGCGAGCAGCGCAAGAATAGTCTCTGTCAATCCCATTTCCCAACACCTTCATCAGGAGTTATGCATTGATTTATAGAGTTTGCTGTTCCAGAAGTATAATATCCCCGAGGCCGGATTTTCTCGAAAACGGAGTTTTTGAGGTTTGAAAAGCTCCGCCTTTCATTTGAACCAGCAACCTTCCGGTATCCGCTGTCCCGCTTTCCTTCATCGCGATGTGCGTTGTCTGCGGGGGCTGTCTTAGCTACAGCCGGACGCTCAACCGTTAAGCTACTCGGGGAAATGTGCTTCGTTTTTGTTCACCCGCTCGGACGGTTGAACGAAGTGAAACCGTCCTTAGCTCACGTGCCAGCTGAGTGATTCAGCTGCGCGTAACCGTTAAGCTACTCGGGGTTTGGAATGGTGAAGAATTAGAGTGTTTTTAAAGGTTTCTGTGGTGCTGTTCTTCCTGTTGTTGTGCTTTCAGGTCAGGTTCCTGGTTTATGGATGTCTTCCGAGGGTTTTTGTGATATTCTCATCATTGTGACCGCAAGGTTTATTAGCTACCCCGAAAGACCGCAATTTATGGTGTTTGAGAGTTTACCTGAAAATTGTATCGACGAGATTGTCGGCTGTTTCGGCAGGTTCGTGAATGACGAGTCTGCAGCTCCGGGAAGAGACGGGAAGAGGGAGTTCTTGAAGTTTGCATTGGAGAACACTCATTTCCTTCCTGCAGACCTGCAGCAGGAGATAGACAAGAGAAAGAACGGTTCCAGCGTCGCTGACTACCTTTTTTCGCATGTTAAGTTCCGGCACGCATATGGCGTTTATCGGCAGTGAAATTCGCTGTTTGAAGTCTGGTTTCAGCCTTTCTTGGCTATCTCGACACCGTGCTTCTGTAGCCATTCGTGGAACTGGTGTGCTGTGCCGCTGGCAAATATTTCATCAGTCTTCCCTTTGAGCGTGTAGCCGTTTGAGTTTAGCCAGATCATGAAATCCTCGCGGGTGTACCTGCAGTTTCCCACGCATTCTGTTTTTCTTACCTCGTACATGGGATTCTCTTTTTCATATTTGTCCAGCTCCTGCTGCACCTCGCACCCGATGTCCCTGCAGAATTCTCTTGATTTGTAATGTTCTTCACCCATGTGTGCATCACCTTATCGCCCTGTTGGCTGGAGGTATAATAATTTACCGAAACAACCGCAACCATTATAAACAAAAACCCCTGCCAGTTGACTGAGAGGTGAATGTGTATGATATCTGCTCTGAGGGGTGCTGTTTACGAGGCATTGAAGAGGGAGGAAGAGACCTTCAGGATGTACGAGCGCTTCTCGAAGGAGGCCAAGGACAAGGTCCTGCGTGATTTCTTTTCCGCGATGGCTGATGATGTGAAGGGAGACATTCACACGCTGAAGAACCTCAACCTGCATTCCATAATCAAGTTCGGGCTTTCCATAAAGTTCCAGGTCAGGACCTGCTTGATAGAAGAGAAGACTGCCGCCTCTATAACTGACAAGGCTGGTGCGAAAGAGATACTTAAGCTTGCTCTCGACGAGGTCAATACTGATATAGAGTATTATGAGCATATCGCTGAGCATTCACTCTTCCCCGAGGTCAAGCGCATGTTCCGCATAATCGCCGACAAGGAGCTCGAGCACAAGTGCAAGATAAAGGCCTTTGAGGACATTATCGGGTGATTGCGGGAATGATTCCAGTTGCAGTCATGAGACTCAGCAGGCTTTCATGCTTGCCTGGCGCTTCGCGTTCTCGACGGTGGATAGATTCTCTTCTGGCAGGGCTGCAGTGAATCCTGCAAGGTCTAGTTCGCAGAAGACGAAATCCTCGCCAGTGCCTTCCCAGTCTGTTATGGCCTCTTTCTCGACTGCGCCAAATTTCTTCATCATCGCGAGTGATGCGTTTTTCCTAAAATGCCCGACCATCTTGTCGTAGCCTTTGAGCGCTGCTGCCTTGGCCAGCTCTGAAAGCAGCTGCTGGCCGAAACCCTTGCCCTGGAAGGCCCGGTCCACATTGATCTTGAACAGGTAGAACAGTTTCTTCTGCCTGAGTTCAGGTGCGATGAAATAATCATCCATATCATCTGTTTCAAGCGGGAACCCTATCGCTGCACCTATACTCATGGTGTCGAACACGGCGACTTTTGTGATGTTTTCCTCTGAGAGTATCTCAAGGTAGTCTTTCTCCTCTGACCTTATTGTGGGATGGAAGTTCAGCTCTAGCTTCGCCATGATATCCTTGTACTCGTTCCAGTTGTCTTTTGTCATCTCGTTAAATCTAAGCATGGTCTGGAATAAATCTTAGGGGTTAATAAAGATTGCTGTAGAAGGAAAAATAAAGCTTTTTCAGGGATAAAGAAAAGTAATTAAACGTTTCTGTAAGTTTTAATAGGTTTTTGGAACATTCTGAGTGATTAAAAGAGTATTTGAACAGGAAAGAAGTCAAAAGATCGCGTCTTTCGGGCTCATCAGAAGGTTGGCAGTCACCTGTGCTGCAGGGCAGATTTGTGTCCGGCCTGTGCATCTCCTGCAATCGTCTTATGCCTCCAGTGCAGACCCTCTCGACCAAAGGTTGAGCCTGCCTTGCGCAGGCGATTATTTTCCTTCAGGGATGCACTGTTTCAGTTATTCATTCCAGCGACAGGGTCATTGACAACAGCCTGCTTCTGGCCGGGCAGGATTGTTCTTGTCCTGTCAGGGGCATATTCCAAAGATTCATGTCAGCCTCTCAGATTTGGAAACAGCACAAAACTCCTCTTTTCAGTTTAAAAAGGATTTTTTTGCCTCCGTTGTCAGGGGAGCTATTGCCTTATATTACAGAAGGTTAATAAGGCAGATATATAGAAAAAAGATTATTTCAGAGTATATATTTCTCAGAATTTTCTCTTTTCTCACATCATATCCTCATATGTGGAGGTGACGTCGCTCACTTCCCAGTTGCTGAGCTTGACATGCATAAGCGCCCGCGTGGTGCTGTCTGGGTCCTTTGCAGAGTCCCTTTCGAACACAACCTCAACATCATAGCAGCCAGGGCATCTCAGCACCTGGACATTCCTCGGAAATATGTTCCTTCCGTTGAAGTCCCTGTATGCTGGCAGCTGCTGGACATGGTTGATTGCAATTATCTCTGCCCTGTGCGATTCGTCTTCGGGTTCTTTCTCGCATACGGTCTCGCAGCCTTCTCCTGAAATCAGCTCTCTGCATTCCTCGCTGATGGAGTCAGGCCCGACTACAGGGCATCGTATCTCCTCTCCCCGCCTTGAGTGGAATGTCATGCCTCCCCCGAGCAGGCTGCTGACAACCTTGACTGTCTCGCCGCAGATGTATACCGCACTGACATGCTCTTCTTCACAGAAAGCTTCGGCATCCTGCCGGAGCTCCGACGGGCACGGCTCTTCCCAGAACCTCTGGCAGCGCTGTGTCGCTTCGCACCACCTGTATCCTGCCGATGCCTTGCAGCCGTGAGAGTCCTGGTCTCCGCCGACGAGTTGCTCTCCATCTGCTACAGTCTCTTCGCCAGAGGCATCATCAGTCCATTCGTCAGGCGATGCCCTGTTTTCTTCGATCATTTCAGTGAAGGTTCCTCCTCCAGGGACTGCGCACTGCCTGGGATGGCTTTCCATGACAGGATAGCCTGCAGCAGCACATTCCTTGAAGCTCAGGATGGTGTCTTTAGGCTCGAGGACTTTTGCATCGTGAAAGCAGCCCGCGGTGAGCAGCATGAGTGCGGCCGCGATTAGGACTGTTGTTTTTTGCATGTTTCATCTCCTCATGTTTATATTGCATGAACCTGCAGGGTATCGCACTGTAGTATTTAAATGTAGCATAGGCTTCAGCCCTGTTGGAAGTCTTGTTCTGATCGACGGTTTTTCCTGCCAAGAGTCAAATTTTCTGCGGGAAAGTTTTATTAACCGACCCGGCCATCAGGAGCCGCTTATGGTCTGGGTCATATTCGCTCTGCTTGCTGCGGCCACTGCGACAGTGGTCAACATCGCCGACAAGTTCATCGTCAGCAATGAGCTGAAGAGCCCGGTGCTGGCGACATTGTTCTCAGGAGCAGGGAACTTCATGCTCTTCATCCTTGCCTCGCTGATTATAGGGGATATATTCCTCCCGTGGGGTGTGGTGCTCATTGCTGTCCTGACAGGTGTGCTGTATAACCTGTCGATATGGCTGTATTATGTTGCCATGAGCAGGGAAGAGGTGTCAAGATGCATACCCATATTTTCCACGACGCCGGTCTTTGTCCTGCCGATAGCTTTCTTCCTGTTCGACGAGAGGTTCAGCGCGCTGACTTATGCAGGTGTCGGGCTCATGGTCGCGGGTGCTGTCCTGCTGTCGATAAAGAAGAGCGCCCGGAGGTTCAGGTTCAGCTCAGCCATCCTGATTGCCCTTGGCTCGACGCTGCTCATCGCATTGAGGAACATACTGGCCAAGCATTACACATTGCAGGCAAGCATGTGGTCCTTGTTCTTCTGGGTATCTGCAGGAGGGATCATCGTGTCTCTTGCCCTGATTGCAGCCTACCGCCCGCGCATCAGGAAGCGGGGGCTCAGGGGCGCAGGGTATCTGGTCATCATCGGCATGCTCACCGCAGTGTCATTCTTTTTGTTCACCGCTGCGATATCAAGAGGCCCTGTCTCGCTGGTGTCTGCGTTCATGGAGGTCCAGCCTCTGCTTGTGTTCCTTGCTGCGACAGCGCTTAGCGTAGCCTATCCTATGATGTTGAAAGAGAGGATAACACGGGCCGTGCTGGTCCAGAAGTCAGTAGCGATATTGATGGTGATGGTTGGTGCATTCTTGATATCATGAACAGGCAAATCGGTGCCTGGCCGGTGCAAAGCATCAGTCCAGCAGTCTCTCTGGCTTCGGCGCAGCCTTATGGCGGCAGGCAGTAGCCCGAAGTGCAGCAAGCGAAAAATATTTTAACCGGATGGAGTATGAAGTGATCTTGAAAAGAAGTGGGATGATATGAAGCATTCTGAAAAGGTGGGTTTCAGTTTTGGCATAACATCAGGCGTGATAACTACGCTGGGCCTTATGGTGGGCCTGCACTCGGGCACGCACTCGAAGCTTGTCGTCTTGGGCGGCATTATTACCATAGCCGTCGCTGATGCGTTCTCTGACGCTCTGGGCATCCACATGTCTGAGGAGTCTGGAGGTGGGCATACCTCAAAGGAGATCTGGACATCCACGCTGGCGACGTTCTTCACGAAGTTCCTGTTCGCTCTCACATTCACTGTGCCTGTGCTGCTTCTTGAGCTTTCTGCAGCGATCGCTGTCAGCATCGTGTGGGGCCTTCTGGTGCTTGGCTGGTTGAGCTACCACATTGCAAAGGGCGAGAGGAAGAATGCCTGGCAGGTCATTGCAGAACATATAGGCATCGCGGTGATAGTCATAGTCGTGACGCACTTTGTGGGTGATTTAGTTGCGGCGGTGTTCGTATGAACGCAGGAACTGACACCGAACCGAGAGTTGTAACTACTTCTTAATGCTAAAAAACGATAACTTTAAATACTTTTGTGCATCGCCAGTGTAATGAGGGTGTAGGGGGAATGATGCTTTGGTGGACAGGTATATCATCACTAAGAACATAGCCAAGCACGGCAAGAATTCTATAATAGTGATTCCCAGCGTACTTAAAGAAGAGCTTCAGCCAAGGACAACTGTAAAGGTGACCATAGAGGTGCTCAAAAAGCCCGGACTGCCTGATGAGGTGGATTCACCATGAGCGGAGAAAAGAAGCACGAAATCATCAACACCCCTCTTTATGTGCACCTCAGGGACATTTGGCATAGCTGGCTGAAGCTTTCAGCCACAGGATATGATGACCTGCCTGAAGAAGGTGCAAGGACGCTCAAGATATCCCTGGATGAAGGTGTCGTGCTGACATACCAGCAGGCAAGGACAGGGGATGAAAGATACATGGATATGATTACAGTTAAAGCAGGGGAGGCCGAGAAAAGCATGGCAGTCCCTTTCTTAGTCAGGGAGGATGGACTTTATTATGCAATCCTGTTAAACGGTCCCGTCAGATCCAGGAAGTATGACAAAAATACGATCAACATCCCGCAGATGATAGAAGATACGAAAGAAGAGGGCAGATTAAGGGACGCTGCAGACAGGTTCTCGAAAGGTTTTGCCAAAGGTTATGAGCAGTTCCTGCGTTCAAGGTGCCAGTACGTGTTCATGTTCACAGGGAGGGAGTTGGCGTATCTCGGTGACTCAGAGGTGCTGAAGTCAGTCAGGGAAGGTGGCAACCTTGAGAAAAGCCTGAAGGACTCTTACTTCAAGTACCGCTTCAACCCTGAAAAGATGAATACCATCGGACTGGACAGCCTGGAAAGCGCCCTGGAATACTTTCCTGAAGGCGAATGTTCTGCCCTGTTCACGAGAGAGCAGCACGCATTGAAGCTGATATGGATGTCAGATCCTGATTTAGAGCATTCTGGTGAAAGTATCCTTCGCATCGGGGGGACGGAGATATTTCTCGTCGACCACAACAGGTATATGGACGCATTCATAGAGACCCTGTTCATACCCAGTGTATATGATGTTGTCGCCAAAGTTCTTAATGAAAGCAGGCATAATGTACTCAGCTGGATAAACGCGGCAGAGGAGTCCAATCTCGTGAAGAGAAAGGAGCAGATTGAAGGTATTAGGAAGGCCATTGAGAGGGAGACTGGTGACCGGCGCCTGAGGAGGAGGAAGAACCTTGATGACATAAGGAAAGCTGTGGCGCTGTCTTCAGGCAAGACACTTGAGGATGTGCTTGGAATAGAGGCCACTGATTTCTTCGAGAGGGCATCATCCGAATTCCATCTTCTCAAGCACGAGCTCATGGTGTACAATGAGATGCTGTGGTGGGAAGTCGTTAAGGAATCTGTAGGCATGCTGCACGAGGGCAGTCTTGCAGAACCTTTGCGCGAAGAGGATGAGACCAAGGACAGTTGGGAGTTCAGGCTCAGGAAGTGGAATGAGCGGCAGCCTGAATGGAAGTCAAGGTTTGTCGAGGCGTACAGCCTTTTCCATCCGCAGCTCAGCAGGCTGGGAAAGTATGACCTGTTCATTTACATCACGCCCGAAAGGCTTCCCAGCGATGACGAAGGAAGGTGGGCTGAAAAGCGTAGGGGGATAGGCAACATGGTTATCGACTTCGGCAACGATGAGATTTCAGGCCGGGTCAAGCAGGGCATACCTGACCAGGAAGTCGCACTCGGCAGGCTGTATGATGATTGCAAAGGGGATGTTAACATATCCCTTTTCAGGGGGCGGATTATGAAGCACGTGCTGCGCAGGATGTTCAGGCAGAGGCTGCCGGAAGGGGGGCGGATAGCTGTCGCTGCCTGCGACACGAGGATGCAGGAACTCAAGAGGTTCTGCGATCCCGCTGGTGAAGGCAGGCTGCTGTACAGGAATGAAGGAAGGGATGTTGAGATTGTCCTGCTCAGCCGCCCGGAAAGCTTTGATGAAAAGAAGAGGAAGATGATTCTTTAAAAAGTTTTTAAAGTTTTTAAACACATTTCACAAACATTATATATTACCTGCTGACATTTCTGCCTTGATGATTTCAAGACAGGGGTGTTCATGTGGGGAACTGGAAATCTAGGCTGCTGCTTGCCGTCCTTCTGATAACCTCATTCTCATCGATAGTGTATGAGGTGGTCTGGGGAAGGCAGCTATCGTTCGTGTTTGGCACATCTGCGTTCGCGATTACGACCGTCCTTACCACATTTATGGCAGGACTTGCGCTGGGTTCTCTTTTCGGCGGCAGGATGATTGACCGGATAGAGAAGAAGTACCAGTTCCTGGCTTACACTGAGATTTTAATCGGAATCACGTGCCTGCTGACGCTCTCCTTGCTCAAGGTGGTGAAATTCCCTTACTTCTGGATATATGAGGCTTTCCACGGAAATCTGTTCCTGTTCACCATGGCGCTTTTCATCCTCTGTTTCATCATGCTGATAATACCCACTTTCCTTGTCGGTGTCGCTTTCCCGACTGTTGTCAGGCTGTACTTCGATGAGCTTAAGATGATGGGGAAGAGCGTGGGCACGACATACATGTTCGACACGATAGGAGGGGCTTTCGGGGCAATAATGACAGGGTTCTTCCTGATAGCGGTTCTTGGCTTCTTCAGGGTATCAGTCATGGCGTCTGTGCTGAACATCGCCTGCGGCATCGTGCTCCTTTCAATATTCTGGAAGAAGAGGTTTGCAGCCGCTTCATCAGCGGATGCGGTGAGGCATTCCCCTGTTCAGGACCATAGTATCATGCTGATCTTGTTCTTCCTTTCAGGATTTGCTGCTCTCATGTTCGAGGTCATATGGACCAGGCATATCGCGCTTATATACGGAAGCTCTATCCATTCTTTCGCTATCGTCCTCTCTTCTTTCCTCGCAGGTCTCGGCATCGGCAGCGTCATAGCCAGCAGATATGTGGACAGGATAAAGGAGAAGATTATCCTTTTCGCTTTCATCGAGCTGCTTATAGGTGTCATAGGCATGGCGCTTGTAGTCGTCTTTCCGGCTCTCGAGAAGTGGTTCCTGTACCTGTTCTTCCACATCAGCTCGTACAGCCTGTTCATGTTTGCGCTGCTGGCTGTCTGTTTCATCATCATACTCATCCCGACCATGCTCATGGGAGCCA
The DNA here is from genome assembly GCA_016929255.1 of Candidatus Woesearchaeota archaeon. GTDB lineage: Archaea > Nanobdellota > Nanobdellia > Woesearchaeales > UBA11576 > JABMQF01. The sequence goes on from JAFGJH010000022.1 coordinate 18,439, forward strand.
CGCTTCCTGTGCTGTCAGCTGTATACGTGTCAGACCGGAAGGTCGGCACGGATGTGGGCAGGCTGTATTCAGTGAACTCGTTCGGCTCTATATTCGGATCGTTCATGGCAGGGTTTGTCATAATACCTGCGGTCGGGCTCGCGCACTCAGCGATACTCGCAGGCATAATATACATCATGATAGCCATCGCGTTCATTTATTTTTTCACAGATGGCCTGTCCAAGGCAGGCATGAAGAACCTGCTCGTGCTCACGACGCTGATAATACTTTTGGGATTCATATTCCTCCTGTCTTTCTATGACCCTGATTACACGTATAAGGGGGTATATTACCACGGGATCAGGTATGAGAACGAGAGTGTGATATTCCAGAACAACATAGAGGAGACTACCCAGCTGCTGATGAAGAGGAACTCCCCCTACGGCACGGTCACTGTCTTCCGCTCTTGGGATGGCTCGAATGTCTGGCTGAAGAACAACGGCAAGACAGATGCCTCGTACGGGGACTCCCTGACGCAGGGCCTTCTTGCGCATCTTCCGCTCGCGCTGCACGACAACCCCCACAAGGTGCTGAATATAGGCCTTGGCGGCGGATTCACGCTCAGCTCAATACTTAAGTATGAGGATGTGGATGCTGTCGACATGATTGAGATAGATCCTGTTGTCGTCGAGGCCGGAAGGACCGTGCTTGCCGACTACAACAATCACGCATTGGAGGATCCGAGGACGAACATCATCGTCGCTGACGGAAGAAACTACCTGTTCTCGACCGACAGGACTTATGACCTGATTATATCGGAGCCTCCCAACATCTGGATTTCAGGCGTCTCCAACCTGTTCACCGCGGAATTCTACGATATAGTGAGGTCGCACCTGGATGATGGCGGCATCTTCTCGCAGTGGTTCCCTTTCTATGAGATGAATGAGTTCGACTACAGGATCGCCCTGAACACCATGCGAACAGTGTTTCCTTATCTGTATGAGTTCAATCTTGGGGGGGACGTGATAGTCATCGCCTCTGGGAAGAGACTGGACATCTATGAGGACATCAACCGCCACAGGATATCATACTTGGATGTTGATGATGATTTCACTGCCATGATGATGGATTCCGAGAAGGGTTATGATTTTCTTTATGATGAGTACGGTGACTTCGTCGATTACGACCCATATGAGAGGAACTACGCGTTCCTTGTCTCTTACTACACCAGAGGCGCCGAAGACATTGACATCTATATAGGCGGGCTGGACCTGGTGAACAGCGATGACCTGCCCATACTTGAGTTTGCCACTCTCAGGAACAAGTATGACAAGTTTGAAGTGAAGATATAAGAAATCTGGTGATGGCAGCTCGGCGCTGATTATGTGTTTGAAGAACATATAACATATCAGCCCACGTTTTAAAGCCCCCTGCTGCCCACCACAACCTTTATATACCCCCAATTTTTCCTTCGCAGCATGGGAAAGAAGGCTAATGGAATCAGAGCAGGCTCCAAATGCGCAAAGAGACGCGCCAAGGCTAGATGGAGCGATAAATGGTTCGTTAAGAGTGCCTTGGACCTCAAGAAGAAGTCCGACCCGCTCTTTGGCGCAAGCCAGGCCAAAGGAATTGTTCTGGAGAAGGTGCAGCTTGAGGCGAAGCAGCCTAACTCAGCGATGAGGAAGTGCGCCCGCGTCCAGCTGATAAAGAACGGCAAGCAGATAACAGCTTTCCTGCCGGGTGACGGCGCCCAGAAACTTGTCGACGAGCACGATGAAGTTCTTGTGGAATGTATCGGCGGCAACATGGGCAGGGCAAAAGGGGATATCCCTGGTGTCAGGTGGCAGGTGATCAAGGTCAATGACCAGTCATTGAAGGCTCTTCTTTCTGGCAAGATTGAGAAAGCAAGGAAGTGAACATGGCAGTCCTAGTCTATAACAGGTGGAGCATGGAAGGGATCACAGTACAGGATCCTGGTCTCAAGGATTACATCAACCTGCAGCCGAGGGTCGTGCCTAGGACAGGCGGCAGGAACGCGAAGTTCAGGTTCTACAAGTCAAACACTTTCATTCTCGAGAGGCTGATGAACCGCCTCATGAACTCGGGCCACAGGTCCAAGAAGCACAAGATAACATCATATCCTCTGACAGGCAAGGGGCATACGATCTTCAACATAATGGAGGACACACTTGAGCTGATAGAGAAGAGGACCAAGCAGAATCCTATTGTTGTAGTCATCAAGGCCATAGAGAACGCCGCTCCCAGGGAGGAGATAGTCACTATCGAGTATGGTGGCGCGAAATATCCCAAGGCGGTCGAGGTCGCTCCCCAGAGGAGGGTCGACCAGGCGTTGAAATTCATCACACAGAACTCTTATCAGAAGTCGTTCAACTCAAAGAAGAGCATAGTGGCCTGCCTTGCCGACGAGATAATAGCTGCGTTCCAGAACTCTGCGCAGTCAGGCGCGATAGCCAAGAAGCTTGAGATGGAGAGGCAGTCAGACAGTTCTAGGTGATTATAGGAAGCAATGAGGCATTATTATGGATTTTCTTAAACCGAGAGATGTCAGCAGGATGCGCAACAAAGGCCAGATAACCAGGCAGGAGTATGAAGTGATAGCCAATATGCAGGGTCGCGGCCTGAGGCCTTATATCGATGAAGGGAAGCTTTGTTTCCGCAATGGCGGGGCACAGCCTGTTGCTGCTGCAGAGATCGGAACCCTTGTCGCTGAGCTTTATGACGGAAGATGCGGCACTGCCGAGGATGCGGAAAGGTTCTGCAGGGGGCTTGTGGCTGCGGGCTATGAAGTCAGGAGATGCTGACCACATTCAGCGATCCTTTTTGTGTTTTTTCTTGTTCTCTTTTTGTTGCACTTCATAGATTAGTGGGGAAATCTCTATACTCAATCTCGTTTTGATTTATAAATGGCCGCCAGGTTGTGCTTCTTTAGAAATTACTAAAACGCAAATAAAACCGCTAAATGGTTTAAAATCAAGTAAAGGAAATTACGGAAACTAAGGAAAAATCGGAATATTTATATAGTAGTTCTGTATAGGTAATAGATGTTAGGTCAAACAGGGAGTCAAGACTTCCGACACAATTTATGCTCAAGAGACAAGTTGTGCTTCCTACACACATAATCTCTTTGGGGGTGGTTTGGACCTGCTTGCGCATATGCCTCTGTGCGCAAGCAGAATCCTTTTCTTTAACATGAGCTTCATAGCAGATAGTGGACTAAGAGGGGGATGGAAGGGTCTTCTTTCATTGAGATGCATCTATAGGGCATTCCTGCTGTGCGCTTCGCTGTTCCTGCTGTGGTATTTAGTGATGATTCTGATTGATTGGTATGACATCGGCTTCCACCTTCTGGCCACGTTCTCTTCTGCAGTGATGGCGGGCACAGGCAACAGCTGGGGTGTGATGAACAGGATAGTCAGCTGAACGTGCAAATTATCGTTCAGCTGCGGCAGCTCCGCCGCTTTTGATGGCGGCAGTGCCAACGCTTATGCGCCGGTTGGCAGGAGCAGCGGAAACCTGCCACTTAACCGGAAGTTCACATAAGGCGTCAGCCTCCTGCGGCGCTTGAATCACCTCATCGCCGGCAAATCATTGTAGCAGCGTGGCTCTGCCACATGGTGCAGCACGGAGCTGCCTACAAGATTTGCTTGGAGACTGGCCGGTCGAAGGATTGGCTCTGCCAAGCATTGAGCTGAAACAAAAGTTTGGCAGAATACCTACGCGGGCAAGGTAAATAAACTTTATAAATACCTGTCTAAACTTGTGCTGCATGCACAGACATCCCAAACGCTCTATATCTGACAGGTTCGCGGAGGAGTTCATCAACGAGATGATGATGGCAGGCCTGGCATTTCTTCTCATAGTCGCCGGCGTGAACTACTTCAACATGAAGTGGTCGTGGGCGAGCATCCTTGCAGGATCCGCTTCAGGGACTGAAGTGGGCGCGATGCTCGGCGCTCTGGCGCATACTTTCCCTTTCAAGTACCTCTTTGTGCAGTATGATTTCTGGGGTGCGCTGATACTTGCTGTCTGCCTGACACTGCTTGGCATAGGCCTGAAAGCATTCACAGTCAGGACAAAAGGCAGGTTCATAACAGATATAGGGAAGAACATCTACCAGCCGGCTGTCTTAGGCCTGGTAGTCATCCTGCTGCTCCAGCTGTGGACTGCGCTCAATGTCGAAAAGTACATGACAGCGCAGGGTATGGTACAGCCCGAGTTCTCATCGGGCTATTTCATCTGGCAGATCTATGGCCAGCTGTTCCTCCTCGGCGCAGCTCTTCTGGTCATCGGCGCCATAGTCAAGCTTGTAGGTGAGAAGAACAGCTCCAGGAAGTCTATCCTCATAGGTGACACGATGTTCAACGGTGCGTTCATACTCATAATCTATTACTTCATGATACGCCTCATCGCCCTCGACGTGGTCATGGAGTCTGGTGTCGGGCCGGTGATGAAGCTGTTCATAATCTCGACGCAGTACTCCAACTTCACAATCGCTGTGTGCGTCTTCATGTTCACGTTCGGAATTGCCCTGAAGCAGTACGGCATAGCTGTACTGAAGCACGAGCGGAGGCTGAAGCAGATTGATGATTTCAAGCAGCATTATGATCAAATGAAACAGGAGTTCGGCGCACATCCTGTGAGAGAGCATCCTCCCCATCCTAAGGAGCTTCACGTCTCGGCACAAGGCCACCTGCGCCACCCTGGCGAGCCGAAGAGCAGCACATACCCTGCGCAGGTCCATTCAAGGTATGAAGAGCTCCAGCCCTACAGGAAAAAAGGCAGATAGTTGGCAGCATTTATAAGAAAAAAAGAAAGGGCCTTTGCGACCCTCTCAACACATGTGTAGCCTGTATCCTCACATCCGGATCATGCTTTTCACCGGAGTTTCTCTATACAGGGCAGGATGATTATGGCATAGCTCATATAAAAACATTACGAAAATGACTACTAATAAGTGGTTAAGAAACAAAATATTTATAAAGGGATGCTGAACACAAGGTTCCGGTGTTGAGATGTCAGCAGGCTCAGGAGACTATTCAGAGGAAGGAAGCGCGCCGCTTAGGGAATACCTTAACATGTATAGGCATCCTGTCTTTGACAGCGGCTCCAACAGATGCCTGGTCGCAAGGATCATGAGCAAGCATTTCTCTTCAGAGGGTATTGATATAAAGGTCCGCGCAGAGGGCATCCACATAGTCAGGGACCAGAAAGGTGGCCTTATAGGCATAATGTACAATGTTCCTGGAAGGTGATTGGGTTGGATAAGAAGATTTATGAGCTTCTGCTGGAGGTTGTCAGCAGCGATATCGAGCATCTGAGGAGTTCTGGTCAGTGCAGGCCTTTCTCAGGCAGGCAGTCTGATGTCCATGATGCAGGGTTCGATGATGCAATGGACCTGGCAGCAAGGATTGATGAACCCAGATATCTGGCAGCTGCGAGAGAGATTGTCAGGAACGCAGCGCTTGACGGCTGCAGGATAGAGCACTACTTCGAAGCTATAAGAGAGAAGTGCAAGTGATATGGTGTCAGAACACCAGCTTGAACAGCCTTGCTGTGACAAAGACCTCTAGAAGTGACGAGAGCAGCACCAGGCACATAGCTATCAGCATGAGTATCGTGGCGTCCTTGAATACGTTCTTGAACCGCGCAGAGCCTTTCTTCTCGTAGAGTACTGCCTTTGAGACCACGCCTCCGGCTATCGCAGCAATTAGGAATCCGCTTATCTCAGGTATGAGGTGTATCATGAATATGAAGAACGCCTGGACCCCCTGCGCCGCGTTCTGCGCTATGGTCCTCGTGACGAATATGATGAAGTTGGCGAACACGCTTCCGTTGAGTATTATCAGGAATATGGCGCTCGCTCCGTAGAAGAATGAGAGCACAAAGCATATCAGCACGACAAGGAGGTCGTGGATGAACAGGCTTGTCGCGTGGCTCATGCCCATATCATATCCTCCCTGGACAAATGCCTGGACAGACTCTGCGCTCAGGCCCTGCTGGAAGCTCAGGAACCTTGTCTGGAAGTCAAAAAGCTGGTCATATGATGCGGGGTTGTTCTGCATCGCGAGCCCTAGCACCACAAAAGCGGCGAACACGCCGAGGAATGAGAACAGGTATACCTCGAATATGTCCTTGTGATTGTGGAAGAAGTGCTTGAGGCCGTACTTGCCCTCGACCTGCTCCTCCATCCTGAGGAGCATTATGAGTGTGGGTATTAGCAGCAGCGTCGTGAGGAATATCATCGCGACAGACATGCTGCTCCTGAAGAACACCCGCGATATAAGGAAAGCTACGAATGTGAATACAAACCCGAAAACAAAAGCAAGGTAAGGCCTCCGCCTTACCCAACCTGGATTGAAAAGGTCTTCTAAAACCATCTTAAGGTGCGCCTGTCTCAGAACCTGTCCCGTCTGGACTGCCTCTGCTCCAGGTAGGACTCCAGGCCAAGCCTGTCCCCTCCCCTGCTGCCGAGTATATCGACTGCCGCAGGTCTCCTCCTCCTGTCACCTTTGCTCCACCCGTACCTATACAGTGTCCCTACAAGCACGGTCATGAGGATGAGGGCAAATATCACGTTGATCAGGCTCACATCGAGCGAGCTCATGAAGCCAGCGGCTTTACCAATGCCTGCTGCATCTCCTTTGTCTTCCTCAGTCGCATCAACCGTATGCTCCTCTGGTCCTGGTAGCGGCTCTCTAGACGCAGAGACTGTGCTTGTTTCTCCAGATTTGTCACTTTCATCGTCTGCTTCCTCCTCTTGTTCCTCTTTTTCTGTGCATGATCTCCTCTCGACCTTCCTCGCGTCGTCTGAGCTGCAGTGGTTCAGGTCAATGCATGTTCTTGACTGCCATCCTCCTGAGCACGGGTCCCATGCGGTGCAGCTCCATTCAGTATTGCAGCCCGCTCCTCCGCTGACTGTCTGTGTATGGCTGGACCCTCCTCCGCGGCCTCCGCCGCCTGAGTGCTGTGGCTGCGGTGTGGCGACAGTAAGCTGCTCTGCTCCCACATATGTAATTCCGTTCTCTTCGCTTGTGATGCTTGCTGTCATGTCATAGCTGCCGTCCTGCAAAGGCGCTGTGAATGCGTGGCTGAAAGCTCCTCCCTCGTCGAGGGTAATCTGCTCTGTGGTGTCTCCCGGCAGGTGAAGCTCAAGCGAGTCTTCAGGCACTGCAGAGCCGTTGTCGTAGAGTGCCATGCCTGATGCTATCACCTGTGCGCCCGGGGCCGCTGTCTGCGGCGCCAGGTCGAGCACGATGACATACTTGTATGTCAGGAGTATCCCGTCCGTCGCAGTGTTAGAATTGTTCAATGTGTCGACGGCATACACCTCAAGGGTGTATATCCCGAGTGTTGAGGTCAGCGTCGTCTCGACTGAGGCAGTGTAGGTGTCTGCTAGATTCTCTAGGGGGATGCTTTGGGTAGCACCATCAGGATCCCTCAGCTCAGCTGTCACGGCATCGACACCGCTGATGTCAGTCACGTCAAGGCTTATTGTCACTGGATCGCCTCTATAGACCACGTCAGGGTTGTCCATCGCAATGTCTGGGCCGGTGAGGTCAATCACGCTCAGTTGCCTTTCGCTGCTTTCGCCGATGTTTCCCGCATCGTCGACACATTGAACTTTCCACCTGTATTCTCCTACGGCCAGTATCTTAGGCTGGCTGGTCTCAGCTCCTGCCTGTGCGGCCTGCTGCTCTTGCCCTGTGTCGTCAATGTAGATTGTGCAGTCCATTTCGTCATCGTAGTTGTCCAGCACTGTGTATGTGAAATTGACATGCACGTCGCTTTCCGCACCGTCTTCTGGGTTCGCTGGCTCTACCTGCGGAGGGATCCTGTCTATAATTATCCGATAGGTCTGCTCAGCCCGGTTACGGACAGAATCCTCCGCTCGGACCGCGAATTCGCTCGGTCCTTCAGTCCAGCTGGAGACGTCTATGCTGAACGTCCCTTCAACTTCTGTCTCATTGCCGTCATGGACGAACCAGACCTTGTGGAGCTGGTTGTTGTCTGTGACCTCGAACTCCAAATGTGTGGAGTCCGCAATGATTGAGTCGTTCTCTGGAGAGGTCATCACTATCTGGGGCGGCGTCTTGTCGAGCGTGTAGCCCCATGTTGCGCTCACCCCTTCCCAGCCGGCGGGGTCTGCGCATCTCATTCTCCAGGTGTGTTGTCCCTCTTCTACATCTGCGCTAGGTATGAACACGACGTCCATGTCTGCTGCTTCAATGTCCGTCATGTACTCTGTGCCGTCAATGTCCATGCTGCATGACATCACTGTCGCCAGGTTGTCTGAGGCGAAGAAGCTGAAGTTCCTGCTCAGCCCTATTATGGCGCCGTCGACGGGAGATACCAAGGTTACTTCTGGTGGAATGCCATCTATGGTAAGGATGCCCTCATACGTGGAGCTCTCCCCTCCATTGTTGAATGCCGTGAAGTCAAAGCAGACCTGCTGCTCGTTCAGGTAGCCTGACAGGTCTATCGTGTTCCTGTACAGCCCGCCGTATTCGGCGAGCCGGAGTGTCCTGTCCTGCGGTGTGATGTTTTCCTCGAAGTTGCACCGGACCCAGTGGAACGTCACGTTCTTTATGCCTGTCTCAGGGTCCTGCGCGTTCACTTCTACCGGCTGGTCTGCTTTACCCTGCTTCACCAGTCCGCCGTCAGGGGGTATTATGTCAGAGAGTTCCGGCGGCGTGTCATCGTTGAGTATTGTGATCGGGAATGTGTAGGTGTGCTCCTCTCCGTCTTCATCGACGAGGGTTATTGATGTCTCGGTCTCGGTGTCCTCGCTGACGGACGGCGCTCCTGCGAGCAGCTCGAATATCGCGAGCAGAACATTGTTCGCTATGCTGCCTTCAGTCCACTCCGCGAGGCTGCCTGTGCTGGACTCGGTCCATCCCCTATAGTCGACCAGGGAGAGGACCTCGAATCCTTCCACGAGCGCCTTGGCAGCTGTTATCTCGTAGCTGTTCCTGAAGTTGCTGATGTTGAGCTCGAAGCTTACGTGGTTCGTCTCGTATGCTTCTCTCGGCGCGAGAGTCATTGTCGGTTCGCCCAGGACCGGCACCGCACTGAGTGCCATCAATAGAATTATCAGAATGCACACACCTCTTTTCATGGAGACCAACCTCTTTTTTTGCTTCCTACCATGCCCGTTGTCATCGCGGACAACGCAGATGGGTTACAATAGAAGACCTTCACCAAGTCCTTGCGGACTCCCATTATATTTCTACATGGATCCCCTACTATAACCCGATTTGATTAAAAGATAGCTGCTTCACTGGATTGCTGTAAAGCGTTAGTGTAGTTAATGTATGATTTTGTATACTAGTAACCAATAAATTGTGTAAACTAGTATTTAAATGTTTGCTTTTATTTATATAACAACACCAACCAGCATTCATCCAAGAAATTGCTGTCACAATCACAAAATCTTCCATGACTTAACATGACAACTGACAGCGAAACTGACAGCGAATAACATAAATATTTATATATAGAGTGACACTATTTTAGAATAGCAAATAATATAAGCTTGGCAGTGTTCCGGGCTTTCATAGGGGGATGTGGCTTTTACAGGCTGGTAATTCGTAAATATTGGCTTCTAAAAGCTTAAAAGAGGATATTATGCTCCTAGAAAAGAGACTGTTTGGAGGGCTTGATTAAAATGAAAAAGAAGCTGTGTTTATACATTGTTTTGGCTCTGGCGCTGGTTTTCAGCGTTTCTGCAGTTGGAAACATAAACATTGCAGAAGCAACTGTCTTCATGTCAGGAAACCCTGGCGCCATCAACAGCACGCAGTACTTCACTGTGCACAACACAGGGGGCTCTGCTCTTAATGGCATCGTCATAAATTCCACTTCGCTGACAGCAATCGGCGGGACCATACCCGCTACTGCACTTCAGTTCGTGCCGAACCCGCTGGACCTCGCTGCTGGCTCTAACGCTCCTGTCGCGATAGTCCTGACCATACCTTCAGGGCAGAGGGCAGGCACTTACACAGGGACTGCTTATGCGGTCTACAACGCGACCAACCAGGACGCGGTCACGCTGAGCGTGACAGTCAGGGATGTGCCTGACTACTCGGCTTCTGCGGCAACGCCTTCCATAGTGCAGGGCACTTCAGGCACCATGACAGTCAATGTCACCAATACAGGCAACTCAGATATCGGCGGTATGTTCTTCAGGATATCTGATCCTTTTGTCTCTGGACTCAACGTGCTTGATGTTACAAGCAGCGCCACCGGTGCGGTGAGTGTGGCTTACGGCTCGAGCAATTCGTTCGTGGTGTCATTCAACCCTCCAAGCTCACAGGCCGTCGGCATCTACACAGGTGATGTCAACTTCTCCTATGGCGGTGTCAACAAGACATTCCCTCTCTCAGTCAGCATCGAGGCTATCAACAGGCAGCTTTCAGGGTCAGCGACAAGTGCGGGAGTCACGGTCAACAGGGCTTCAAGCCTGGTACATAGCGTGAGCGCAGGGCAGCTGGTGCTCAACAACACAGGCAACTATCCGCTGACCGGCGTAACCATATATGCGTCAGACCTTGTCGGCCCGAGCACGATCTCATCTTCCAGCCTAAGCGTGAGCGAGAACGGCTTCACCATGGCACTCGGAGCAGGGAAGAACATATACATAACCCCTGCAGGCGTATCAGCATCACTTGCTTCAGGGACATACACAGGAAGCCTTCTCATTAGCTACGGAGGGACAACCAACCTGACAGTGCCTTTCTCGCTGGTCGTCAGCGACGCTACGGCAGCCATCTCGCTTGACACCATAATATATCCTTTGAGCCAGAGAGAAGAGAATGTGTCCACCAGCGTGACAATCACCAACAACGGCGACTTTGCGCTTACAGGCATCACTCTGGCCCATAGCGCTCCGAACACCTGGATGACCGGCTCTGTACCGGGCTCTTTGGCTGTGGGCAGCAGCTTCACAGTGACATTCACATCCACCGTCCCTGACAGCGCTGACTCAGGCCCTTACAAGATAGGGACTGTCGTCTTCCACTCAAATGAGTACTCCAAGACTGTCGACCTGAAGACCAATGTGGAGTCCAAGCTCATCTTCGACTCCGTGAAGGTCAGCATCGACGACGGTTCATGGGACAGCGTCAACAGCGGTGACACCGCTGATGATGACGCCAAGCCAGGCAGCACTTTCGCTGTCAAGGTCAAGCTCGAGAACCTGTTCGATGACAGCACAGGCATAGACATGGATGATATCGAGGTCACGGCAGTGTTCTATGAGGCTGGCGAGGACGGCGATGACATCGAGGGGGATACAGAGACATTTGACATCGATGCCGGCGACAAGAGCAGTGAGTACGAACTCGAGTTCGATGATGATGTCATCGATTGGGATGCCACTGCAGGCAAGCTGCTGATGGAGCTCACCGCGACTTCAGAGGATGACAATGGCGGCAGGCACAAGGCAGTGTTCAACTTCTCGATAAATGTTGAGAGGGAAGAGAAGGCAGAGATAGTGTTCTCCAGGGTCGATGCGCCATCAACAGTCATGTGCGGCAGGTCTTTCACGCTCTACGTTGAAGGGAGGTCCATCGGCGAGAAGTCTGATGATGAGATTGTGCTGAAGATTGACAGCTCAGGCCTTGGCATAAATGTCAAGGAGACTTTCGAGATGGGCGCTTATGATGGCGATGAGGACTGCAACGCGCTTGACAGGGATGAGGAGGACTGCGTGAACTTCGACTTCAGCAGGTCTGTGCAGGTGCCTTCAAACATCGCTTCCGGAACGTACAAGATAACCGCAAAGCTGTACAGGGACAACGAGAACAGGCAGACTGATGAGGAGAGCATAGACATCGTGGTGGAGTGCGGCACTTCCAGTTCAGGCAGCACTTCTGGCTCGGCCACGTCAGGGAGCAGCTCATCGGCCGCAAGTCCTTCGGCGACCACTACTGCAAAGCCTGCGGTCACTGCAGCGACCACGCCAGGCTCTACAACTTCAAGTGTGGATGTGTTCTACGGCGGCGGCCAGGTCTCCCAGTCGAGGGGCATAGCCGCTTCGATGCCTACAAAGGTGACTGACACGACAAAGCCAAAGGGGTTCACCGAGTCAGGAGGGTATCTTGCACTGCTCTCTGTGCTGAGCATAGTGGTGATAATCGGCATTATCGTGCTGATCATCTACGCGTTCACGAGGCCTGCCGAGTGAGAGGAGCAGAGGCGTTCTGCCTTAATTTTTTTGCTTTTTTGCTTGTCTTTTTTCGCTTGTGTTTTCCTGTTGTATTATGAGGGTGGGATCATACCGGATAAAGTCGAACGATTGTATGAGTTTCTTCTGGCAGACCTTCCGGAGACTGGAGGGTGCAAGGAAGGGGATGTTGTTGAAGGTGAAGTTTTCTACGGTAATGCGTGCGAGATGGAAGCGCGGCTCAGGGCATTGTTTCGTGACCCGAAAGTGGTGGGCTGCGTCTCGTCAGCGCGCTATCCTGTGTGGGAGGTGGACGGTGCAGAGGTCTTTTTCCTGAGCAGGCGCCACAGCGTGCTGCCCGGCAACCC
>JAFGJH010000023.1 GCA_016929255.1 Candidatus Woesearchaeota archaeon
CGTGGCTGCAGCCACCGCTTCGGCGTCGGTTGGTAAGAGAAACAGATCTAGTGCTGCTGTGTTTCGCAGCGCCGCGCTGCTATTCTGCTATCGGTTGCTATATTATTATCTCTCCGCTGGTTGCTGCGCAAGCACTGAAGAATCAATCATACATGCAACCCATCCCGCAAATCTTGCTGGAATGCACACAAGACAGCGCAACACTTCATGTTGCTGGTCTTCAAGCAAGCTTGAAGGAGCGGCGGCGCTGCTTTAAGCTCTAACGTTGCTTCTTCAAGAAATACACATTGCATGCCTGCTTTGCCTTGTGCATGCTGACATTCCCGCACCTGAAGCAGTTGAAGAACTTGCCCCATTTGCTCTGCATGACCTCGAGCTCCTCTCCGCAGCCAGGGCATTTGACATTGAGCGCCTCGTAGTCCTTGTGCTCCCTGCACATGGGTATGCCTTGGGAGTTATAGGTTGTGCTCATCTTCCCGCAAAAGAAGCATCTTTCCATGTTTCAGTCCTTCCAGCCGGCTATCATCGCTTCAACTGGTTTAATAGTCTTCCCAATATATTTATATATTCTCCTCTTACTATGTCTACAATAGTGCCGCCTGCCCCGCCTTGCGAGCTGGCAGTAAGATATGCCGCGACTGATGACCTTGGTTCAATATGCAGCCAAAGAATCGGATCGAGCACGGGCTGGCGGTTAGTATAAGGGTGATACTATGCAAGACAACAAGACACACATTTTATTGATTGTCGTTCTGGCACTGGGCTTTGTGCTCGTTGCCGGTTCGATGTATCTGATGAGGCCGGGCGAGATAACTGTCTCCACAGGCGCTGGTGGAATCTCAGATAAGAGCACTGTATCTGTGACAGGCCAGGCCCAGTTTGACGTTGATCCTGACGAAGCAGAGCTGAACATCAGGGTGCAGACCAAGGAGCCGACTGCCAAGCGCGCGCAGGATGAGAACGCGAGGCTGATGAGCACTGTGAAGGAAGCTCTCAAGAGGGCTGGCGTGAAGGACTCTGAGATGGAAACCATCAATTACAACATGTGGCCTCAGCAGAGGTGGGACCCTGAGACCCAGGAGAGCATCAATGACGGCTACATGGTCCAGCACACCCTGAAGATCACTACTGAGGACGTGACCCATGTCGGCGCCCTGGTCGAGACTGCTGTCAGTGCTGGTGCGAACGGCCTGGACAGCGTGAACTTCAGGCTGTCTGACAAGAAAAGGGAGGACGTGAACAGCGAGGCGCTTGCGCAGGCATCCAACAATGCAAAGAGCAAGGCAGAGGCCATCGCCCAGGGGCTTGGCGTGAGGATAAAGAGCATTGTCGCGGTCTCAGAGTCTAATGTGGGGTATGACTACTATTACCCAAGGCCCATGTATGCTATGGAGAGCGCAGTCAAGGCAGGCGGCAGCATAGACTACTCGGAGAATGTCGTCTCGCCTGAGGCAGTCACTGTCTCTGCGACGATAGGCATTGTCTACGAGATTGAGTGATTCCGCTGCATTTTTTGTTTTTATTTTTCTTTTTCTTTTTAAACCTCCCCAAAACAATTATAAACAATGCCTGCTTATGTTATTCTAGGAGACAAAACCCGAAAAAATCACGTTTCCTGAAAGGAATTGTGAGAAACGTTTTTATGCGAGTGGGCCTTGGTGGTCCGTTGGTGTCGAGAGTTTGCTTATAAGTGTATATTCTTGTCGGGATTGGAAGAAGCCGGTCTCTGCAAAGATTGATTTGGAAGGGGAAACAGAGGTTGTCAGGTCTATTGCGAATTCTATAGTTGACAAGCTGCATGGCTGCCGCGAGGTATTTTTTGCAGAGTACGGCGGGGCGTATAACGGCCCTGGCAACGGCACCGTCATCGTGCGGGACACGCTTGATATAATGGTCCATGAGGCCTGGCATCTTTATGTTGATAATGCAGGGCTGAGCACACCCTCCGGCCTTCCTATCGAGGAGGCTTCAGGCCTTGTCATTGATGAGTACGCCACAAGGAAGGACAGGAAGGTGCAGCGGCATCTTAGGTCCAGCAGGGCATTCGCGAGGCTTTACAGGGAGATAAGCGGCAAGCGCGACTCAGAGAAGGTCAGGAACAGGATACTTGCTGTCGCGAAAAGGCACAATTATAATGGTGAATATCTGGTCTCCGGAGACAAAAGGGTATCCCCCTGGGCATACCTGACTGATGATCTCAAGTACATGCTATTTTACCAGCTCTGTTTTGACATAACCCGAAAGGATATCGAGCATGCTAGGAATGTATATCTTGATGCTCTTAAGGCAGTGAAAGAGACAGGTGTGCTGCAGGAAGGAGTTGATGTCCTTAAGGCGCATGCGCGCAAGTTCATACGCGACCTTTACGACTTCAGGGTCGAGCCTTTTGATGAGGACATGAAAAAGGTTTTTGACAACAGGGCTGACGACAGCACAGTCCTTCCCGGCTTCCCTCACGCGGAGGTGCACGGGAATGACCGCAAGGCGTCAAGGGTGATGGTCGAGGTCGTGAAGAACTACATGAATTTCTTTGAGAGGAAGTGGACAAGATTTATTAATGAGCGGGCATCGAACATGACCTATGACGAGATTGAAGGATGTCAGGATAGCGAAACTCAGATTGAATAATCCTCTGTGCCTCGCTCCGCTTCTTGGCGTGAACTGCATCGCTTTCCGCCTGATGTGCCATGACTATGGCGCAGCTCTTGTGTTTTCTCCGATGATACATTCTGCAGGCTTGGTCAAGGCTGATGACGCTGGCCGCGCCTCGATGCTCGAGTTCGTGAAAGAAGAACGGCCCCTTGCGATACAGCTTATCGGCCGCGACCCGCAGGTAATGGTGGAGTCCCTGCAGTACATCGAGCCTTTCTGCGACACCGTCGACCTGAACTTCGGCTGCCCTGACAAGGATATCCTGGGGCAGAAGATGGGCGCTTATTTCTCCAAGCATCCTGAACAGATGACCAGGGTCATCAGCGCTGTCGCCGGCGCGACTGACAAGCCGGTCACTGCCAAGATCCGCATCGGCTGGGACTCGCAGAGCCTGAATCATGTGGCTGCAGCGAAGATTGTCGAGGATGCCGGCGCCGCTGCTGTGGTGGTCCACGGCCGCACAACAAAGCAGGGCTATTCAGGCAGGGCGAACTGGACAGCCATAAGGCAGGTCAAGGAGAAGGTCAACATTCCTGTCATCGGAAATGGCGATATCTGGAGCGCAGACGATGCTAAGCGCATGCTTGACACGACAAAGTGCGACATGGCGATGGCCGGAAGGGGCGCGATGGGCAACCCTTACCTTTTCAGGCAGTGCGTCTCGCTCATCATGGAAGGAAAGGCACTCCCTGACCAGACAACAGAGCAGAAAAGGGAGATGCTTCTCGAGTTCATAAGGCTCTACGGCAAGGTACAGCCTGTGAAGCGCTTCACAGAGCTGCGCCAGCACGCGATGTGGTTCTGCACAGGTGCGAAGGGCGCCGCGTCCAAGAGGCTTGAGATATCAAGGGCAGGGAGCAAAGAAGAGCTTGTCAGGATAGTGAAGAAGGAGTTCAGTCTAAAAGGCTGACCACATACACGTATTCCAGGTCAGCCTCTGATTCGTTTTTCACGTTGTGCTTTGTGCCCTTGCCTATGAAAAAAGCCTCTTTTTCCTTTAAGACAAAAGATGAACCTCCGCTGACCAACGTCGCTGTGCCTTTCAGTATCACTATCATCTCTTCCTTGTTGTCTGTGACATGCTCGCCAACCTCTTCGCCCTCGGAGAGAAATACGCGGCCGCTCTTAATCCGTGCGCTGTGTGGCGGCTTCACAAGGGAGGTGTATTCCATTGACTGGCTTGTTGAGAACGGGTGTTTAAAAGATTATCGGTGCGGCGCAAGATACTGCACTGCGGGTCGCGGCCTGCAGGCCATCACGCGGATCTGAGCGCTTCCTTCAGCGCCTTTATGTGGGTATTGACCCTATTCTCCATGCTCCAGTGCTTGGCTGTCTCGGTGGTGAACGCCAGTCCTGTGTAGTTGTTGAGAAGGAATGCGTCGAATGATGTCATCTGCGCGTATTCAGGGTTGGTGCATCCGTCAGGCCAGCGCACCACGCCGTTGTCGCCCTTGTCCCCCGCTATCCTCTTCCAGGTGCATATGGGCGTGTCATGTTGCAGCGCTTCGATTATCCTGGCGCCGACCCCGCGGTTCTCTTCTGCGCAGTATTCATACAGGTAGAACTCATAAGGTATCTTGTATATGCTCGCCCTCATTCCGCCTGCAGCCATGATCCACTCTACGCAGCGGCGGCTCTTCTCGTCATGGCACATCTCAATTGCGAACCCATCCCCTTTCACAGGATGCTTTAATATCATTTCGATTGCTGCGAGAGGCATCTCGCTCTCCCTTGCCTTGATATACATCGCCTGCTGTGCACCTGTCTTGGAGCCGGGAGGGCTGCTGATGACTGCTGAATACTCATATATGTCTCTTTCCTCTGTGCCTGACTCGTGCATGTCAATAGTGAGGAAGTATCTTTCAGGCCCGCCTGCAAGCGAGTTCTCTACTGCTCGGCTTTCTGCAGAACCAGGGCTTACGCCGAATCTTCTGTTGATATTCACCCCTTCAGGATCGTCTCTTACATGCCTCTCGAATCCCCACGGATTGATGCAGGGGTATGCGTAGAACCTGAACCTGTCAAGGTACTCGTCCGCGTGATGCTCCAGGAATTCAAGGACTGCATGTACTCCTGCAGGCTCATCGCCGTGCACGCCCCCTGATATAAGGACATTTCTCTTGTTCTTGCCTGTGCCGCGTGAAGCGACAACCCTGAACAGGGGGTATGACGCGTTTTCATGCGTCACCTGGCCTATCGTAGTGCAGGAGTGCGCCGTCCTTTCGAGCCTTGAGATGACATCGCGCCTGTAAGAACGTATTATTTCTGCGATTCACAACACCTGGCAGCAGGGATGGGCCTGAAGTTATAAACCTTGCCAAGGTGTATTGTCGCTATGCGCAAAACCTTTTTAAAGCCGCCCTCTTTTTTAAATCTCATGGCGAACTACTGGCAGATTGTCAACAATGTGATAAAGTCCTCAGACATCCTGCTGGAAGTGCTGGACGCAAGGCTCATTGAGGAAAGCCGCAACATAGAGATAGAGGAAAAGGTCAGGAAGGCAGGCAAGCCTCTGATATTCATCATCAACAAGTGCGACCTTGTGGCAAAGGAGAAGCTTGACGCTGCCAAGCGCGGGCTGAAGCCCTGCGCGTTCATATCCGCAAAAGAGCATCTTGGCACCAGCTATCTCAGGGAAGAGATAATGAAAAGGGCGCCGAAGGGCAGCTTCAGGGTAGGCGTGCTCGGCTATCCCAACACAGGCAAGTCCTCTGTGATAAACCTGCTCAAGGGAAAGACCGCTGCGCCGACATCCCCGATATCAGGATTCACAAAGAGCTTTCAGCTGATCAGGGTGAACAGGAGGATGTATCTTCTTGACACGCCCGGCGTGTTCCCTTACAGGGAGGATGATGAGGGCAAGCACGCGATGATCGCTGCGAAGACATTCTCAAGCCTGAAGGACCCTGAGGGCGCTGCCATGGAGCTGATAGAGAGGTTCCCGGGGCTGATAGAGGGTCATTATGGTGTCAGGCACAGCGACGACCCTGAAAAGGTCCTCAGGATGATTGCGATCAAGCTGAACAAGCTTAAGAGAGGGGGCATTCCTGAGACAAACTCTGCCGCGAGGGCTGTGCTGCAGGACTGGCAGAAAGGGAAGATAAAACGATGAGAGAGGGAAAGAGGGGAAAGATTAAGGACCTGAGATATGAGTCAGTGATGAAGAGGCTCGACCTGAAGAAGGCCAGGCCGTCGAAGAGGAAGTTTATCATAATACAGATTGACTCATTGCCCTGTTCTATACTGAAGCAGTTCCTCGACAGGGGCTCGTGCAGGTTCATGAAGAGGCTCATCGACAAGGAAGGCTACCATCTGCAGAGCTTCAACTGCGGCGTGCCGAGCGGCACTCCCGCTGTCCAGTCCGGCATAATGTACGGCGACAACTCTGCAATCCCCGGTTTCAGGTTCGTCGACAAGAGGAAGAGGAGGCAGTTCAGCTTCGGCAACCCGAACCATGTCAAGTTTATAGAGAACACTTTCTTCGCGGGCAAGAAGGGGATTCTTGAGGGCGGCGCCTCGTACTCCAACATTTTTTCAGGCGGCGCCCAGAGGTCTATCTTCACCATGAGCACCATAACCAAGGACAAGCGGTTCAGGCGCATCAAGGAGAGCAGCCTGTGGCTGTTCCTGCTCCTGCATCCTGCTTCGCTGTGGAGGGTCATCTACTATTCTGTCGCAGAGCTTCTCATAGAGTCTGTCGAGATAATCACCCATCCTGTGATGAGGCTGTTCGGGAAGCGCAAGGCGATATTTGGCTTCAGGATCCCTTTTAGGAGGATATTGATGAATGTGATACTCACTGAGATAATCACTATCGGTGCGATTCTTGACATCAGGCGCGGGCTGCCTAAGATATACCTGAACTACCTGAGCTACGACGACATCGCGCACCTGCGGGGGCCTCACTCGACTGCGGCGTTCTTCATGGTGCGCGCCCTGGACAGGAGGATCAGAAGGATAGTCAACAGCATCAAGGATGATGGTTATGATGTGTTCATCATGTCTGATCACGGCCAGGTCGATTCTGTCCCTTTCCGCACTGTTGAAGGGATTACTCTTGCGCAGTTCATCGAGAAGTGCGCGCATGTCGGGAGTTTCGGGCTGAGCAGCGCTAATGAGGGCAGGCTTTCGCTCATCAGCGTGCTGATGAGGAAGACGCTTGACTTCATGAAGTATGTCTCCTCGCCGTTGAGGTGGATGGGAAGCTCTTTCGCGAGGGGCATGATGAATGTTATCAGGCCGCAGAGCTTCAGGTTTGTCTGGGATGAGGATGAGCGCATCTTCGTGGCCGATTCCTGCTCGCTTGCTAATGTGTACTTCAGCGCATCCAGGGAGATGATGGACCTCAGGCAGATAAACAGGAAGTATCCCCTGCTGGTCGAGAAGCTCCTGAGGAACAGGAGCATCGGCGTGGTGATGGCGAAGCAGGGCGACAGGGTCATGCTGATGCACAGGAGAGGGATGGTGATCATCGGCAATGACTTCGTGAGGAAGCAGGGCAGGGATTTCCTGCATGAGTACGGCGATGAGGAGACGCTCATAAGTCAGCTCAGGGGGTTCAGCAAGGTCAAGTTCCTCGGCGACCTGGTCCTTTTCGGTAAATACAAAGACGGTGTTGCAGTCTCTTTCACTGAGCATGTTGGTGCGCACGGCGGCATCGGCGGCGACATGATGCATCCGTTCTTCATATCAAAGAGAAAGTATGACCTTGGCAAGGTCGAAAACGCGAGGGAGCTGAACAAGATATTTCAAGAGTATTAGATCAGGTCTGTTTTAACATGGCAGCATTATTGCTCTTGGGGATTGTCGCGGCAGTTTTTCTGATAGGCACCCTTCCGCTCCACATCGCTGTCAGGATACTCGGCGGAGATGTATCCTTCCTGAAGGTGATCCTTGTCAAGGTGGCAGCTGCTGTTGTCGCAGGCATACTCACCAATTTCTTGGGCATCATCGGTGCCTTGATCGCAGGCATTGCGACACTATTCATCTACAAATTAATCTTTGACCTGAGTCTCATCAGGGCAATCATAGCCTGGGTCATAGAGACGCTGGTGATGATAGGCCTCGTTGTCGTGGTCGTGCTGCTGGGCTTTGTGTCTATTGCTGCGCTTGGCATGTGACATGGTTTTCCTTAAAAGCGCACCCACAACATTTATATACTCTCCTGACATGATATTCTGCAGGGGTTGGTGCGATTGGATACGTGGGGACTACTGTGGCTTGTGGCATTGATTTTCATCTTAGGCGTATTTCCCCTGTATATAATAGTTAAGCTCCTTGGCGGCAGGGTCTCTCTCATCAAGGCCCTGGTCATCAAGGTCGCTGCCGTCATCATAACTCTTCTTCTGAGCATGGCTTTCGGCTGGGTAGGCCCGCTGCTAGTTGCGCTCTGTCTCATAATACTGTACATGACAGCGTTCCGCATAGGCATAATCAGGGCATTCCTTGCTTGGATTCTTGAGGGCGTTGTCCTTGCAGCATTGATTTTCTTCCTTGGCGCGCTGGGAATAGCCACGGTCAAGTGGAATGGCTTGGTCGCCGCGTTCCAGCACCTGGCGACGTTGCTTTAGAGAAAAAGTCTTGAAAGTTTTTTAGAGTGTAACAGCTTATCTTTTCTTCCTTCCCTTCTTGGTCTTCTTCCCGACGTCTGTCTTGTAGACTATCATCCTGTAAGGGTATGGTATCTCCACCCCTTCCTTGTCGAAGCGTTTCTTCACGCTCTCGAGGAGGTCTTTCTCCATCACGAACCCTGTGAGCTTGTCCCTTGTCCAGAAGTATGCTTTCAGCTTGACTGCTGAATCGCCATATTCCATAACCCTGACGGTGACTGCTGTCTCTGGCTTGACATATCCTGTGGGGTCGTACTGCGTCAGGAATCCGGGGTGCTTCCTTATCTCCTCTATGATTATCTTCTTTGCCAGCTCTATATCAGAGTCGTAGCTTATGCCTACTTCAAGTGTCTGTATTATTCTCTCATCGACTATGCTGTGGTTTGTTATCTGGACCTCGTTCATCACTGCATTGGGTATTATGACGCGGTTGTTGTCCCATGTCTTTATGACCGTGTGCCTGAGCGTTATGTCCTCGATGATCCCGTAGTTGTCGTTTATGGTCACCCTGTCGCCGACGCGTATCGGCTCTGAGACCGCGAGGAATATTCCTGACATGATGTTGGCGAACGCTTTCTGCGCAGCGAAGCCCACTATGACTGCTGCGACTCCCGCGCCTGCGAGTATGGAGTATGACAGCGCCCTGAACTCAGGTATCGCGTAGACTATGGCTGCGAAGCCCATGAGGTAGACAAGGACCTGTATGACTCTCCTGAGGACGACGAACTTGGTGGTGTCTGTCGGTATCTCGGGGTGCTCCAGTCTTCGCTTGATTATCTTCTGGAACGTGCGCTTCATGAGCTTGTTGACAAGCCCTGCCAGCATGAATGTAATTAGTATTATTATGACTATGGCCGCCAGCCTTCTCCATATCAGGAACTGCTGGCTTGCTATGAAGTTGAGAAAAAACTCTTTGAGTACTGTTTCCACCCCTTTTTCAGGATAACACACACCACCGGCCATTTATAAATGTTTTGGATGAAGCAACAACTAAAGCCGCCACATGGCTGCAGCCACCGCTTATTGCGTGAGGTAAAACAAGATAAGCAGAAGTGGTTGCCTTTTGGCTGATTCTGAGGTGTTTGCTTCAAGTTGTGAAGCAGCTTGAAGGCTTACTTCAAGCTCTGCTTGAAGGTTTACAGCCGAAAGCTGAAAAACAAACGCGAAGCGTTTGAAATACGCAGCAACCAGCAAGAAGATGTTTGTTTAGCAACCGACAGCAGCATAGCTGCGTGGCTGCAGCCAACAGTGCTGGAACTCTGCTGCAGCGCAGCGACGCTCGCAGCACCTCACTTCCTGACCGCTTAAACAAGGTTTGCTTAATCGCTCATATTCCTGCTGAGCTCGCAGGTCAGCAGCGCTGCAGCAACAGAATGTTCCGCATTAGCAGAGCAGCAGGGCTAAAGCTAGCATCAACCTTCAATCTCTCAGCACCGCTCCCCTCCACTCAGTTGTTGCGTCGTCTTAAGAACGTCTGCGCGCCCCAGATCCTCTCTGTCTCTCCGGGTTTTATTGCGTTGACGATGCGCTGCAGAAGCGGTTTTCGGTATGCTCTTTCGACATCGTGGAGGTTCGCGGCCATCCTTATCTCATACATGGCCAGCACCTCCTAGGTAATACTATGTTTTGCAGGTTTTTAAGCGTTGTGGTGAAAGGTCTGATAGGCTCAGTGGAAAGTGCCGCTTCGCTCAGGTGCCGCCGGCTCGCTCTTGAGGTGAATTGGTGAAACAGGGCATGCTCAAAGCCTTCTGCTTTGGCACGTCAAATAATTGCATCATTTGACGTTCGGGATGTGTCGAAAATCTTTGATTTACGACATGTTACCAGATTTTTAATCCGGAGACAGGGAGTCCCCGCTTGCCGGTCGGCATAAAAGACCAATAGAGTTCGCAGATTGGCGGCACCACACTTTCCACCGGGCCTGCCCGATGGGCTCTGTCCCAAATCTTGCTTCGCGGGCCAGCGCCAGGTCAGGCTTAGCAAAGAACACACTGAATGCGCTGCCTCCCCTTAGGGGCCCACCCCGCTACGCGCGGGCAGTATTAAGAAATAAGCCTCACAAAGGGCGCTGACCTCGACTTGGGACAGAGCTGTGCTATGAGTAATCTTTATATAATAGTGGGGGGTTCTGCTGGTTTCATGGGACGAATAAAGACAGACATGGTGAAAAGGACATCGATCCAGCTTGTCGAGATGCACCCTGAGAAGTTCTCGAGGAACTTCGATAGGAACAAGGTCGCGTTGAAGGAGCTGGCAGAAGTCAGGTCAAAGAAACTGAGGAACGTGATAGCAGGATACTCTGTCAGGCTCAAGAGGCAGAGCGAAGAAGGCACCAAGAGCAGAAGGAAAAAGCTTTGATTCTGGTCTCCAGGACCCTTTATAAATAACCTAAACTTTTATAAATACCTTCTTTTTCATGAGCACCTGCGAGAGAGAAGAGAAATAATCACCTATCATTATTTCTCGATTGATTAACTGGAATATAGGTGAAAAAAGATTCAGAAGAAAATAAAACCGTTATTACCGTCTTTAAGGGAGCGCAAACGCTATTTAGCGTTTGAAATCATCTCAGAACAGCCATTAGAGGACTTCAATGCAGTATCCAAGGCCATAATAGACAAGGCGCTGGAGCAGCTTGGCGTACTGGGGTGCGCAGAGGCAGGCATCATGATACTGCCAGACAAGTACAACAAAGAAAAACAAAGAGGGCTGATGAGAGTGAGCAACAGATCATTGGACAAGGTAAGAGGGACGCTAGCGCTTATAGACCAGATAGACAGCCACAGGGTGATAGTGAGGTCAAGAGGTGTCAGCGGCATACTCAACAAGGCAGAGAGCAGGTACATTGCAGGATGAAGAGACTGACCTGTAATGATTGACAGTTAAAATGATGTTTGACAAACAAAAAACGGAGGTCAGAAAATGGATTCGATAAACCACCAGATGATGGGGTATGACAGGGCAATCACGATGTTCAGCCCTGACGGAAGGCTTCTTCAGGTGGAGTACGCCAAGAAGACCGTCAAGCAGGGCTCCACAGCAATAGGCATGGTGTGCGCAGACGGTGTTCTCCTCGTGTGCGACAAGAGGATAGTCGACCCGCTGATAGTCACAGAGGCGATCGAGAAGATATTCCAGATCGACGAGCACATCGGGGCCACAGCGTCAGGCATCATATCTGACGCGAGGGTGCTGATAGAGAGGGCGCAGGTGAAGGCGCAGCAGAACCAGGTGACATTCGACACACAGATAGACACACTCACGATAGTCAAGAACATCTGCGACCTCAAGCAGATATGCACGCAGTCAGGCGGCCTGAGGCCGTTCGGCGTGTCGATCCTCGTCGCAGGCATAGACCCTGACGGGCCCAAGCTATTCGAGACAGACCCTACAGGGATATTCTTCCAGTACAACGCAGTCGTCATCGGTGAAGGCGAGGAAGGCATAGAGGACATCCTCCACAAGAAATACAAGCCGACCCTGAACCTGCAGGAAGGCCTAAAGCTCTCTGTCGAGGCGCTCAAGCAGGTGCTCGACGACAAGTTCAACGCAGAAAGGCTGGACGCGGCTTTCATAAGGACCGCTGACCGCAAGTTCACGAAAGTGGACAAGAAAGAGCTAGAGCGCGTGCTCAAGCAGGTCAAAGGCGGCAACTGAGGGAGAAGAAGATGGGCATAGGCAGACCGATAAGCATGGACCAGGAGCGGGTTAGCTTCAACCTGGCGCTGCTCAAGAAAGGCGGCAAGATGTTCCAGGTGGTCGTCGACCCTGACAAGGCCATCGCGTACAAGAAAGGGGATGCTGTCGACATGAAGGAAGTGCTGCACAGCGAGAAGATATTCACCGACGCGAAGCGCGGAGAGGTCTCGCCGGAGGCAGACCTCAAGGCACTCTTCAACTCATCAGACGCAGTGAAGGTCGCTTCGGTCATACTCAAGGAAGGCGAGATACAGCTCACCACAGAGTACCGGGACAAGCTCAGGGCAGAGAAGAAGAAGAGGGTGCTCTACCTCATACACAGGAACGCAGCAGACCCCAAGACAAGGCTGCCGCACCCTATGACAAGGATAGAGAACGCCTTCGAGCAGGCGAGATGCAAGATCGACGAGTTCAAGACTGCAGAAGAGCAGGTCGACGGAGTCATAAGGCAGCTAAGGGCGATACTTCCCATAAAGATAGAGCAGGTCCTGCTCCAGATAGACATCCCGCCCCAGCATGCGCACCAGGCATACGGAGCGCTCAAGAGGATGGGATCCATAAAGCAGGAGACCTGGGGCAATGACGGCGGGCTGACGCTCAAGTTCGAGATACCAGCAGGCCTGCAGGAAGAGGTCATGGACAAGCTCAACAGCATGACGCACGGCGGAGTTGAGATAAAGATACTCGGCGAAGCGAAATAAAGGATAAAAAAACAAAATCAATGTCAAAAAAATCAAACATACGGAGTGAAAAACAATGGGAGAAATACAAGTGAAAGACAAAGAGGTCGTGGTCCCGGGAGAGACACTCGCGACAGGGATGGATTTCCTGCCGAGCTACGGGACGTACAGGGAAGGTGACAAGATCCTCGCCTCACGGCTGGGACTGGTAACCATTGAAGGAAAGGTCATCAAGCTGGTCCCTCTATCAGGAGTGTACCACCCTAAGAGAGGGGACACGATAATAGGCCATGTGACAGAGATACTGCTGTCAGGCTGGAGGATAGACACCAACTCTGCATACTCTGCGGTCCTGAACATGAAGGACGCTACATCAGAGTTCATCGCCAGAGGGGCGGACCTGACGAAGTACTTCGAGATAGGGGACTGCGTGATGGTCAAGATAATCAATGTCACAAGCCAGAACCTGGTGGACCTGACCATGAAAGGCCCAGGCCTCAGGAAGCTGCGGGGAGGAAGGATACTCTCAGTCAACGCGAACAAGGTGCCGAGGATAATCGGCAAGCAGGGATCAATGGTCTCGATGATAAAGCAGTACACCAACTGCAGGATACTCGTCGGCCAGAACGGCATTGTCTGGATACAGGGAGAGGATCCCGCCCAGGAGCTCCTGGCGGTGCAGACCATAAAGAAGATAGAGCGCGAGGCCCACATATCAGGGCTTACTGACAGCATAAAGGGGTTCCTTGAGAAGAACAGGGGGCCTAATGCGCCCAGGCCTCAGGCAATGAATCACGGTGAGGGTGATGCACAATGACTTATGATAAAAGATTTGACGGAAGGGCATTCGACGAGATGCGCCCAATAGAGGCCAAGGCGGGAATCATAAAGAGGGCGCACGGCTCAGGGTGGTTCAAGATAGGGAACACCGAGGCCTACGCAGCAGTGTATGGCCCGAGGGAGATGTTCCCGAGGTTCATGCAGAACCCTGAGAAGGGAGTGCTCAGGGTGCACTACAACATGATGCCTTTCTCCAGCGCAGGAGAGAGGGTACGGCCCGGGCCTTCAAGAAGGTCCAAGGAGATATCACATGTCGCACAGAAGGCGCTGCTGCCTGTGGTCGACCTGAGCGAGTTCTCCAACGCAGTGGTGGACGTGTTCATAGAGCTGCCCCAGACAGACGCGGGCACGAGATGCGCAGGCATATGCGCGGCGTCGATAGCGCTGGCGGACGCGGGCATACCCATGAAGGACATGGTGTGTGCGATCTCTGCAGGCAGGGTGGAGGACAAGATGCTCGTCGACCTCAACTACGAAGAGGATTCGCACGAGAACGGCGTCGACATACCCATAGCGATGCTCCACAACTCAAAGAAGATATCGCTGATACAGATGGACGGCGAACTATCATCCGATGACCTGAAGAAGGCTGTCGAGATGGTCAGGAATGCCTGCGACAGGATATTTGAGGTGCAGAAACAGGCGCTGAAGAAGAAGTTTGATATCAGCGACTGAAACACACGGTGATGATGATGTATGAAGAACTAAGAAACCAAGTCATATCTCTTCTATCAAAGCAGACCCGCCTCGACGGCAGGAAACCGCACGAGTACCGGGAGGTCAAGGTCGAGACCGGCGTCTCGAAGAACGCAGAGGGTTCAGCCAAAGTGAAGATAGGCGACACAGAGGTCATAGCCGGCGTGAAGCTTGAGGTCATGAAGCCATACCCTGACCAGCCCGACCAGGGCAGCATGATGGTCAATGTCGAGCTTTACCCCATGTCCAGCCCGGAGTTCGAGACAGGGCCCCCTGACATCTTCGCGATAGAACTGGCAAGGATAACAGACAGGGCGATAAGGGAGAGCAAGACGCTTGACACCAAGAAGCTCTGCATAGAGGCTGGCGAGAAGGCATGGATGGTGGTGATAGACGTCTGCACGCTCAATGACGCAGGCAACCTCTACGACGCGATATACCTCGCTGCGATGGCAGCGATGAAAGACGCGGTCTTCCCTGCATTCGACGGGGTGAAGCTTGAATACAAGAACAAGACCGAGGAAAAGCTCCCTCTCAGCAGGGTCCCTGTGTCAGTGACTGTCTTCAAGTACGGCGACCACATACTGGTCGACCCGACTAATGAGGAGGAGAAGGCCATTGATGCGAGACTGACAGTCGGCGTGCTCGAGAACGGCAACATATGCTCGCTCCAGAAAGGAGGGGATGTTGCGATAGTGGCAGACGACATCTTCAGGATGGTCGACCTGGCCAAGCAGAAGAGCCAGGAGCTGAGAAAACACCTCTGAGGTGGTATTGCGATGGCAAAGAAGAAAGGCAAGAACATAGAGGAGCCCAAGCAGTTCACGAAGTACGAGAAGGCGCGGATACTCGGGAGCAGGGCACTCCAGATATCAATGGGAGCGCCTTACCTCGTGAAGATAGACGCCAAGAAGCTCGAGGAGATAAGGTACAACCCTCTCGAGATAGCGAAGATAGAGTTCGACGCGGGCGTGATACCGATAACTGTGATAAGGCCGTTGCCTGAAGTCGAGAGGGCCGAAAGCGCGCAATAATCTTTTTATTTTTCACGATTTTGTTATGATTTCAAGAAAAAACAGGAACAAAAGGCTCATATCCGGTCGGTATAGCCGACCTTCAGGGTGTTTTTGCAGAGATACGGGTGGTGATGAGATGTCAGAAGACGAGTGTTACGCGGATTTTCCTGCTTCTGCAGAGCAGGCCAGGCACAGGGTGCTAGTGGTGGATGATGAGCATCTGATAAGGAAAATGTATGTGCAGATTCTCCGAAGAGGCTGCTTCGAGGTGCTCCCTGCGAGGGATGGTCTTGAGGCGCTTGACATAATCAGGCAGGCAGGAGAGATTGCGCTGGTACTCACTGACAACCAGATGCCCCGGATGAACGGCATAGAGCTTCTCGATGTAATCAGGGCAGAATACCCGCGCACTACAAGAATTTTGGCAACCTCGACAGAGCGTCCTGCGAACGGCCTGGCCCATTATTACCTCCAAAAGCCTTTCGGCCTCGTCGAGCTAAATTCAACCATCCAGAGCGGACTTGCGGACTACATCAGGCGATGCGAAGAGTCTGGAGGGCAAGACGACACTCATGGCAAGAACTGAAAATATCTTTTTCATCCTTCTTTTCGGATTGCTCAGTCCTTCAGGACGAAATACACCCTTCGGTTTTTCTTGCCCTTGTTCTCGGCACTGGTGATGCTGATGCCCTTTATCTCAGAAGTGTTCTTCACATGCGTACCGCCGCAGGCCTGTGTATCATACTTGCCGATCTCAACTATGCGGATGGTCTCCACAGATGGCGGAAGGACATTCTTCAGCTTCAGGACAGAAGGGATCTGGAATGCCTCTTCCCTGGGAAGGAACCTCGTGCTGACTTCGACTCCTTCTCCTATTATCTGGTTCTCCTTCTCCTCAAAAGCCTTGATCCGCTCCCTGTCAAAGTTCTCAAGGTCAAAGTCTATGCGGCACTTGTCCTCAGCGATCTGGTTCCCTGTAATGAGCGCGCCGGTCTCCTTGTTGACGACATAGCTCAGCACATGGCAGGCTGTGTGGCCGCGCATGAACCTGTACCGCCTTGACCAGTCAAGCATGCCCGTCACCTTATCCCCTTCCTTGATACCCTCCTGGTCGATCTCATGGACGACCTCCTGGCCTGACTTCTTCGCAGAGATGACCCTGTATTCCTTGCCTGCAGCGACAAGCACACCTGTGTCACCCGGCTGGCCGCCGCCCGTAGGATAGAAACAGGTCCTGTCCAGCGTTATGAGCTTCCCTTCTGCTTTGGTCACTGCCGCCTCAAACTCCTTCATGTAGCTGTCTTCTAAGTATGTCAGCTCGGTCATTGAATAACACCCCTCAGACTGTCTGCAACAGCAAGAACAGCAAAAGATATTTAAATCTTGGCGATTTAAAAAGAAGCGAAAAAGAGGTAACATGCCTGCCAAGATATACAAGAGGGACGGAAGGCTCGTCAGGTTCGAGCCTGAGAAGATCTCTGCCGCGATGCAAAAGGCGTTCTCTGCGCTTAGGCTCGATGGCTCCAAGGATGATTCCAAGATACTGAATGAGCTGACAAGAAATGTTGTCGCGGATTTGGACCGGAAATTCTACCACAAGATACCCAAGGTAGAGGATGTGCAGGACATAGTCGAGCAGGTGCTCATAAAGTCAGGATATGAGAGGACAGCCAAGGCGTACATCGACTATCGGAGGCAGCATGCGCAGATAAGGGACGCGAAGAGGATACTCGGCGTGGCGAGCGACGAGCTCAAGCTCAGCGTCAACGCGATAAGCGTGCTCGAGAAGAGATACCTCCTGAAAGACGACGCCGGAAACGTCATCGAGACCCCCCAGCAGATGTTCAGGAGAGTCGCGAGGGAAGTCGCTCGCATAGAGGCAAGATACGCCAAGAAAGATGCTGGAAAGACAGAGGAAGAGTTCTACAGGATGATGGCAGAGCTCGAGTTTATCCCAAATTCCCCGACGCTGATGAACGCAGGCACGAGGATGGGACAGCTCAGCGCCTGCTTCGTGCTGCCTGTGGAGGACTCTATGGAAGGCATATTCACCACACTCAAGCACATGGCGCTCATACACCAGAGCGGAGGAGGCACAGGATTCTCATTCTCAAGCCTGAGGCCTTCAGGAGACCTGGTCGGCTCGACAAAATGCCCTGCATCAGGGCCTGTCTCGTTCATGAGAGTGTTCGACTGCGCCACAGACGTGATCAAGCAGGGAGGCAGGAGAAGAGGGGCGAACATGGGAGTGTTGAGGGTGGACCACCCTGATGTGATGGAATTCGTGACAGCGAAGAAGGACCCTGACAATTTCCAGAACTTCAACCTCTCGGTCGCGGTCACCGACGCATTCATGAAAGCAGCTCAGAAAGGCGCTGAATACGAGCTCATCAACCCTAGGACAGGGGCATCATCAGGCAGGCACAACGCAAAGGACGTCATGCGCCTTATAGTCACGATGGCCTGGCACAACGGAGACCCAGGCATCATATTCATAGACGAGATGAACAGGCGCAACCCGACACCTGCCGCGGGCGAGATAGAGTCCACAAACCCCTGCGGAGAGCAGCCGCTCCTCCCCTACGAGTCATGCAACCTCGGCTCGATAAACCTCGCAAAGTTCGCAGAGGGCTGCAGGCTCGACTGGAAGAGGCTGGAGAAGACCGCACGCCTCGCAGTCAGGTTCCTGGACAACGTAATAGACGCGAACAACTTCCCGCTCGACAGGATAGAGGAGGCGACAAAGGCAAACAGGAAGATAGGCCTGGGAGTCATGGGGTTCGCGGACATGCTCATCCGCCTCAAGGCGCCCTACAACTCGCAGAAGGCTGTGAGGCTCGCGGAAGACGTGATGAAGTTCATCCGCGAGAAGGCAGTCGACGAGAGCCAGCGCCTTGCAGAGGAGAGAGGAAGCTTCCCCAACTTCAAGAAGAGCGCCCTTGCAAAGAAGTATAAGCGCATGAGGAACGCCTCGGTCACGACTGTCGCGCCGACAGGCACGATAAGCATAATCGCGGGCTGTTCAAGCGGCATAGAGCCGCTCTTCGGCGTCAGCTTCGTCAGGAATGTGATGAGCGGAGCGCAGCTGCTCGAGACGAACGCAGACTTTGAGCTCGTCGCCAAACAGAGAGGATTCTACTCGAAGGATATCATGATGGATATAGCGCAGCAGGGCACTGTACAGAACGTGCGGGGAGTGCCGAAGGACGTGAAAGACGTCTTTGTCACTTCCTCAGACATAAGCCCGGAATGGCACATAAAGATACAGGCAGCGTTCCAGCGCTACACTGACAGCGCAGTTTCAAAGACAATAAACTTTCCGAGCACTGCGACGATAGAAGACATAGAGAAGGCATACGCCCTGGCTCACAGGCTCAGGTGCAAAGGCATAACAGTATACAGGTACGGAAGCAGGGAAGGGCAGGTCCTGACCCTCGGCGAGCCTGGCAAGAAGACGAAAGTGAGATATATGGGCGCGGATTCAGAATATGCAGGAGGATGCCCGACAGGCGAGTGCCCGTTTTAGCAGCACCGCCACGCTGCGGTTCCGCTGATGGCAGCTGCCACGCTGATACTGGTCATGTCGGCTGCTAACTGGTGTTTGCTCCGACCGTGCTTGCCTGCGGCTTGCGCAATAAGCGCGGAATAACAGCAAAGTGCAGCCCACTCCGCTTGTCTTATCTGAGGACACGCAAGGAGCGGTGGCAGCTGCATGTTGGTGATAATCATGGCAAAGAAAAAGACGACCAAAACCTCAAAATCAAAGGGATACATACACCTCTACACAGGTGACGGCGGAGGGAAGACCACTGCCGCGCTCGGCGTGGCGCTCCGGGCGCTTGGGCAGGGCATGCGCGTCGCCGTGGTGCAGTTCATGAAAGGCCGCAGGGACATCGGCGAGTGGAAGATACAGAAGAAGCTCGGCAGGAACTTTGCGGTGCACCAGTTCGGCAGGAAGGAGTTCGTGGACCTCCACCACCCGTCAGACAAGGACGTAGAGCTCGCAAACCAAGGCCTGGGATTCGCGAAAGCGGAGATATTCGAGAAAAGGCCTCCCGATGTCGTCATACTCGACGAGATAAACATCGCGACAGCAATAGGCCTGCTGCACGCAAACGACGTGGTGGAGATGCTTAAGAAAGTGCCCCGCGGCGTGGATGTCTACATGACAGGAAGATGGGCTCCCAAGGAATTCCTGGAGATAGCAGACTACGTCACCCTTGTCGAGGACAGGAAGCGGCCAGAGAAGATGGCCGCAAGAAAGGGGATAGACTACTGATGAGGAGGATGATATGAAGCCCACAGCACTTCTATTCGGGACTGCAGGAACTCCAATAATGTCAAAGGACAGAGGCAGCCTTGCAGGCGTCGAGACAGTGAGAAAGCTGGGCCTGGACTGCATGGAGCTTGAGTTCGTCCGCGGGGTCAGGATGAGCAAGGAGCTCGCGAAGCAGGTCGGAGAGGCTGCAGAGAAGAACAAGGTCGTGCTCACCGCTCACGGGCCGTACTACATCAACCTTAACTCACTCGAGAAGTCCAAGGTGCAGGACAGTATCAAGCGCATAATGGACACTGCACGAGTAGCCAATACTGCAGGGGCATACTCAATCACCTTCCACGCAGCATACTTCATGGGTCAGGACCCTGCCAAGGTGTACGGGAGGGTCAGGGACGAGATGAGACAGATAGTCAGGAAGCTGCAGGACGAAGGGGTGAAGCTGTGGGTCAGGCCTGAGACAACAGGCAAAGCGACCCAGCTCGGCAGCCTAAAGGAGACGATCAAGCTATCGCAGGATGTCGAGCAGGTACTGCCCTGCGTTGATTTCGCTCACCTGCACGCGCGCACAGGGAAGATTAACACGTACGACGAGTTCCGCGGAGTACTGACAGAGCTTGAGAAGGGCCTCGGCCGCAAGGCGCTGGATAACATGCACATACACGTGTCAGGCATAGAGTACGGGCCAAAAGGCGAGCGCAACCACCTCATGCTTAAAGAGAGCGACTTCAATTACAAAAAACTTATTAAGGTGCTCAAAGACTACAAGATAAAAGGCGTGGTGATATCAGAGAGCCCGAACATAGAAGAGGATGCGCTGCTGATGAAGAAGGCTTATGAGGCGCTGTGATACTGGGTGAGAATGTTGACTCCTAAAGAAGAGTTCATATACGAATTCACAAGACCGGCCAACATTATTTCTATGGTAAAGATACCATTAGCGGTCATCATGATAATCTTTTTTGACAATCTCGTTCTTTTTTTCATCATTTTCGGGCTGGCGATGGCCACAGACCTTCTTGACGGCTGCGTTGCCAGGAAGCAAGGGGTCACAAAATACGGAGCGGCATTCGACGGCGCGTCAGACAAGCTGTTCTTTGCAATACTACTCATATTCATGGTCTTAAACTCAAATATGCTGCTCTGGCAGATGCTTCTCCTGATGATAAGGGACATTGCGGTCGCCGCAATGGGTGCAATCTTCTACTTCCATCCTAAGGTGGAGCGCATAATACCTAAGATGAAATCAAGCTGGCCAAGCAAGCTGACGACTACAGGACAGTTTGTCGCGGTCATGTGGGCCGTACTTGGCTTTGACCACCTAAACCTGGTAGTTTATGCTGTCGCTTTGACAGCTCTGATAGCCGCTGTGGATTACGCTGTTTTCATAAAGAAGAATTTATAAATCAGCGCTTCTGATCAGGCAGGCATGGAATCCAGAAGAGTGCTCTGTCCGGGACTCCTCTTCTGGCTCTGCGATGCCGCAAACTCTTCAAGATGATCAAAGCAATCAAGGAGCGGAGGATGCTGTCCAACCTGCCGGCGGCACCAATGCCCCTGATGTCAGGGACATATCAAAAGGAATAGTTGCCATCGCTTTCAGAAACCCTCAGAGAAGGGCTTTTGGCAGGATTTCAGGATATTCAAAAAGTATATCCTATTGTCCGCTATTCTGCAAAATGAGCCGTCCAGTAATGCAAGCAATCAGGAAACACTTCTTTTTCATAATCATAGCTGCATTCTTCCTCCTGTTCCTGCTGTTATACAGCCCTCTTAAAAATTTCACGACAACGCTGATATCCCTCTACGGCCTTTTTGGGCTGTTCTTTCTTGTGGTTGTCATGGATACAATCATCCAGCCGATATCGCCGGACATCCTTGTCTTCAGCTCGACATTCGGCGGCGCGAGCCTCCTCTGGGCATCGCTTGTGGGAGGCATAGCAAGCTGTGTGGCGGGCTCAATCGGTTATGCCATAGGCCGCGCGTTGGGAGAAGACGGTTTCAGGAGGTGTACGGTGACAAGCATCTTAAGAAAGGGCAGGAACTTTTCAGTAAGTACGGGGTATACGCCGTTGCTGTCGGTGCAATGTCGCCCATACCTTACAGTGCTGTTTGCTGGACAGCAGGAATATACCGCATGTCTTATTTTAAGTTCATACTTGCCAGCATCATCACCAGGCTGCCGCGTTTTTTCCTCATGGGATTGATAGGATACTTCTTTTGAGCAAAGCAGAATCAGTTTTGCATAATGATAAAACCAGTTTACTGTCTCTTGAGCCTGTCACGCTCTGCCTGGTGTTCCAGCATCATCTTCTGGGCCTTACGCTCGCTGAACCTTTTCCTGAAATAGGCATACTCTACTGAGAAATTTGATCTTATCAGTTTTCCGGCAATATGCTGCTTCCTGCACTTCGTAATGTATGCCCGTTCCTTGTTCACTGTGAGCGCTGCTTTCATGAAGAGGTTCTCCTCTCTGCCCATTATCAATGACCTGTTCTTGAGGATATCTTTGAACACTGAATCAATATCAGTTCCTTGCGTGAATGTGAGAACCCTTCCAAGCTCAAGCGTAGAATGCCCGTCAGACCCTCCGGTCATCGCTTTCTCCGCATTTGATGCCCAGTAAAGCGCTTTCATGTTCATGCTTCTGAAATTATACCCGTTGAACACCTCAATCAGGTTGAGCTTCTTCTCAAGACTTTTTGAGACTCCTGTATTTTTCATAGAAACTGCTCCTGGAGCATAGGGGTGCGGGGAGCACATTATGCAGTTGTAGTCCTTTGCGGCATCAACAACCTGCGATACAGAAAGCTCAGAAAAAAAAGGGTTCTTCCTGAATGTGGGCTTGATTTCCTTGCCGAAGAACTCCTCAAGCTCATTGTGGTTATAGAAGTATGCGAGCACATGGTTCCCGTTCCTGCAGGTTATCTCGATGCCTGGTATTATGAGGGTGTGCTTGCGCAGGCGGTAGGAATGCATCACGCCATCCACTGTGTTATGGTCTGTGATTGCGAAACCGAAACCCTTTTTCTGAGCTTTCTTCACTGCTACAGGTATGCGCGATACTGCATCAAGAGAATACCTTGTGTGGAAATGCATGTCCACACCGAACAGGCCCTCTTTTCTAAGCTTGCGCAGGGGCGGTTTCTTGAATATGACGCTGGCCATCTAAGCAGGACATCCTGCCTGCACACTATATAAATTTATTTTTCCCACTATTGAGTGGTCTTGTTGGTTGTTATAAAAACAGCCAAAGAACCGAAAAGTTTATAATTTTCAACGCTGTCCGGTTTATAAATTATTTTAATCAACTATGAAAAGGGTGGTACAATGAGAAAGACTGGAAACGTAGTGCAGAAAGTAGGCAGCTGGGCCTTCATCATCGGCCTGATAATCGCCATCATTGCCGGCTTCTGGCCTTTGGGAACGATTATGACAACAATCCTCATAATACTGGGATTGATCGTCGGCTTCCTGAATGTCACAGGCAAGGAGACCAACAGCTTCCTGTTCGCTACATTGGTGCTCGTCGTAATGACCAGCATGGGCGGACAGCTGCTCGGGACCATACAGTATGTTGGCGGCCTGCTGCATAACATGTTCTCAGCGATGATGCTGTTCATCATACCTGCAGCGGTCATCGTTGCGCTGAAGGCAATCTATGCCCTGGCAGAGAACGAGTGAATGAACTGATTTCTTTTTTTTCTTTTTTATCTTTCTTTTTTCTTCGCAGCGCCATCTGCAAGACTAAATGCAGCAGCCACGCTGCTGGCCTGCTGGTGGTTGCTATGCGCTTATTGTTCTGCTGTTGATGCGCAAACACTGTCAATTCAGTTGCGAGTGCAACCCAGTCCATTGTTCTGGGCAGAGGGCACGCAGAAGCGGTGGCTGCAGCAACTATGACAAAGTCGGTGGCGCTGCTCTAACGGCTGACTCCAACACCAACCCTGCTGCAGTGTTCTCTTATCGCGCATCTGCTGCATAACGGAGAGATGGGCCTGCAGATGTTCTGGCCCCAGGTGACAAGAAGGTCGTTATAGACCATCCAGTACTTCTTAGGGAGTTTTGCGCGCAGGGCGAACTCTGTCTGCTCTGGAGTCTTTGTCTTCACGTAGCCCAGCCTGTTGCTGATACGGTGGACGTGCGTATCCACGGCAACACCAGGCTTGTTAAAACCTATGGTCACCACTATGTTCGCTGTCTTCCTGCCCACGCCGTGCAGCTTCAGCAGCTCATCGATCGTGTTCGGGACCCTGCTGTCGTACTGGTCTATCAGCACCTGCGCAATATCTCTTATACGTCTCGCCTTTGTCTTATAGAAACCCACAGGATAGATGAGTCTCTCTATGCGCTTGACAGGCACCGCAGCAAGCTTCTTTGCGGTCGGGGCTTCCCTGAAAAGCCGCTTGGACGCGGCCGCGGTCGTCTCATCCTTGGTGCGCAGGCTCAGAATGCAGGAGATGAGGACCGTGAACGGGTCTTTGCGCAGGGCAATCTCGCTCACGATAGGCATGTGGAATCCCTCAATCTCCTTTTTCAGAATAGGAATTATCCTGCCGATCCGGACTGCCTTCATCGTACTCCTTTCTCAGTTCCGGGGAAGGTTATAGAACTCCACCACATCGTTGTCAAAAAGGTTGGACTCTATGGCAAACCCTTCCCTTGTCTCAAGAACATACTTAGCATTGACATTCGGTTCGAATATCTCGCAGGTCGTCATCGGCGGGATGCATGGCAGGGCCTTCTTCTCGATGTTCAGGATCCTGCCTTTGTCGCTTATCCAGAATATATCTATCGGAAAGCTCATATCCTTCATCCACATGCGCTGGATCTCCTCACGCTGGAAGATGAAAAGCATGCCTGTGTCCTCAGGCAATGCAGAATAGTTGCTGAGGCCGATCTCCTGAGCCTCAGGGGTCGTGACCACAATAAGGTCTATGCACACGTCATGCTTGAAGCAAGCCCTGGGCGGACCGTCTGTCCTGGACGGCGTGTGGCTTATGACATACGCCCCGAACACAAAAAGCATAATCACCACAGTCACCACGATCTGGATCACCAGGCTGTTCTTCTTCCTTCTCTGCTCATTCGCCGTCTCCTGGCCGGGGTCTGCATGCAGCTTCTTCCTCAATTCATCAGCATCCATAGGACGTCACAAATACGGAAATATTTATTAATCTTTGGAATTTTCAGGATGCTGAACGAGGTGCGTTATGGATTCTGGAGCAAACTATGAAGTCAAGGACCTCAAGCTCGCAGAGCAGGGCTTGCTGAACATCACATGGGCAGAGAGGCACATGAAAGCGCTCATGCAGGTAAAGACAAGGTTCTCAAAAGAAAAACCGCTCGAAGGGCTTCGCATCGGAATGGCCCTCCATGTCACAAAAGAGACAGGTGTGCTGGTGCAGACGCTGATGGCGGGCGGCGCAGAAGTAGCAATAACAGGATGCAACCCCCTTTCCACACAGGATGATGTCGCAGCAGCGCTCGCAAAGCAGGGCGTCAGGGTGTGGGCTTACAAGGGCGAGACCAACGAGGACTACTACAGGTACCTCAACAATGTCATCGCATTCCGCCCGGACATCACGATAGACGACGGGTGCGACCTCGTGACAGAGATACACACGAAGCACGAAGACCTCCTCAGCAGGATAATCGGCGGGTGCGAAGAGACCACCACAGGGATACTGCGCCTCAAGGCGATGGAAAAAGACAATGCCCTGAAATACCCTATAATCGCGGTGAATGACAACCAGACCAAACACCTGTTCGACAACTACTACGGCACAGGCCAGAGCACATTGGACGGGATAATCAGGGCGACCAACATACTCTTCTCAGGCAAGACAGTCGTGGTCGCAGGATACGGAGACTGCGGAAAAGGCGTGGCGCTGAGGGCAAAAGGAATGGGAGCTGAAGTGATAGTCACAGAAGTCGAGCCGGTCCCCGCGCTCAGGGCAAAGACAGACGGGTACAGGGTCATGCCCATGAAAGAGGCAGCGCCGCTCGGCGACATATTCATCACAGTGACTGGTGACAGGGATGTCCTGACAGAAGAGCACTTTAAGCTCATGAAAGACGGCGCGATACTGTCCAACTCCGGGCATTTTGACGTGGAGATAGATGTCAAATACCTCAGGAGCGCATCAAGGAAGACAGTACTTGTAAGGCCCGGGCTCGAAGAGTTCGACCTCGGCGACAGGACGCTCTACCTCTGCGGAGAAGGAAGGCTCGTCAACCTCGCCTGCGCAGAAGGCCACCCCAGCGAAGTCATGTCAACATCATTCTGCGGACAGTCTCTCGCATGCGAATACATAGCCAAAAACAGGGGCAAGCTAAGCCATAAGGTGCTGCTCCTGCCTGAGGAGCTGGACAAGCAGATTGCACGGCTGCAGCTCGACGCCATAGGCGTGAAGATGGACGAGCTTACAGAAGAGCAGAAAGCATATCTCGCAAGCTGGAAAGAAGGGACCTGAAGATGATGTGATAATCCTCTCAGGAAAGAAGCTTCACGATCTCCTGGCCGAAGCGCTTCGCAGCGGCAGGGCCGTTTGCTGTGACTATCAGGCCATCAACAGTGACTGGCTCGCCGGTGTAACCTGCAGACTTCTCTCCCACATTGCCTGACTCTGACTCAAAACAGGTCGCCTTCCTGCCCTTCAGGACACCTGCGTTGGCGAGTATGCTGGGTGCTATGCATATCGCTGCAGCGACCTTGCCTGCAGCATACGCGTCCTTCGCTATCTTGAGCGCTGTCGGGTCGTCAAAGTAGACGCTTGCTCCCGGGCCGCCTATAAACACGACAGCATCATAATCCTCAACATTGACATCACTTATGTCAATGTCCACTTCAGCGGTCGCGCCGAGCTTGCCCTTCGCGACGCTGACGCCCTTTGAAGCGACAGTCACGTCAGCGCCTGCGCGCTCGAAAACAGCCTCAGGCTCCAGAAACTCCTCATCACGGAATCCCTCCGGAGCTATGACCATAAGGATGCTCTTTCCGGAAATATCCATACTCACCACCTCGTCCTGCAATACCCCATCCTGCGCTGCTGCGCCCTCCTCTGGCGCGCCTGCGCAGCCCAAAGAGAACAATGAGACAAAAAGAGACAACAGCAGCAATACGCCCTCTATGCTCAGGGACACTGCACAGCGCCGCCACGGCGCTCGCAGATTTCCATCAAGCGGACCGGTTTTCCGAGCATATGCAGACCCGCTGTGTCTTTTGCAGGCTCGCAGGCCGGTGGCGGCGCTGCAGCACTTGCTCGGCAGACTGCCACCCATCATAATACACCCGCAAGCACAAGCAGGAAGAATATCAGGCCTATTATCAGCCCTGCCAGCAGCATTATCAGGCCGTGCTTGACCATGCTTTCCCTTGCAATCCTTCCTGCGAAAGCGCCGAGCAGGAAAAGGATGACCGTGACAGCCGCCAGAGACAGGTAATAAGCGAACTGCATGGTTATCATCCCTGAAGACACGAAGAAGAACGGGACAAGTATCAGGAGCGAAGCGACCAGCGGGCTCAGCCCGTCGACAAACCCTATCGCAATCGCCATCTTCTCCCTCTTCTTTGAGAATGCTGTGTTGCTGAGGTCCTTTATGAGATGTGCTTCCATCGTCCTGATGGACTTACGCACCTCTGCACGCTCTGCAGAATACGCGCCCCATATGCCTGAAATGCACATGGCCACCGCAGCGCCCAGGCCCGGCAGTATGACCAGCTTCGGGTCCTGTATCGCGCTGAAGAACTCTGCAATCACTATTCCCAATATGGTCAGTGCGCCGTCAAACGAATTTATGATTACATAACGCCTGACAATCTCATGCTCTACAAGAATCTTCAGGTATCCCTTGAGTCGGTTTTTCATCTTCAGATAGGCCTAAGCGGGTGTGGAATCTCCGGAAGCTGGTACGAGCAGAGCTTCTTCCCCAAACATATCTTGTCGATAGAATGCACCACGGCACCGAACTCCTCGATCGTCTGCCTAATTACCTCAAAATCCAGGGAGTGCCCCTCAATAACCACCTTGACAGTTTCTGTCTTCTCATCGACAGCATAGACCGATATATCGATGTTATCTATACCGTTCGCTTTAGACATCTCCTTGCCGAAATCGACAATGTTCGGCTTGTGCGGCTTGAGAACGTCAAGGACCAAAAGCTTGATAGTTGAACCATCTTTCTTTGCTGGCATTCAAAACACCTCTATTTATGATGCTGACCAAAACAAGCCTGTTTTTAAATGTTGTGCTGCAAAATACGCGAAAATTTATAAAAAAGCTTGTGCAGACACACCGCATGAAGAAAAAGCTGCTCCTGCACACCTGCTGCGCGCCATGCAGCACGCACTGCGTGAAGGAACTCATGGATGAGTATGACGTGACTATGTTTTTCTATAACCCCAACATACACCCCGGCGGAGAGTACTACAAGAGGTACGCGAACGCGCAGAAAGTAAGCGCCAAGATGGGTGTGCCTCTGATTGAAGGGGCATATTCACCGCAGGAATGGGTGGAACTGACCAAGGGATTCGAGGAAGAGCCTGAAGGAGGCCGGAGATGCAGGATATGCTTCTCCATAAGGCTTGCGGAGACAGCGAGATACGCAAAGCTGAACGGCTTCGATGCATTCACCACAACCTTGACAATATCCCCGCACAAGGACGCAGAACTTATAAACGGGCTTGGGGCTGAGCTGGCGAAGAAGCGCGGCATAGAATGGTTGCCATCGGACTTCAGGAAGAAGGACGGCTTCAGGAAATCGGTACAGATGAGCAAAGAGATGGAGCTCTACAGGCAGAATTATTGCGGGTGCTTCTATTCTGTCAATTCAGGCAAAAAGTAGCATCGCATCGCCGAAAGAATAGAACCTGTACTTCTCTTTGACCGCTTCTCTGTAGGCATGCATCACGTTGTCGAGGCCGACAAGCGCTGCGACCAGCATGATGAGCGTGCTCTTAGGCAGGTGGAAATTCGTAATCATCATGTCGGGCTTCAGCTTCCACTCGTAGCCAGGGTAGATGAAGATATCAGTGGTGCCTTCCTTCGCATGGGTGATGCCCATTTCATCAGTCACAGACTCCAGCGCCCGGAGCGCTGTCGTGCCCACGACGATAAGCCGCTTCTGGCGGCGGTTGATAACCTCCGCAGCCTCATCTGATATGCTGAACCACTCCTCGTGCATAGCGTGCTTGGTGATGTCCTCCTCTTTCACAGGGAGGAACGTGCCATAAGAGACGTGCAGCGTGATGTAGACGACCTTCACGCCTTTCTTCCCGATCTCGCGCAGGAGCTCAGGAGTGAAATGGAATCCTGCGGTCGGAGCCGCGATGGAGCCGCTCATCTTTGCATAGACTGTCTGGTACTGGTCTCGCTTTGCCTTCTTCTTTATGTACGGCGGCGTCGGCATCTCACCGATATCCTCGATAGGCGGGGCCTTGCTGAACTCAACCTCAAACTCGAAACCGTCGCTGTCGCCGATGACAGTCGCGGTCAGGCCCTTAGCGAACTCGAATGAGTTGCCTTTCCTCACCTTATTGCTCGTTATCTGGCACATGTACCTGCTGCCGCCGAGACGTTTGGATATGATGAACTCTGCTGCCGCGCCGGTGGACTTCCTCCCGACCAGCTTCACAGGCTCGACCCTTGTGTCGTTGAGTACGAGGACGTCATCTTTCTCGAGATAGCCCAGAATGTCACGGAACTTCCTGTGTTCGATGCTGCTGCCCTTGACCACCATCAGCCTGCTGGAATCTCTCGGCTCCACAGGCTCCTGCGCTATGAGCTCCTTTGGCAGGTCGTAGTCGAAGTCAGACAGCTTCATGATGCCTGCAGAATCAGCAACCGTTTATAATACTTATCGTCTTGGTTTAGCTCCATATAAAGCAGCACCACGCAAGGCTCCGCTTGTCGATTCTCAATCTATTACCAACATTCCCCGGATGGGGCATCCCCCTTGTCGGTGTGATTCTTTATCCCGAGAAACGCTACGCATACTTGCGGTGGTGCTGCTAGAAATAGCTAAACAAATACGACTTATCAAATAATCTTGCCTTCCTCGACAAAGTTCTCGCTCCCGCAGTTGGGGCAGAGCCTTATCGGGAAATCCTTCTTCCTGGAGAAATGGAACCTGCACTCATAGCAGTAGAACTTGGTCCTCTGCGTCGCCAAAGCCTGCTTCCTCCTGAACTCGGCCTCGGCAATATCCTTCTTTATCTTGTCATTGCACTCGCCGCAGAACTGGTTCTCACCGGAAATCACCAGAGACATCTCAGGGAACTCGAAACCGCACCTGTCACAGGCGCGCATAGGCTCCTGCGGCTCTTCCTCTTTGCCGAAAATCCCCTTGAACCAGTCACCAATCCCCATTTCATAATGGTAATGGCAGAACTAGTTTATAAATTTTTCATTATTGGATTTAAAAAGAATGCAAATATCAATCCTTCCCATGATCAGCCATTCATACAGTCGCAATTAATATAAATGACTGCCTTTTTTGTTCAGCAGTATCCGCGCCAGTGGTCTAGTGGTATGACGGTGGCTTCCCAAGCCACTTGTTCGGGTTCGATTCCCGACTGGCGCATAGAGCGGAGCAAGATGCTAACATCAACAGTCACGCGTCTGCATCATTGCGTTACGGAAAATCATCAGATACTGAAAAATAATCACCAGAATTCTCAGAATTCAAGATGTCTGATTATCATAAGCAGCATCTTCTATCTGCCTTATGACATCGCTGAGCACAGCATCTTCCCTGGCACCATCCAAAGAATCAAACCTGCTGCCGTAGGCAGTGCCTATGTAAGGCGTGCTGCCGAAGCCAGCATAAAGCAGACATGGAGAAGTGCCCTTCTGCAGGCTCAGCTTATCAGGATATAAACAAAGCCCTTCAACCTTCTGCTCAAGATCCCTCAGCGCATGAATCTGCTCAGGACTCAAGGGGTCGCCGGGCTTTTCCAGAAACCTGTAGAAAGAATCTCTCGCGCTCCTGCATACACCGATAAGGATGTGAAAAGGACCATGCTCATCGTCAGGCTCTCTTTGCTTGGGCTCAGGAATCCTCTCAGGCGGCATCTCTATGCCAAGAACCTCACAAATAGTCTGGACAATATAATCCGCGAACATGAGAAAACACCTAGAACCTTGTCCTTATCTTGAACTTCCTGCCGCCTGCGATGGCATCAACCCTGAACTTCTTCAGGCCGTGCTTCTTTGCCCAGTCCTGCGCAGATGCCTCTGACCTGAACGCCCGGGGTTTCTCAGGAGCCTTAGGCCCTGGTTTCGGGCGCTTTGTCAAAAGCCTTTTCGTGAAGTATATCGAACCCATAAGAATCACCTTTCAGAGATTTAGAGGTGGTATATAAATGTTGAGAAAAATTCCGGACCTACTCTTCCTCATTGTTGTCATCATCGAAAGGGTCTTCTATGCCCCCTCCGAAATCATCATCCCAACCATCATCCAGCATACCCATATCAACCACCCTCTGACATGCCAAAAAAAGATTTCAGTACTTTGCAGCCAGCTTGACATCGCTCGCCTTCACAGTGACCCTTCCCGAATGCGTGGAGAATTTCACAGCGCGCTCAGCGATCTCAGCGGCAATCTCTTCCACGATGTCCTTCAAAGCAGCCTTGGCCTTGTCTGAAGCCCTCTCTGCACCGCAGTTCTTCAGTATCTTCTCCATAGCCGCCAATGGAAGCAGTTTTTGTGTAACCATTTCATCCCCTCCTATTTACCTATTGAATATGAAAACTACCCAAAAATACAGGTTTTTAGATGGATAAGACGCGCTTATTTTTAATATTTTCGGTTCTGGGGAGTGATTTTGGGCTGGAACCGCTCCAGAAGAGGAAATAACCGGTCATATGCCCATTAGGACAGATTAATCAGCGGTGACCTTTCTTCATGCCGAACGCAAGTTGCACAGTAGTTGCATAGTAGAAAGTATCACGCTTCGCGTGGGTGCCGCCAGTGCTCGCCTGGTGCATATGTAAGTGCAAGCCCTGTCTCCCCTGATGGGGTATCGACCTTACTGCGTGCGGTCGGAATGCTCAAAGCAGTCCCTGCTTTGGCACACCAAACTGC
>JAFGJH010000024.1 GCA_016929255.1 Candidatus Woesearchaeota archaeon
CAGCATAGTTTGTCTGAGGACACGCAAAGAGCGGTAGTTCAGGCTTTGCATGAACCTTGCAACCGTAGGTTGCTTTGGCAGCCGCCAAACAATAAGCGGCGCTGCTAGAAATAGTACGAAATCACGCCTTCACAGCGAACGGATTGAAATTTGTGTGATAGTCGTAGTAATCCTCGTGCTCGCGCTTCTTGAGCCAGCCGACCAGAACATATGTTATCGGCGTGAA
Source organism: Candidatus Woesearchaeota archaeon (assembly GCA_016929255.1). GTDB lineage: Archaea > Nanobdellota > Nanobdellia > Woesearchaeales > UBA11576 > JABMQF01. Next base: position 227 of record JAFGJH010000024.1, read on the forward strand.
TATGACTTCTATACCTACCTTGAACACATAGTTGGAGACGATTATCGCGATGAGCAGGCTGTTGGGCAGAGCGCCCGCGAACGCTATTACCGCAAACAGCCCGGTATCAACCCCTTCGCCGACCAAGGTGGAGCCGATCGTCCGCATCCACAGCCACCTGCCCTTTGTCCAGATCTTCATCCTGGCAAGGATATATGAGTTTGAGAACTCGCCTGCAAAGTAGGCGATTAGGCTGGCTATCGCAATCCTTGGCACGATGCCGAGTATCTGCTGGTATGCCTCCTCTCCTGTCCAGCCTTCTGCAGCAGGAAGCAGGCCCACTGCGTAATAGGTCAGCGTGGCAAGAGCGAGGCAGGCGAAGCCTGTCCAGATGACCTTTCTCGAGTTCCTGTAGCCGTAGACCTCTGTAAGGATGTCGCCGAAGATATACGCCAGCGGAAACAGTATTGTGCCGCCGTCGAATGTGAAAGGCCCCAGGTCCAGGATCTTGGTGCTCGCAGTGTTGGACACGATGAGCACCGCTACAAAGACCCCGACGATGAAGTAAAAGTAACGGTAGCTGCGCATGGCAGATGGCGTGTTGAGCGAGTTAAAAAAGGTTTTGTTTCTTGTTAAATCGTTCATTTTTTATAAAAAGCGTTGAAAAGTAAAATAGTTTTAAGATAATTTTATTATAGTGCGAACCATAAAAGGACACATACTTACCGGAGGCACGACCACATTCCGATTATTTACTACTAATAAGGGATTACATTACGAAAGGTTTATATACCGTCCATACCATATTTTACGGCATACAGGCTGATAACATGGGTGACAATGCAGGAGACAGGAACGGAAATGATTCCCAGACCGCAGTATACAAGGCCCTGTTCAACTACCTTGCCCAGCTGAGGTCAGAAGGCAAGAGAGCGGAGTCATACATAGAGCCAACGACAGTCACTGACCCTGATACAGGGATGGAGACTGCTGCAAAGATCAACGAGACCTGGCTCTCGGAAAAAGGCATCTCAAGAGGAAGATTCCTGCACATCCAGAAAGGGGTGAGCGACGGCTCTGTCGAAGACCTCATCATATACGCGCCTGCAGCCGCCGACCAATCAGACAGGTCGGTCATAATCTACCAGAAAAACAGATTTCCTTTCAGGATATACACAAGGTCAAGGCCAGGCCTCACCCCGGAGATAGGCGAGGTTTATCGCCAGATTGAAAGGATGTACCAGGAAGCGACAGGGTGGTACCTGCCTATAGACGCCACCGACGAGCCGTTCCAGGAAGAGATACTCGAGCTCACAGATGACGATATAGTGCGTGACGGCGAAGCAGGCGCGCAGACAGAACACAGGCAGGTGATAGACCCTTCGCTGATCAACCCGCCGGAGGACGAACCCGCTGCCGAAGACAGCCCTGCGCTGACGACCGGCGAACTCTCTGCAGAATGGGACAGTCCTGCTGCGCAGGAAGATACGCAAGAAGCCCCTCGGGACCTGGAAGGGCTGGTCTGCATTGACGAGGACATCGGAAACGGGTTCCATGTCGTGAACCTGCCTTACATCGACAGGCGCCCAAAGCACAAGGCAGGGAAAATGTCGTCACGCAAGCATGTAGAGCTCGCGATGGCCGGAGCGCTGGTCTCCTGCTTTGAGCATCTTTCAGAGACAGACTATGACCATTTCATCGTGCTCCACAACGGATACTCATTATACCTGGGCTCGAAGGATATGATAGAGGAATTCGGCGAGATCAGCGAGGACAGGCTGAGCGAGACCGATGCAAGGTCGCTTGTCTCAATGCTGAAGGACGTCCTGAACGAGACAGGGAAGTTCGACAAAGAAGATTTCAAGAAGTTAGGCAGGGCAATGCTCAGGAACGGTCAGAAGTACCTCGCAATGGCCAGGTACTGCGACCAGAACAGGTACAAGATGATGTTCTTCGACTATCCGAAGCACGACGAGATGCCCCTGAGCTCACCCGCATTCACCAGCCTCATGGACCAGATACTGCACAAGGTGTTCCCGGAGAAAGGCAGGACAGCGGTCCTCTGCTGTGATGACAAGATAGTGCGGGGAATCGTCAACCAGGCCATGGACACCAAAGACAAGGATGTCCTTGCGGAATCGCTCCACAGCAAGGAACATTCCATAAATATCAACGGTTACACAATACTATTTGTGGGCAATGCTGCGCGCAATTCATTCGACGCGTACCGCCAGGAGATAGTGGACGAGATAACAGAACTATTCCTGAGGACCACACAGCTGCCCGGAGAGGGACCCAGCTCAAGGGCCAGCAGGCCAATACTGCCAAGGCAGAGCATGCACCCTGTGCAGACAGCCTCCCAGCAGGAGACATACCGCCCTGCAGAAGATGGGCAAAAGCCGCAGACACGGCGCACAAAGGCGGAAGAGGAAGATTTCTCATGGGATGATGTAGCAGATGAGGATGAAGCAACAGACAGGAAGTGCGGGCCTGACGCAGAAGAGCTGGCAAAGCCCAAAGGCAAAGACGCCAGTTCTACAGACGGCAGCGCGAAGTCAAAGGTCACGTCTATCGATGAATGGAAGAGAAGAAAAGCAGTCAACGGCAATGATTAGTCAGGAATTCCTCTTCTTTTTCTTAAGCAGGACCTCTGAATGGGGGTCCTCAAGAAGACCTATCTCGCGCTCCTTCTTCAGGGCGATATTGTGGGCAGTCCAGTAATCCGTGCCTTCAGCCATGAGCCTGCATTCGGTGATCTCATGGATGACCGTGCTGTCGAAATAAGGCTTCGACACCTTCAGGTCCTTCCTGACATTTCTGCACCTGCAGCTCACGAACCTGCTGTCCCTGTAATGGTGCGTGCTGACCCATATCTCATCAAGAGGTATGAACTCGTGCACATAGCCATGCCCTGCGTGGAGGAAGTTTATGCAGACATTGTCCCTCAGCCACTTCCCGTCGACAGCATATACCTTGAAGCCGTCCTGCACCCTGACGAATCTCTTCCACCTGCCAGAAAGCCTGAATGAGCGGTCTTTATTCTTGCCCCTGGACTGGATCTCACGCTCGAGCCTGGCCCAGAGCACATCACGGGTGTCTTTTTTCTTTGCCATGCCCCTGCCAATGCCTGGACCTTATAAAAGCATTTCGGTAAAAAACCTTCCAGACCTCAAACAATGCACGGAAAACAAGAGAATTTATAAAGAAAAGAGGATTATCAGCATCCATATCAGGAAAATCCATTCTGTTCCCGCTGTCACCATGCAGTCGTCGGATGTTGTTCTGATACCATAGACAAAGTCCAGCAATATCCTGCTGTTCCCAAGGAGCGATAGAAATGATGTGCAACAAATGCAAAGGAACAAAGATAAAGACAAGGGTCAACTACTCACACGGCAGGAAATCAAAGCCGATAACCATCAGGATATGCATGAAGTGCGGCTCAAGCGACATAGACCTGCCGCAGACAGGCAACAGATGGAAAAGACAGAGAAGGTAAGATGGTAGAATACAAGATAGTCAAGCACTGCCTCTCCTGCAAGGCGCGGTTCGTGGTGGACAGGACCGAATCAAAGAGGATGTTCTGCGACAAGTGCCAGGCCAGGCAGGAGCCCAAGAAAGATTAGATTGCCGCTGCCGTTCGACCATATAGCCCGAAAGCTTTTTAATCGTCAGCCATAACCTCCGGCGAATGGCTGAAAAAAACAAAAAGATGATTCTGGTATACCTCCCGTTCTGCACGCCGGCAAGCCCGCCGTATTCTGTCACTTACCTGTACTCTTTCCTCAAGGCGAACAGCAAGCTTGACGTCTCAGTTCTCGATCTCAACCTCGAGTTCCACAGGCTGAGGTTCCCTGAATATCTTAAGTATTACCAGGATATGACAAAATGGGACGACTATGACCTGAAGACATCAGAATACAAGCAGCTGACAAAAAGGGCGTATTCAGAGAACAACAAGAGAGTCGTCGCAGGGGGGAAGCCCGAGTTCTTCGAAGAGCTGATCGGCAGGATAATGGACAGGAAGCCAGGCATAGTGGGCTTCAGCATAGTCTACTCCAGCCAGGCGTTCTACGCATACGCGCTGCTCAAGGAGCTCAAGAAAAGGGGTGTCAGGACTGTCATCGGAGGGCCAGCTGTCAACGAGAAGCTGACTGCGCTGGCTGACGCCTCGCTTGCGAATGAGATTGAACTGCTGTCGTATATTGAGGGGAAAGAGGCAGAACATAACAGGCTGAAATTTGACTTTCCTATCGACTTCACCTGTCATGACCTGAATGGTTATTTCACGCCGCACCCTGTGATACCAATCAAGACATCGACAACGTGCCCGTACAAGGGCTGCGCATTCTGCTCGCACTTCAGCAGGATGCCCTACACGGAGTATCCGCTTGAGACAATCGCCGAGACAGCCAAGAGGTCAGGGCAGAGGCATCTCTTCATCATAGACGACGGGATGCCCGCAACAAGGCTCATGAAAGTGGCGGAGGCACTGGCGCCGCTAAAAGTGGAGTGGACCTGCCAGCTCAGGCCAATGAAAGAGTTCAGCCAGGATATCTTAAGTAATGCTCGTGCATCAGGGCTGAAGATGGTGCTGTGGGGGGTGGAGTCAGGCTGTGACAGGGTGCTCAGGAGGATGAACAAAGGCACGAACGTGGCTGATATAGAAAATGTGCTGGCCTCGTCGCACAAGGCAGGGGTGAGGAACGTCACATTCATAATGTTCGGCTTCCCGACAGAGACCCGGGAAGAGGCTCTGGAAACCATTGAATTCCTGAAAAGGAACTCTGATAACATAGACCTGATATCAACTTCTGTTTTTGGGCTCCAGAAAGGCGCAGCTGTCTACAGCAGGCCAGACCAACATGGGATAACCAGCATAACAGAGACACCGCGAACCGTGCTGGAGCCCAGCATAAGCTATGAAGTGAATGCAGGCATGACGCAGAAGCAGGCAGACACGTTCAGGGACGGGCACAAAAAGACACTGGAAAAAATAAATAAATTCCCGAAGACAATGAACTTCTTCAGGGAACACATGCTGTGCAGCTAGGCCTATTTCTTCGAGACCTTATCCTCTTTCATGACCTTCTTCGCTATCATGAACACAACAAGCGCGATTATCACAAAGTTCAGCAGCTCACCGACAAAAGGCCCCCAGCCGAACACTATCGGACCCAATGAGAACGTCGCGGTCTTCCAGGCACCGCCGGGAATGAACGGAGTTATCACAGGCATTATTATGTTATCCACCATCGACTTAATCAAGGCGGTCGAAGCGACGCCCATAATGAAAGCGACAGCCAACGCAACAACCTTATACTCGCGCAAGAAACCCATAAAGTCCTTCATCAAAGCCACAGATAATCACCCCTGCAGAAGATTAATCAGGGCGTATTTAAATGTTTTGTAGGGCGTCATGCACTCTTCCTGAACCAGCCGACGAGGAACAGTATGCCTATCAGGAAAGCTATGCCCGATATCTGGCCTATCCACGCGACATAGTACCAGTGGAAACCGTGCTTCACACAATTCATCATGATGAGGAAAAAGTATACCAGCCCCCCAAGGATAAAACCTATGCCTCCCACAATCTCGTACTTCCATGAGAATACCAGGACAGCAGTCAGCACAAATGAAGGTATGTTGTGGATCAGCAGCCCCAGGACAGTTCCCCAGAACCCCGCGTGCATATCAAAGACATCCAATGAGAACAGCGCAAGGAAAAGTATGAATGCTATTGAAAGCACCCTTGGCGTCCAGTAAATCCACTTGCTGACCTTCTGCTTCCTCTTCATACCTGCCCCATATGTTCCAGCAGGATATAAGGTTTGCTAATCCTGCAGAGCATCAAAAGGTATTTAAACATCCTGACCATATGGACCTGCCATGAGGATGGCCTGGCCGGCGATATTGTGTCTATTGCTTCTTTCCGGAGCGAGCCATGCAGAATGTATCGATCCCCTGATTCCCTATAACCGCTGCACAGAAGCCTGCCCTGACATGGTCGAGAAGCCGCTGGCAGCATCCAACTGCATCAATGTCTGCCTCGCACAATATGAAGATGACACTGACGCTTATTACGAATGCCAGAAAGCTGAAAGAGAGGCGGAAGAGAAAGCCAGGACAGAAAGAGATAACAAGCTCAGAGGCATAGAAGAGGCGAAAGTAATAACCGTGTCAACTGTCGAAGGGATGATATGGCTTACGAACCCTGAAGGGCTTGCAAAGCACATAGCATTGGACGATATTCCCAACCTGGAACCAGGGGACACCCTGAAGAGCGGTCCTGATTCGTCTGCAGTCCTGACCCTGAAGGAAGGCAGCAGACTGCAGTTGGGGCCTGATTCACAATTCACGTATGTCGACGGAGAGATAATGGACGTCTTTGACGTGTGGATAGTCAGATACGACCTAATCACCGGAAAAGTCAGGTTCTTCCCGCACAGGGACAATACCAAGTTCATCGTGAAGACGCCCCACGCGACCGTGACCCACAGGGAGACAGACTTCATCGTGGAAACAGATAATGAGACAGACATGACCGCAGTCTACCTGCATGAAGGAATACTTGACGTGAACACGACGCGGGGAGAGACCTCCGTGCTGAACACAGGAGAGATGATGACTATCGATTCTGACGGCAAGACAGTCAAATCACCCCTAAGCATTGAAGACTGGGACGGCCTCGTGAAGAACATCGAGACAGGGGAAGAATTCACGCCGAGCTGGAAGATCCCTCCTGCCGAAGAAACATCTTTCCAGGACACCCTGAACCCGGGAAGGAAGCAGAGCATCCTGTTCATCGTATTATTCATAATAATCATGGCAGTCGCGATAACTGCCGGCTCAATAATAAGGGCGAGAAGGAAGAAAAAGCAATAAAACAGAAGCTGAAGGTAAAAAGGTAATCAGACTATGGCTATGAAAAGGAGGCCTGTCGTTTTCGCATTGATCGTGATATTCTCAATATTATTCAGCCCAATCGTCCATGCGCTGGATTCACACTGCGTCACATATGCAGAGGCGAGACAGAACCCCAGCCTGAGCGGCAAGACAGACAGCCAGCTGCGTGCGATGGGATTCTGCCCCGGCAAAGAGACTCAAGAGACCGCTCCTGAAGAGACAATGTCTACAGAAGAGCCTGCTGCTGCGCCCGATATCCCTCAACAGGACATTCCGACATCAGGACAAGGCCAGCCCCAGCAGACCCAATCTGAACCTCAGCCAGACTACGATGCAATGGTTGAAGCGGCTTTCCACAATGTCCCCCAGGACAGGACAGAAGAAGGCTACAGAATCTACAAGCAGTATTATGATGACAATGCGAAGGACGGTTCATCAGTCTTCGGAAGCGCACTTTCCGATCCGGAAAAGGACCGGTGCATCAATGGCTGCGATGCCAGCTTCCCGCGTACAAATGTCGACCCTGACACATTCCACAATAACTTCTATGCCTACAGGGACTGCGCAGACAAGTGCTTTGCAGACAGCAGGGCGAGGACCGACAAGCTGTGGGCAGACCTCCATGAGCGGGAGAAACAGAGGGCGTTGAATGCCGTCGCCGCGCTTAATGCGCTGGCAGGAGGCGCAGCAGGAGCAGGAGCAGGCCAGACGCAGCCAGGCACGACACCAGGCACCACGACCCCAACATTGCATCCCCTGCTGGACTTCGGCTCCAGTTTCCAGCCGCTCCACTTCTCCCCATACCAGATGAACCTGCTGAATTCAGGGATGCACAACTACAATTCAAAATGCAAGGGCGGCGCCAGGGCGGCAGACTGCGACCAGAGAGTTGCCGACATCATGGCGAACTCGGACAAGACATTCCAGCTGCACGATATCGCCAAGGCAGACAACCCCAAAGCTGCTTTATCATGGACATCAGCACAGACAGTCAATTGGGCAGGGCCTGACATCGTGGACCTGACGAACCTGCACCTCGAAAACGGCGACCAGGCCGGCGCGGGGGTGCTGGCATGGCAGATGATGGAAAGGTCCAGGACAGAACAGGAAACGCTGTTCTGGGATCCCCAGATGCAGAGGATAGCGCAACAGAACGCGATGGCGAACAACGTCCTGCTGGGGGATGTTGCAAGGAGAGCCGAGCAGAGGGAGCTGGAGAAGTCTGCCACCTACCAGGCATTGTCATACGACCTGGGCACGGCTGTCGGAGAAGCAATCGGAGCGCATGTGGACGCGTTCCGCATATCAAAAGCAATGATGCTGGCGAACAAGGACACTGCATCAGGCATATTCAGGGCACTGACCGGCGGGCTGTCAGAACCTTTCGTGATCGCTGCGCAGGCGACGGAGCAGGTGAATAAATGAAGCCAGAAGAACCACCCATGTGGAAAAAGCTGACGAAAGTGCTGCTGGCTTACACAGTGATGGTGCTGGCAATATGCGGAGCAATATTCATAGTATTGGTGGCATATTATATTGTCCATCCTTCCTCCTCCCAGGGATGCGACACTGCAGAATGCTTCATGGAAGCGGCGAACGAATGCCAGAACGCGACATTCACAGCCCAAGAGACCATCGGCACAGTTAAATATTCCTCTGAAGGATGCGTGTTCACCAAGACACTGGTCAAGTCCAGCAAGGACGAGCTGCCAGAGGTGAAGGCGCTGCTCGAGGGAAAAAGCCTGACCTGCAGGTATGAGCTGGGAGAGTTCGACAGGAGATGGGTCACTACGCTCATATACGGCATAAACTACTGCGAAGGCGGGCTGAAGGAAGCGCTTGGAGAGATGCTGCTGTTCGTGGAACCTTCCCCAACAGCTCCTGCCGTAACATAATATAAAAGAAGCCATAGAGCTCTGTCTTGAAGCTGAGAAAGGCGCGGAACTTGATGACTCCAGCTTCGTGGAGGTCCGGGATGAAAGTGACACTCAGTGAAATAACGCAGACTCGCCGCTCGTCCCTATTGCAAACCGCAGGTTTGCAATTCCGCAAAC
>JAFGJH010000025.1 GCA_016929255.1 Candidatus Woesearchaeota archaeon
GTTCGGACGGTTGAGCAAAGCGAAACCGTCCTTAACCTTGCTTGTCAAGTGAGCGTAACCACTTGCTGGGGCTACACCACGGGAGCGGTTTGCACCTCAAACAATAGCACTTGTAAAATTCTTGATGAACTTGAACGAAAATAAAGCTTGGATTGGGCCGCGCTAACCACTGTATTGCAGGTAATCAACAGCAACCCTCACCAAGCTGTTTTTAATCATCGACGAAGATGAGTGAGCCCGCCGGGACTTTCGTGCATCATGCATTTCGAACCCGGGACCACCGGTTTGCTTAAGCTGTGCGAAGCACCGCCATATAAGACCGGCGCTCCAATTACCCGCCAGAGCGAGTGAAGCGCTGTAAGCACCAGGCTAAGCTACGGGCTCATAGCTTAATGCTGAGGATTTTTGAGGTGTTTATAAACTTTGCTTTAGGCCAAAAAGCAGAGGGGAAGAGAACCGCCCAGCGGTTCTTGACAGGTTTGTGTCCGTTTCGCAAGAGTCACATTTATATAATATGCGCTCAAACATTCTGTGAAAAGAGGTGTTATTTTGGTAGTAGAGAACGCGACTGTGCTGATCAACGAGACGCTGAACCAGACTGTCCAGCCTGCGCTGCCAGCGCCTATCGACTATGCTATCCACACCGCTGCCCCCAGGATATCGGAGCTTATTCTCGCGCCGCTGAACAGTCCTGAGATGCTGTGGACCCTTGCGCCGATGATGATTGCGCTTGTCCTGATGCAGATCTATTTCGGCCGCAATAAGGATAAGGCTTTGGGCTGGAACACCGCTTTCGGGAACTCAATAGCACTGATTTTCATATCAGTCTCGCTGCTTAGGAGTGTCTATATCTCGTCGGGAGACATAAGTATCAAAGGATTTCTGCACGCGGCGGTAGCCTTCAACGATCTGCGCATCATAATAATAGTGCTGCTGGCCATGTATAGCATCCTGCTTTCGATGATCAGTTTCTTCCACTGGCTGCCTGAGCGGCTGGCATTCTTCATGATGAACAGCATACCGATAAATGTAACTGCTTACGTCGTGATTGTCCTGGTCAACTCAGACATCCCCCTCGACAGGCATACCCTGTTCGCAGGGGTGGTGATATTCCTTGTGGTGTATGCTGTTGCGATGATATTCAGGAGCATCATCCCGCAGTCTTTAGAGTCCAGGGTCCACCTTCTGGAGAGCAGGAAGCATATGCTGGATTCGAATGCAAAGCGCTTCAGAGACCTGGCGCGCCTCGCAGGCGGTTCGCACAGGAGGGACAGGCTTGAGTCAAGGTCTGTCCGGTTCCAGAAGAGGTCTGATGAGATAGATGAAAGGATAAAAGCGCTTAAAAGGGAGTTATGAGCGTTTAAAGAAGGCGTCATTTTACCACTCATTAGTGACAAAAAAATAGAAAGATTTATATATTACTTCTTAAAATGATGCTTTATGGAGAAGCAGGAACTTCTTGAAAGAACAGGGATATATCTGGAAGACTACCTGGATGATTTTGTCATCCATGGCAAGGTCTCTGACATCAGATACTCATCTTATGGTGTCACAATACCGGCACATGCTGTCAGGAACTTTGAGGATGTCGAAGAGGTCGACAGGCACAGGTCCCGCTTCAGCCAGATCCATGAGGCATTGCCCGAAGCAGGGCTGTTCGATTTCGTACGCGCGCTTTCATCCATGAAAGATGCGGTTTTAGTCGACATCGGCAGCATGCTGATGGGCGCGGACTTCTCGCTCTGGGTCGCCGCGCAGAACCGTTCCTCGGAGGTGCACATATACAATCCCGACGTGGACTGCGATTTTCCACCTTTTCTTTTCAATGAATTGAAAAGAGAGAGGGTATTCAAGCTCAAGGAAAAAACAGAGCTCGACACTTCCCGCCCGGAAGAGAGCGCTGAAAGGCTGTTCAGGGCGAACGGGCTTCCGAACATATATTACCATTGCGCAAGAATAGGCAAAGAGGGCCTCGAGAGCATAGCGGAGGCTGATGCGGACAGGCCTGTCGTGTTCTTCTCGAGGAGGACTCCGACGATGCCTGAAGAGATGACTTCACAGATAGCGTCAGTGACCGCAGGTCACCCAAACTCCCACATGATACTGCTCCCGCTCATAAACACAAGGATAGACGCTTATCACGACGACAGGATAATCAAGCTCATCAACAGGTACAGGTTTGCAAGGGAGCATCACAAGGACCCAACGTCCGAGCCTTCAGCTAACGCAGCAACGAGGCTGTTCACGGCCACGCAGCAGTATTACGCATTGAAGGCGGCATCTGTCGTCGGTGAGAGGGCGAAGGTCTACAGGGAGAGGGAGAGGGAGACAGGATTCCCATTCCACCACCCGACGCATTATGTCAGCACGGTCGAGCCTCTGAGAGGCAGGACACAGGAATAGGATAATGATGGTTGGAGGTTGAACATGACACCGGAACACATACACATCGGACGCGCATCAAAGAATGACCTGATTGCGTATTCCATACTGCAGAGGACGTTCGATAGGGATAAGGCAGCTGCAGTGCTCGGAGGGATTAGCGGCAAATATGCAGGGATATCTTCAGAAGCTACAATGACTGATGATATGAAAGATGGTTTCTGCGCAACAGTGTACAGGACAGTTACTGCTGAAGGTGGCAGGGTGGAGGTAAGCGAACTCTGCGTCCATGTCAGCCCAAGGTCAGGGAAGACTGTCGCAGGGGTCACTGTCAGGTCTGACCCGCGGAATCTCGGCAGGGAGGCTGCTGCGTACGCCAGGCAGTGCTGCGAAGAGCTGCTCAGCGAGCTCAAGGGCAATTAAGCACAGGCTCAGCAGGGGATAAGGATTTTAGGGCCCATAAGTGACCAAAAGCCTTAAATACTACCGCCCCGGAATTGATAGTATAATATATTGGAAGGCAGAAACAGAGGGTATGAAAACAATTTTTATGCTCATTCTGTTTCAACTAATATCCGGTACCCTCAAACCGAAGATTTGAGTGAAGATAGTGTTGGACTATAACCCGGTTTAGGATATTCCAAGGAGAAAGTAAAATGAACTTTGAAGAATTAAGTGTAAGACCAGAGATAGTCAGGGCTCTGAAGGAGATGGGCATTGAAGAGCCCACAAAGATACAGAGGACAGCGATTCCCATAATAAAGGCAGGGAAAGATGTCATAGGTATGTCCAATACAGGATCAGGCAAGACAGTCGCTTTCGGGGTCCCGCTCATCGAGAGCATAACCCCTGGCAATGGTCCGCAGGCGCTGATAATGGCGCCGACGCGTGAGCTTGCTGCGCAGATATCGCAGGAGCTGGAGAAGTTCGCGAAGTACCTGCGCTTCTCTGTCGCGACAGTGTTCGGCGGCGTGGCCCTCGGGCCGCAGGTCGAGCAGATGGGAAGGTCAGACATCATTGTCAGCACGCCCGGAAGGATGCTCGACCACCTCCAGAGGAGGAATGTAGACCTCTCGCATATGAAGTGCGTCGTCCTTGACGAGGCTGACAAGATGGTGGAAATGGGCTTCATCGAGGATGTCGACATGATACTTCAGGCGACACCGCGCAAGAAGCAGGTCCTCCTGTTCGGCGCGACGATATCCGATGACATCGAGAAGATCAAGAGGAAGCACATGAACAGCCCTTCTGTAGCCAAGGCAGAGACATACGTGAAGGATGAGTTCCTTGAGCAGTATTATTATAATGTGGAGGCGTATGACAAGTTCTCCCTTCTCGTGCATCTCCTCAGGAGCGAGAAGACAGACCAGTCGCTTGTGTTCTGCGCGAAGAGGTCCACCGTGGAGCTTGTCACCAAGAACCTGCGCATGCAGGGCGTGAAGGCAGAGATGATCCATGGCAAGCTGAGCCAGAACAAGAGGCTTAGCATAATCGAGGACTTCAAGAAAGGGAAATTCCCCATCCTCGTCGCTTCCGCAGTCGCTGCAAGAGGCCTTGACATCAGGGATGTCAGCCATGTCTTCAACTATGACCTTTCACAGGACCCTCAGGAGTACATCCACAGGGTCGGCAGGACTGCAAGGGCAGGTGACAAAGGCAAGGCGATAACCCTGCTGAGCCCGAATGACCACGACGCATTCAGCAACGTGCTCAGGTATTACGACGTGAAGGTCGACCTGCTCCCGAAGATGGACTTCCAGAGGCTGAAGTTCGACGCAGGCCCGCGCAGGAGAGGCAGTTTCTTCAACAGGAGATTCAGCCACGGCGACAGGCGGCAGGGCATGGAAGTAAGAGGCGAGCACCGGCCTCCGAGACCTGGCAGGTTCAGGCGCAGCAGCAGGACCCACCAGTCGAACGGCAACGGCTTCCACAGGCAGGCAGCTAATGTCTATGCGTGAGAAATCGCTTTAATTTTTTCTTTTATATTATCAGATTATTTCTTGACAACATAAGAATAATAAAATGCGCCGACCGGGAATCGAACCCGGGCCGAAGCGTTTTTGCATCAGCGAAGATTCCAAAGATGGTCTCTGATTGTCTCGCTGCGTTGGCAACGCCCCATTGTACCATTCAACCACCGGCGCGGTTTGAAAAGATTTTGCGCCTCTTATGACGTCCCATCGAGCATTGTGAGATGGGACCGGATGGCGGGTATCAAATGACCAAGACCATTTGTACCTCATTCAACCACCGGCGCTTGTAGAGCAAACAAAAAATCTCTGACTTAAAAAGCTTTTGGAGATGCGGAGATGCATACAAAGAAAATACCGACTCGCAAGCTCATCGGTATTTTCGAGCATGCAAAAAGGCATTTAGCCGACTTCATCGGCGAAATGCCTTTCTCGCATGGGCCCGGCCGGAAGTTCGGCGCAAGTCGAACGCAGCAACGCTCGCGTTGCGCTCTCGAACCGGCGATCAACGCCGTGTAAAGGCGCTGTCATAGCCACTAGACCACGGGCCCGACAGGCTGTTTTATAGCATTTCGGTTTGGCAGCCCATATAAAAAGCTTTTCTCAGTCAAATTTGTCGTCTTTATTAAGTGACTACAAAACCGAAAGATTTTTAAAGAGTGTCAGCAGCATATGCTGAATAAATTTAAATACAACTGACTTTTGTGATTGCCATGATGGCGGAAGAAAAACCCTTGCAGCTTGATGAAGGAATCGGCCGGCCGGCAGAGCAGAGCAGGGAGCATCACGAGCAGATATATGACCTCCTCATGAAACAGGATGAGATCACCTGGCGTTCTATAATAATCGAGCTGATAAAGACAGAGCAGATGGATCCCTGGGACATCAACCTGTCAAAGCTTTCCAAGATGTATATCAAGACGCTGAAGAGGCTGAAGGAGATGAACCTGCAGCTTTCAGGCAAGGTCCTGCTTGCAGCAGCCATTCTCCTGAGGATAAAGTCAAGCCGCCTGGTGGGCGATGACATGATGGAGTTCGACAGGCTTCTGGCATCAGGTGAGAGCTCTGATGACATCTACTCTGACGAGAGTTTTGTCGAGGGAGAGTTCGGCGGCATAGGTATCAAGGTCGATGGTGAGCAGCTGCGCCTTGTCCCGAGGACCCCGCAGCCGAGGAAGCGCAAGGTGTCTGTCTATGACCTGATAGACGCTCTCGCTGTGGCGCTAAATGTGAGACGCAGGCGCATCCTCAACCAGATCCAGACAAGGACTCTGGACGTACCTGATAAGCCCATTGACATTTCCAAGCTGATGGATGATATATATGGTGATGTGATGGGCCACCTGACGCGGGAGCAGGCAGATAGGATGGCATTCTCTGATCTTGTCCCGGGCGACTCGAAAGAGGACAAGGTATTCACTTTCATACCGCTGCTCCACCTGACGAACGCGCGCAGGGTGGACCTGGAGCAGCAGAAGCATTTTGGCGAGATCTGGGTGAAGCTTGCGAAAGAGGGCGCTGCTGAGAAGAAGGAGAAGTTGGACAAGCAGAAGGTTAAGAAAGATAAAAAGCCTGCGCAGGCGTCATGATTTCAGCATAACTTCTCAAAAAAAGGTGTTCTTGGCTTTTTGTGTAAAAAAGGTGTGGGCAAGAGATAACGCAGACTCGCCGCTCGTCCCTATTGCAAACCGCAGGTTTGCAATTCCGCAAAC
>JAFGJH010000026.1 GCA_016929255.1 Candidatus Woesearchaeota archaeon
AACAGGATGTTTCCACGCGAAATCAAGGGGAGGGGGTATGAACAAAACAAACGTTATAGAAACATATAAAAAACCAACAAACCTAGCTATAAAAGGCCTGAAACACCAGAATACGCACATTATTGCCACTAAAAAGTTAGCTTTATATACCTCTTCTTCGTTTGGAGTAAACATGGCAGAAAAGGGGCTTGACACTTTCTTTGAAACATACCTGAAAAAAGAGCCACTATTCTTAGACAAGTCAGTCTTACAGTCAGCACACACGCCCGATGAAATACCACACAGGGAAGAGCAGATCAAACAGATAGCAAACATACTGGCCCCCGCACTAAGGATGGAACGCCCATCAAACATCTTCATATACGGAAAGACGGGCACAGGAAAAACAGTCTGCGTAAAGCACACAACAAAAAAACTCCAGGGCGTCGCAAAACAAAACAATATACAACTTGACACAATATATGTCAACTGCAAGCTCAGCAAGACAGCAGACACAGAGTACCGGCTTGTGGCCCACCTTGCAAGGGAGTTCGGAAAAGAAATACCATCTACGGGCCTCCCGACAGGAGAAGTATACAGCATATTCTACAAGGCAATAGACAACGAGAAACGGATGATAGTAATAGTGCTTGACGAGATAGACCAACTCATAAACAAGACCAGCGACGAGATACTCTACAACCTCACAAGAATAAACTCAGAGCTCAAGAACGCGCAGATATCAATAATAGGAATATCAAACGACCTCGTGTTTGCAGACAACATAGACCCCCGGGTAAAATCTTCCCTCAGCGAGGAAGAACTGGTATTTCCACCATACAACGCCATACAGATACAGGACATACTGAAACAGAGGACAAGCAAGGCATTCAAGAACAGCGTGCTCGAACAGGGCCTACTCGAGAAATGTGCAGCCTACGCCGCAAAAGACCACGGAGACGCAAGACGAGCACTGGAGCTGATAAGGGTGGCCGGAGAGCTTGCGGAAAGGAACAACGAGGAGAGCGTATCAATCAAGCACCTGGATCTGGCAGAGGACAAGATAGAGAAAGACCGGGTAATAGATATAATCACAACACAGCCGCAGCAGTTCAAAGCAACGCTATACGCCGCAATACTCCTGAAAAAAGAGAAACAGAACACCACATTCACCGGAGACATCTATGAGATATACAAAGAAATCTGCAGCAAGACGGGGCTGAGGCCGCTCACACAGAGAAGAATATCAGACATACTGGCTGAATTTGACATGCTCGGCATAATAAACGCAAAAGTGATATCAAAAGGAAGGTACGGAAGGACAAGAGAGATAAACCTTGCCGTCCCGCCGGCAATAGAACCGAAGATCAGGGAGATAATAGTGAAAGACCTCGGTCTATAACATCCCTGCGAAATCTATACTGCAGAAACTCCAAATTTTTTTTCTAAAAAAAGAAAGGGGGGAATCTTGGAGCTAGACAAAAAAAGGGAAATCGTGTCAACACTGATGGGCAGAGGGATACTGATAGACAGAGGAATGTTCAGCAGGATAGATACCATAACCGACCAGGAAGGATTCTACAAATTCCTCCTCAATGATGCCGAAGCCGGACAAGAGACCGACTTCACAGCACTTCTTGAAAAATACCTGAAGACCAGGACAGAACAGCCAGAAGAAACAAAAGACGCCGCGGATGACGACAAAGCAAACACAGAGATATTGTTTTCTTACAAGGCAGAGCCGAAGAAGAGGGAAGTCCAGGATTTCACAGGATATTTCACATCAAGATACAAAACCCTGAGTTCAATACTCCAGCACAGGAAGGAGCTTCAGAACCTGACATCAATAAACCGCCTGAACCAGAAAAGGGAAAGGGAACAGATCGCGCTCATAGGCATGATAACAGACAAGCAGGAGACAAAGACGGGCAAGATAATGCTCACCGCAGAAGACATGACGGGAAAGATAAAAGCGATTGTATCGCAAAACAGCGATGCATACGAGACGGCAAAAGAGACAACACTTGACGAGGTGCTGGGAATAGTAGGGACCTGCGCAGGCGACATCATATTCGTGAGCAATCTCATACTCCCCGACATACCACTGTACAAGGAGATGAAAAAAAGCCCCGACGAGGCATACGCCCTGTTCCTGGGGGATTTTCACTTCGGATCAAAGCTTTTCCTCCGTGAGCCGTTCGAGAAGCTCATAGCGTGGATCAGGAGCGAACAGGGCAGCGAGAGACAAGCAGAAATAGCAAAGAAAGTCAAATACATATTTGTCACAGGAGACCTTGTGGAAGGGGTGGGCATATACCCAGACCAAGACAAAGACCTCGCGATAACAGACATATACGAGCAATACAACGAGCTCGCAAAGCACCTCAAGAGGATACCACGGGACAAGAGGATAATAATCTGCCCCGGAAACCACGATGCCATGAGGATAGCAGAGCCCCAACCGCCACTGTACAAGGATTTCGCAGAGGCGGTCTGGAATCTTCCCAACGTGACGATGGTCAGCAATCCAGCATACATAAACATACACCGCTCAGAAAGCTTTCCAGGATTTGATGTCCTGATGTACCACGGATTCAGCTTCACATACTACGCAGACGCGGTCGAGTCCATAAGGAACCAAGGAGGACAGAGGAGGTCAGACCTGATAATGAAATACCTCCTGCAGAGAAGACACCTCGCTCCGACACACAAGTCAACACTATACATCCCCGATGCACAGAAAGATAGCCTTGTGATAGACAGGATACCCGACTTCTTCGCGAGCGGACACATACACAGGACATCAGCGGCCAACTACAGGAACATCACAATGCTGAACTGCTCATCATGGCTTGAGATGACAGAATACCAGGAGAAGGTCGGGCTGATACCCCAGCCTGGAAGGGCTATCCTGGTGAATCTCCAGACAAGAAAAGTGAAGATAATGCGCTTCTACGATGACCCGCAAGGCGAAGAACAAGCAAACGAGGAACAAACACCAAAATGGTAGCAGCAAGCCAGGACATGCAAAGATACTTCGACGAGCTCCAGCGCAAGTGCAATGAGGCGCACGCAATAGCCACAGCAGCGAGGAAAAAAGGATACGACCCTGAAGACTCTGTTGAGGTCCAACTCGCATCAAACATGGCAGAGAGGGTAGTAGGACTCATATCTGTCCTGGCCCCCCAGATAATAGGGAGCGGAGTCGTCGAGCGCATCATCGAGCTCGAAAAGCAGCACGGCGTACTTGACTGGAGGGTCGCGCTGCAGATAGCGCTGGAAGTCGCACAAGAGAAGTTCTGCAAGTTCAAAGACAAGAAAGAGGCCATAGAGGCAGGGGTGAGGGTCGGGTTCGCATACGGGACTGTCGGCGTGGTCAGCAGTCCGATAGAAGGGCTGATATCAATAGACATAAAGAACAGAAGAGACGGGAAAGGAGAGTACTTCTGCCTGAACTATGGGGGCCCGGTGAGGAATGCGGGAGGAACAGCAGCCTCGTGGTCAGTAATAATAGCAGACTATGTAAGGAAGAACACAGGATATGCGACGTATGACCCCGACGAGAACGAAATAAAGAGATGTGCCACAGAGATAGAGGACTATCACGAGAGGGTCACGAACCTACAATACTTTCCCTCAAAAGAGGAATCAGAGTTCATGATCAAAAACCTCCCTGTGGAGGTGTCCGGCGACGCGTCAGAAGACATTGATGTATCCAACTACAAGGACCTGCCAAGGATACCGACCAACAAGATAAGGAGCGGTTACTGCCTGATACACTCAAGCTGCATACCGCTCAAGGCAGAGAAGCTCTGGAAACAGCTGTCAAAGTGGGGAAATGACTTCGGCATGGACCACTGGTCATTCCTGGAAGAGTTCATAAAGATAAAGAAAGAGGCCCACGCAAAAGGCAAAGGAGCGAAAAAACACCAGACCGACGACGACAAACACAAAGTAACCCCTGACTACACATACATAAAAGACCTCGTGGCAGGAAGGCCAGTCCTCGCCCACCCGCTGCGCACAGGAGGGTTCAGGCTCAGATACGGAAGAAGCAGGACATCAGGATATTCTGCGCAGTCAATTCACCCCGCATCAATGCACGTGATGAACAATTTCATAGCGACCGGAACCCAGCTCAAAGTCGAGAGGCCCGGAAAAGGAGCAGCATTCACTCCGTGCGACACGATAGAAGGCCCTATAGTAAAGCTCAAGGACGGCAGCGTACTCAGGCTCGACACCGAGCAGCAGTCAAAAGAGACAAAGAAAGACGTGATAGAAGTACTGTTCCTCGGCGACGCGCTCATAAACTACGGCGACTTCCTCAACAGGAACCACCCGCTCGTGCCTCCGGGATACTGCGAGGAATGGTGGATAAAGGAGCTTGAGAAGAAGACAGTATCCATCTTCGGCAGCCTTGACCCGTATAAGCTCGCAGAGATAACAGGAGCAAAACCGCAGGAAATCGAAAGGATATTCAAGAACCCACTCAGGGAGAAGCCGAACGCAAAGACAGCACTGAACATAGCGGCAGCGACAAAGACACCACTACATCCAAAACACACCTACTTCTGGAACGCAATAGACAAGACAGAGCTGAAGCCGCTCGCCGAATGGCTCCACACCATGAGGACAGAGACCGATGACGACGGAATAACAAAGGCAGTCCTGCAGAACAACAAAGAACAGAAAAGAGCACTAGAGAGGATAGGGATACCCCACATACTGGCGAGCAACGAGTTTGTCGTCTTCAAGAGGGATGAGGCGACCATACTCAAAGAGCTGCTGAACATAGGGGCAGACAACGCAGAAGAGGCAAAGAACAGCCTTAAGAAGACCATCTCAGACGAAAATACAAAAGACACATTAGACGCGCTCAACAAGAACTCGAACATAATCCAAAGGGACAAATGCGGCATATTCATAGGAGCCAGAATGGGGAGGCCTGAAAAGGCGAAGATGCGCAAACTAACAGGAAGCCCTCACACACTTTTTCCCGTCGGCGAGGAAGGGGGCAGGCTTCGATCATTCCAGTCAGCACTGACAGCAGGCAAGATAACTGCAGAGTTCCCGACATACATGTGCGAAAGATGCAAAAAAGAGACGGTCTTCAGCATATGCCCTGAATGTGAAGAGAAAACAAAGAAGCAGTACCACTGCAAGATATGCGGCAAAATAGACACAGACGTGTGCCCAAAGCACGGCAAAGCAACACCATACGCAAGAAAAGACATACCCATAAACACATATTTCGCGAGCCTGCTTAAGAAGATGAAGACCAAAACATATCCCGACCTGATAAAAGGCGTAAGAGGAACCAGCAACAGAGAACACATACCAGAGCACCTCATGAAGGGGATACTCAGGGCCCAGAATGACGTATATGTCAACAAAGATGGCACGGTCAGGTATGACTGCTCAGAACTCCCCATAACCCATTTCAAGCCGAAAGAGATAGGAACAAGAATAGAGAAGCTCAAAGAGATGGGATATGACAAGGACACGCGCGGAAGGCCTCTTGAAAACGAGGACCAGATACTTGAGCTCAAACCACAGGATGTGATCATACCCTGCTGCCCCGACTCTCCTGACGAGCAGGCTGATTCTGTACTCTTCAGGATAGCAAAGTTCGTAGATGACGAGCTGGAAAACCTCTACGGCATGAAACCATTCTACAACCTCAAGACAAAAGAGGAACTTACAGGGCACCTGATAATAGGGCTGGCGCCGCACACATCAGCAGGCAGCATAGGAAGAATAATAGGCTTCTCAAAGACGCAAGGATTCTTCGCCCACCCCCTTATGCACGCGGCCATGAGGAGGGACTGCGACGGAGACGAGAGCTGCTTCATACTCCTGCTCGACACCTTCCTCAACTTCTCAAGGAAATACATGCCTGATTCAAGGGGAAGTACGATGGACGCCCCCCTCGTACTGACCACCATACTCGCCCCGTCAGAAGTGGACGACATGGCATTTGACGTGGACAGGGCATGGACATACCCGTTGGAGTTCTATGATGCCTGCCTGGAATACAAGCAGCCAGGGGAAGTCAAGATAGACACACTGAAGAAAGTACTCAACACAGAGCAGCAGTACGAGGGGATGGGATTCACGCATGACACAGACAACATAAACGCGGGTGTCCTGTGCAGCTCCTACAAGATCCTTCCATCAATGCAGGAAAAGCTGATGGCACAGATGGACCTCGCGCAGAAGCTTAGGGCGGTTGACGAGTCAGATGTAGCAAGACTCGTCATAGAGAAGCACTTCGTCAGGGACATCAAAGGAAACCTCAGGAAATTTTCACAGCAGGAATTCAGGTGCGTCAACTGCAACGAGAAGTTCAGGAGGCCGCCGCTGCTAGGCAAATGCACAGCCTGCGGAGGCAAGATAATATTCACAATATCAGAAGGAAGCATAGTCAAGTACCTCGAACCCAGCATGAGCCTCGCGAACAAATACAACCTGCCAATATATCTCAAGCAGACCCTCGAGCTGACCAAGAGGCGCATAGAAGGTGTGTTCGGAAAAGAGAAAGAAAAACAGACCGGGCTGGGCGCGTGGTTCGGGTGATTTTACAATCAACAGCCTGTTTCTATCAAAAAAACCATTAAAGCAAAAAATACTGTGAAAACACTTTAAAGATACACCACCCCCCAATATACCAATAAGATACTCTTAGCTATATTTAAAGGGGTGTTCTTAAATCCTTTCAAACACAGGTGGTAACATATCCGCAGCGCACAAGAGCTAGAACAAATAATAAAAAAATTCTCTGATAGGTCCACTTCTTGCAGCGCCAGCCTCGAGGCTGCAGAATATGTCTGCCAAAAAAACCATGCAATCACTTCAGGCGAAGCCCTCAGCCTTTTTCTGGAAAATGCGACAAGAAAAAAAAGATCCGTGCTGAAGGAGGAGGCACTCCTGGCATGCATAGCCTGCAAAGAGGCCAGCATAGACAACAGAATGGTAGATATAAGGCACATACTGGACTCAAGAAAAAGATGGAAGACAAAACACCAGCAGATAACAGAAAAAGCAAATGAGCTGAATCAGTCAGAGATAAACCCCCTTGAAAGGGCATACGCAGGGGAGCTTCTTAGGCACACATCAAGGAACAGAGCCCTCTGCAGGGAAGAGAGCACGGAGCTGAAAGACTGCATTGAAGACAGCCTCTTCGAAGTGCTCCTCAGGCCGCCCAGCGGACCACCTGAACCCGATGCCGGCACGCGCCTAGCCGATACCCTCAGAGAAGAGGCAGAAAAGGGCACGTCAAACAAATTCAAGTTCCTGACCAACGTATATACTGGCCTGGGGCAAGAAGCGCCCATAAGGGAAGAGCTGCTCGAGATAGGGAAGGTGATGAACTCAAGGCAGAGATGGTACACAAGGTTCGAGAAGATAGACAGCATACTCGACGCTGCAGCAAGGGGCGGCGATCTGAATGAACATGAGCGCACATACATCTCAAACGCAATCGAAAACCTGTCAAAGAACAGGGCAATAAAAAACAGCGAGGAGCTGAAGGTCTGGGCAAACTCGACGAAGAAACGGCTCGCAGCACTCGCGGGCGAGGAATACGAGAAATATGCCTGCGAAGCAGACGCAGTGGGTCTTGTCGACGACAAGCTCAGGGAACTCAAACAGGAAAAAGACATGGTACGCGCCGCCGAACAGGCGGAACGCATCTTCACCACATACGGATACCTCAAGGAAGCGACATCGCTGAACGCACCGCTCACAGAACGTGCCGGGTTAGCATCTAAGTACCGGGCAATAGAGAGAAATTTCGAAGCGATACTACTGAAGGAGAAAGAGACACTCATTAACACATCACTCAAGGCCAAAGAAAAAAACATACCAAACCTACAATACGACGCTTACGGGTTGCCTGTCGTCGACAGGCAGAATTATGCGCGGGTATCGGGCATAATAGCCGAACAGTCGCGGATGATCCGCAGAGGGAAGATATCACTCATAAGCGCGGCACTGGCTTTCCTCCTCGGAATAGCACTCACATCAGGAAACGTCGAAAGCACGACTGCAAAATCCATCTTGGCGGGGCCCAACAGGCTGCAATGCGCGGTCGAATCAGTCTACACCCGCCCTGGAATCGCCACGCCCCTGCCTGAGAAGGAGAGCGACGAGGATTTCTGCAGCCGAAAAGTGACCGGTCCTGCCAGCACGGCGAACATAACCGCGGTGGCCCCTGAAGAGCTTGACGAAATAATAGGGAGGTGTTTCACGGGCGACAATGGAAAATACATAAAGACGACTGCGGTGGAAGGCGGAAAGCTCCTCTCTTTCTCTCCGCTGGGCAATGTGCCGTTCAGGGTGATATCAGGATTCAACCACCTGAGGCGGTCAGAGCCCCTGCTTGTCGGCGATAATGAGGAAGTCATCATATGCTATCCACGGTGTGAGGCGCGTCTCGACGAAAACGGCCGCCCGTCATGCTACTCAAGGCACCTTGGTCTGGACATAGTGGCCAAAGACCGTGCCCCAAAAAAGGTGAACATATACACCATGATGCCTGGAAAAGTTGTCCTTTTAGGGAAAGGAGGGGACAAAGCCGGAACATACGCCGCAGTCGAGCACAATCTGCCAGATGGGACCACGCTGACCACAAAATACCTCCATCTGGAGCGTTTCTCCCCTGAGTTCGAGGAGATATACGCAAAGCGTGCAGGAAAAAGAGGGCGTCTGGTCAGTTTCAGGAGAGGGCACGGGCCTACAGTCCTGCCATATGAGATGGGTGGAAGAGAGCTCGGCGTCATGGGCGCAACAGGCAACGCGAAAGGCATGCACCTCCATCTAGAGACAAAGCACAACGGGAAGCTCGTCGACCCGACAAGATATCTCCCAGAAAAGATCTATGATGCGCCCGCGCACATAGTTTCTCCAGAGGGTTCAGAAGCCGAGAAAAAAAATACAGTCACAATGTTAGACGAGGCGGCTTAGACTCTGCCCAACACGCACTGAGCATAAGGCACGCCAGAGACCTTCAGCACATTCTTCTTGTCGACCATCTTCAATCTGATCAAAAGCGCAACCGATTTCTTCCCGACAGCATTGATGACATAAGAGTCCTTCAGCACCCTTTCAAGATCCTGCTCAGACATCTCCTTGCCCTGGTAGAACCTCGACGAGAGGTTGAGCTGCCTGCCACCCTCCTCAAATACTTCGCCAAGAATATCAGAATCACAGATGGCGAACAGCTTGCCGTTAGGCGTGGAGTGGACATTGACAATCACATTATCACCCGCTTCCTCAGGTGAAGCTCGCCTTCAAGGACTTCACCTGGTGCTTAGAGCCGCAGGCCTGGCATCGGATGAAGAAAAGCTCACCCTCCTTGATTATCTTCGTGTCGGGCTTTCCGCAGTCAGGACACAGCACATACTCAGAGGCGTACTTCCTCACCTTTTCATTCACCCTTGATGCGGGGACCTTGGCTCCCAGAATAAGCGCGCTCTTGGTCAGCGTGCCGGGAGTCGCAAGCTCCTTCAATATGTACTTAAGCAGATGCTCAGGATTCCTCCCAAGAACGTCAGCGATAGAGAAGAAATTGCTTATGACCGTCCTACTGCCCTGGATGTGGCCCAGAACCTTCGGTATCTCAAACCTCTCGCTCTCAAAAACCGACTCGGGCATCTCCTTCCTCGCCTTCTTGAGCATATCCTTGTAATCCATGAGCAAAAAGGAGAAGCAGCACCTATTTAAAACATGCGCATAAAAGACCAGAGAAAGATTTAAATACTTTATAAATGGAAATATCACGCATGGTTCTCGAATCACTAATAAGGCCGATAACCGCGGTGAAAAGGCCATGGGAGCTCTTCTTCTACGGGATACTCGTAGCGTCAATCGGCCTGTTCCTCAGCTATTGGATATTCAGGGACAAGGCGGACCTGGTCATGATATTCCTCACCACATTCGCCTGCGTGCCCCTCATGTTCCACGCGATAAGGAACGAAGAGAAGCAGGACATAATCCTAGACACCGAGACAAGCATGCTGAAAAGGCACGGAAAGGTGCTAATGTTCTACATCTTCCTTTTCTTAGGGATGACCTTCGCCTTCGTGGTGTGGTATGTTGTCCTGCCGAATGACATGTCGCAGACACTCTTCAGGCAGCAGATAACGACAATCGCCCAGATCAACTCGCCAGTGACCGCAAACGTGGTCGGGCACGCCACATCAACCACGCTGTTCAACAGGATATTCTTCAACAACATAAAAGTGATGATATTCTGCATACTGTTCGCATTCTTCTATGGGTGCGGAGCGATATTCATACTGGCCTGGAATGCATCTGTTGTCTCAGCAGCCATAGGAAACCTGATAAAGCTGGGCATGGCCAAATACGCAACAGTCGGCGGCATCGCAAAGATGGCGGCGGTCACACAGACAGTCTCATACTCATTCTCAAGATACCTTTTCCACGGGGTCCCTGAGATGGTTGCATACATGGTGGCGGGCCTCGCAGGAGGAATAATATCTGTGGCGGTGATAAACCACGATTTCAGGACCGAACAGTTCCAGAAGATAATACTCGACGCATCATCACTGCTCATGATATCTCTGGCAATACTCTTCACAGCAGCGGTTGTAGAGTCGTACATCACACCAGCACTTTTCTAGATAAAGATACTTCCAGCGAAAGAACGGCACTTGTTTAGCTCAATCAAGGCAGCACCGCCACGCTGCTAAACTTATGTTAGCCGCTAATCGCACATTTTCATGACCATGCTTGCGCAATGACCGTTGTTTGCCGCTGGAGTGCAGCCCATTCCGCATCTCTTGCCTGAGGACACGCAAAAGCGGCGGCAGTGCTGCCAATAATAGCTAAACAAATACAAAGAATCTATTCCAGGACCTTGTACCTTCCAGGCCTGACCTCAAATATATCGCCCTGCTCAAGAAGCCTTTTCAAGGCAGACTCGACGTCACCTCCCGGAACGGAAGAGATATCGTCAAAACCGACACCCAATCCAGAATCAAGCTTGCGTATCTCATCAAGCAGCCTGGCAGAGGCGTTCGGCTCATCGACAAGATCCTCCTTCTCGACAGAAAGGACATCAGGTCTGTGCTCCTCCTCGACCTTCTGCCGCAGATGGGCATCAAAAGTCAGCTCCATCCTCCTGAGCTCAACCCACTTCTGATCAAGCACCTTCTTCATTATCTCAGGAACGATATAGCGCTCAGCTCCGAACTCCCGCGGCCTGCCGATTACAGTAACGATGTCGCCCACATCAAATGCGACCGGCGAATCAAAGAATCTGAGGGAAACCCTGCCGGAACCGTCATCAAGCACAAAACTCTGGGAAACGACACCATCATCCTGGACACTCCTGGAGACTATAACCCCCAAAAGGTTCGCGCGCGAAACCTTCCTGCCCCCAACAGAAACATAGTTCGGGAGCCAGCCCTCTTCCTTCACATATCTGTTGTTGATGATGTCAGCAACCCGCACCTTGTACGCGACCTGCCTCTTCGATGATTCGCCGTCAGCCATACAAACAAAAATAGCAAACAGTTCTTATAAATCTTATCATGGCGCAAACAGAGCAAGGCATAAGCTTTAAATAAGCAAAACCCTTTGTCACCGGCATGGTACAGCAGAACCTGGTCTCCTATATCATGGCCCAGCTTAGGCAGGGACGCAGACTGGAGGAGATAAACGATTTCTTGATACGGGCAGGATACGAGAAGACAGAGGTAGAAAGCTCTGTACAGTACGTGATAAACCTGCAGACAAACCCGCGGCTGGCAGAAGAGCAGAGGATACAGCAGCTCGCAGACTACATACAGAAACAGCTCCAGGCAGGCTACGGCCAGCAGGCGATAGCCAACTTCCTGATAACAAGAGGCTACCCATACTACGAGGTAAACTCAGCACTCCAGCAGGCCACCCTGCTGAAGAAAGAGACAAAGGTGGAGCACAAGCTGGTAGTCTTCGCGCTCGTCGCCATGTTTATCATGACAGCTGCAGTGACAATAATGTACTTCAAGGCATACATGCTACTAGGGATAGGTGCGCCAGAAAAGCTGCTCGACGTAGAGGCAGAAAAGCTTACCACAATTGTGCAGCAGGGAGGTGAGCTTACATTTCAGGTCAAGCTAATAAACTTCGGATACGAAAAAAGATTCGACGTGGTGCTGGAATACAAAGTGATAGACAGAGAGACGCAAGGCACAATCCTTGAGAAGAGCGAGACAGTGGCCCTATCGACAACGCTGGAGAACATAGTGAAGTTTGAGATGCCCGAGGACATGAAACCGGGCAAATATGTGCTGAGAGTAGATGCGACATACAAGGAATTCACAGCAACTTCAGGATTCATATTCGACCTTTTGCCAAAAGAGCTGGCTGCAGAAAGGATAGAGGAGATAAGGAAGCAGGTGCCTGAGATACCTGAGAACATAACAGAAATACCAGAACTCGCGCCGATCGTGCCTGAAGCGCCCGAAGCAGTGCCGACACCGATACCAGCAGCGCCTGAAGCGGCCACGTGGTACCAGGGCAAGACACGACAGCAGGCATTCGAACAGGTCAAGGCAGTGAGCGTCAGGGAGCCGCAGAAGGCAGTGGAGATGTGCAAGACATTCAGGGTGCCGCAGCACCAGAGAGACTGCGTGCTGAACATAGCAACTTTCAAGAAAGACGGGACGTACTGCAAGTTCCTGGACAATCTTCAGCAGCAGGACAACTGCATATTCCAAATGATAATGGAGACCAAACAACACAACTTCTGCGAACAGATAACTGATGTGAACCTTAAGACATCCTGCAGCCTCTTGGCCAAAGCAGACAAAGTTAAAGAATACACCCAGCAGAACAGGCCTGAAGAATCGGTCCAATTATTCAAAGGGTTCTCAATAGAAGTCACGCCTTCAGGCCCACAACCGCCTTCCGTACCTCAGTTCGGCTGAAACACGGGCTCAACCACAGACCTGAATTCCCGCGACAGGTTAACAATAAGCCCCATCTCGTCCATCTCTTCAGTCCGCACCATCTTCGGCAGCTCAAAAATCCTGAAAACAACGTGGTTGTCACCAGTCAACTGTTCTTTTGAAACTATCCAGTACCCTGACTCATTCACAAGCTCAAGGCCTCCCGCAACAACCTGTTGCATGACTGTCTCGTCCTCCGGCATGAAATAGCAGCCATCCTTGTCAGCTCCGCTTTCATAATTATCATGCGCAGTGTGGCTCTCACACCTAAGCTCAGGGATGATTGTAGCACCTTTTGTGTTGATGAAAGTAGCCTTGACCTCGTAAACTCCAGGTCCAATCCTTATGGAGCTTGAATTCAATGAAGGGTCATAGCTAACAATCTGTGAAGGAAAATTCGCAAGAGGGTCAAGATCCACTTTACGTATCATGACAAGCAGACTATCATTATCGGGATCAGGCTCAGACGCGCCTTTCCCGATGACAAGCCTTTTGGTATAGTCATTGCCGTAATTGTCGTAAGGATCCCAGAACAGAACATCCCTTTCGATGGCCTGCTTAACAACAGAAACTTCCTTCTCAACCAGCGGAGACATCTCAACAACAAAACTTCCGGAGTCATCAACGTCCACCGAAAGGTCTATCAACACCCTGTCAAGGTAGCCATCTTTCTCGAATTTCAGGATACCCCCCCCAAAACAGACCGGAAGCGATGAGACCAGTCCAGTAAAGTTTGTGTCAACATCAAAACCAGTCACGCCAATAGAGCAAAATTCATAGAGGCCGCACCCAAACTTGACCTTGACCCCCTCTACAGCATTCCCTGAAACAGCATCAGTAGCCACAAAGGATACATTACCAGAAAGCCTCTGTCTCGGTTCGCAGAAAAGGCTCTTTGACTGGCGCCTGCTGATATTCACCGACTCCTCGAGGCTCATCCCCGCCTCTTCAGAAGTCTCTGGAAGCTCGCTTTTTGTGATATCAACCACCGTAAAAAACTCTTTCACATTATTTCCATAGGTGCCGTTGCCCTTAAGCCATTCATGCACGTCGCGGTTGTCCCTTATATTCGACTCAATAGCAAAGAAAAATGAGTACCCTTCACCGAACAGATCCGAATCCCTCCGTACTTCGACAATAATCGGATAAGATATGTCATAGAAGAAACCGTACTCACGGATGGGCACGCTCTGTGAGAGGGTGAATTTACCCCATGCGTTTGGGATATCAAGCACCCTTGTCGCCCCAAGCATCTCACCATTTCCAGGCCCGATGTAAAAATAAATCGGCCAGTCCAGATAGTAAAAATTGACGCTGAACTCATCATAGCCCTCACCGACGAGATTATTATGGTAGAATGCCTTGTAAAGCCCGTTCGTAAGCGCGTCTGAACCCAGGATCCTGTTAGCATTCTTGGTGCCGTTGATGCTAAGAAGCGGAACGTGGCTCGTAAGAAGCGAGCGGAAATTGAGTTCCGCAGCCTTCAAGCTCCAGACCTTTGGAACATAGCTCTCCTCGCGGGAATATATCGGAGGAAGCCTTCCCGAATCAGCACCAGAACCGTAAACCCCGAAGATCTGCTTCGCAGGATACTCCAAGAAGCTCACGTCAATCTCAGCATGGTTAATCATTTCCGCAAACCTGTAAAAATCCCTGAAACCGAGAGGAATTCGCGCAAAATACCGTGTCATCTCATTAGACCTGCCTTCTAAGATCACGTTGATAGGATATGTAAGAAGCACCACAACGTCATCTTCAGTTATCGTTGTCTCAGCAGAAGGTTTTCCAAGCTCTATGACATCAAAACCCTGGCCCCTGAAAGACCTAAAACCGTCAACGCAATCCCCCAATTCAGCCTCTATGTAAGCATCACTCTGCCGCATTATAAATTCAAGGCTTGGTTTGTTCTCATCAGTAAGAAGACATTCAAGGCACTTGTTGTCAGACTGCATATGCCACCAATATGGAACATGACTAGATTCGAATCCGGTTAAAAATGCGGCGTCAGAGGAAGTGGGGTCGCTCACTTCAAGCGTAAATTCCTTTCCAGAGAGTTCCGCATTAGACATATCGAGATAACCCCCGTGCTGCCCTATGATGACAAAAGCTTCCCCCAGCTTTTCAGCAAGACAGCTCTCTATGAAGTCCTTGACAGGCTTAAACTCGTCAGGAATCCGCTCTGCCGCGGCAATCTCTGCAGGAAGCTGCGCAGGCTCCCCCGTCAAAAATATAGCGGCTCCAACACCCACCAATATCACTATGCCAAGTATTATGAATATAGTCACCTGGCCCTGATTTCCCCCGAAAAAACTTTCGGACTTATCCACCTGGAAACACCTCTCCAAGCTCAATGCACATGTAATGGCGGCTCCAAGATAAGTAAAACGTAAAAAAGATGACTGAAAAAAATGAAGCGAGAGCAGTAAACGGAATATTCATGATCAGGAAAGCCAAGTTGAAAAACAAAAGAACCAGAACACAAAAGATAAAAGAAGGACCTATCATGCTGATTTTCAATACACCCTCTCTGAAACCGAGAATCAAACCTTCAAACCCTTTATGAATCATTCCCGAGTAGAAAAAAACGACTGAAAAATAGAAGAACGACAGAGACCACACCAACCCAAAGGCCAAAGCGGCATATGACCTGAAAAAAAAGAAAAGGGGAAGAATGAGAACAACCCCCCAGACAAAGAACCAAGCAATACCCCGCAGAGAATACATCACCCACTCCATCGTGTTTAATTTTCTCTTCAAAACCGCCGCAATACCAACAAAGTTCCAAGAGCCGATGACCAGCGCAAGAGTCAACCAAAGCAAAAAAGAACTGGCTGCCAGACTGAAGAATACCTTTCCAATCCCCCTGTCAATCTCTGCAATCCTTGACTGCAAAGAAGGAGACACGGCGCCCGCATTGAAGCTTGCAGCCAAAGGCACGGCCTCATCTGCCAAATTTTCAACACCCTTGAGGTGGTATACGGAGGTAATTATGAACACTAAAACCAATACCGAAACAATCAGGAGGAAAACAAGGTCTATGCCCAAGAATCTGGCCCATTCCCTGCAGGGCATGAAAAAACTCAACTTAAGATTATGGAGCCGCCTATACCAGAAACTTTCAACGCTTTTACTTGACGTCTTAACCAACTACCGGCACCTCTCTCCATTCATCATCACGCAAGTTCCAATAATGGATGCTGGCCTTGGTGTAATTTGCTGAACTGTACTCAACAAAATAATCCCTGAAACCATTCACATAATTAGAGTTTCCCGAACCAATGACCTTCTTTCCGCCCAAGGCGTCAACAAGAAACACCTCGAAGTTCATATCTTCATCAGTCTGCGTCGGCTGGACAAACCAAGACACTTCATAAAGACGTTCACCGACGTGGTTCGCAAATTCCTCCGGAAGAGGATTGTCGGCGCCGGCCTGGATGGCAATTACGGTATCATGATATATGTCTCCCTGCAAAGTGTCGCCAAACACCTGGTTCGGGTCGCGCTCGCCCCCCCAGTCAAAACAAACCTTTACCTCCCAGTCAGCAACCTCATACCAGTTAGTGAACGGATTGCCAGTCATTCCCCCGAAAAGCTTGTTGCTCCAAAGCTGGAACACATCACCCGTAGAGACATCTGAGAATACGGGAGCTGACAGCGCCAAAAACGCCAATACAATCACCAAAACCAAAACACTTTTTTTCATAGCCATCACATCGAACAAAAATCAGGGTCTCCCAGCGAGCGGTCATACATATTCCTGAAGTCATCCCAGTCCATCCAGTCACCAAGGTCAATCCACATCGCAGACATCACACCTATGCCGCACACCAATGCCCTCCAACCATGGTTAAGAGCCAAATCCGCGGACGAGCCGCAGTTATCTTGTATATCATTGTATGTGTTACTGACATCATCAAGACCTGTCGGGTATCCGCAATTGCCGCTAACCAAGCCGATAGATATACCTGTAGCCGCAAGCTGGTTCATCATCCACTCAAACAGCCCAGCGAAAAGCTTGTTCCAGTCAGCATCATCGACAAGCCGATACGCAGCGCCGTCAACGTATAAGCATTCCCTTCCAGCATACATCCTGTCACATATCTCAGGGCTGAAACCCGCAGCCACCAGGTCCCTGTAGCAGTTACGATACATACAAAGCACCTGCCGCTCCTTCTTCAGGCCATAAAGCTGGGCAGGACCGCAGAGCGTCCTCTTCGCAATAGGATAGCTCCTGTACGCAGAGAACCTGTTGTCTCCAGCCCACAGAACAGTAAGCCAGATATCCCCTTTGTCCAGTTCCGGATTGATATCCTCTCTTGATAGAGCGTTCCTTTCACCCTCCCTGTTAACCCCATCGACGCTCCCTGAGAACGAGCCGCCGTCAGTCCTGCCAAGATGCCCTATCAATTCAATGAAATTAGTCGTCTCCGTGAACCTGCACGTGAATGCAGAGCAGAGAAGCTTGTTATAGTAACCCGGTGAGGTCAGAGCGGTATTCGGAAGAGAATTCACCTGCCAAAGGTTTGTTATGAACGTTGTGGTAAGGTAATCCGCAATTAAACACGGAAGATAGTAAACATTTCCACCAGCCTGATCAGGGTTTGCGCTGCCAAACGCTCTCGCGATCCCATATACAATCCACCCCAATGCGTAGAGAACCACCTTAAGCACCTGCAGGACCATCATCAGCTTCATCACAAACTCGGATACCGAACAGTACCACCCCGCGAAGTCAATCCAACTCTGGAGCGAGTCGATGTCAGATTCCTTGTTTTTTATCAAATCCTCAATATCCTGCATCTTCCTCCGCATGGTGCTGTTCATTTCTCCGAACAAGGTGTCGTACAGGGGCACCCCGAAACTGACTATTTCCGTTTCGGGCTCCTGATACACTTTGGTACCCGCACGGACGATCATACTCAGCTTGCACTCAACCACCGCGGAGTCCTTCATCTCAGATACGTTCTCAACAGAAAGACCTTCTGAAAGAGAAACCTTCATTCCGAATACCGGATCCTCCATGTTCAGAGGAGTAATCATGTACGCACCAGACACTTCCCCCCCTTCGATAGTACACCCGTCAATCTTGATATCCTGGATACTGCCACTTCCCGCATCAAACTTCGGGTTTGGCTGCCAGAAAAGAGGAAACGCAGTCACACCCGCGACTTTCCGATCCAAACCAGTATTTGGAAAAAGATTCACACTCGAGACAGTCTTGACAACATTCGGCGGCGTTCCCGGAGCAGCCTCGCACACCTCCTGCTTCAGGGTCGTGGTGTTGCGGTTGCCCGCCCTGTCTATCAACGTCACGTTTATCTCGCCGTCGACATAGAATGTGACGAGATTATCAATGGTAATGTCGCAAGTCCATATTCCTGCAAGGTCAGTCTCCTCGCAATCGAATGACTGCGGAAAAACATTAGTGCTCAGGTCAGGAGCGGATACCTCGGCCCTGACACCTCCTGAATAGCGCTCAGAAACGTTAATCGTGATGTCGATGGAGTCAGGAGCTGTCGGGCAGATACTGGAGTTCTGGATGCCTATTATCTGCGGAGCCTCCGCATCATAATAGAAGCCGGTCGAAGTCACGCCCTCTACAGCATTATTTGCGTCATCGATGCTGCCTATCGCCACAGAGACAGGAATCAAACTACCGCTGGCCGGCCCTTTCTTGACATTGACAAGTTCATAGACGCAGGTCCATCCCTCTGAACAGTTGTTAGGCGCAAGAACGACCTTGTTGCCAGCAAAAGGCTGAGGCCCGAAAGAAGCAAAATCGAGGAAGAGCTTTTTGTCATAGAAACCGGAATCTTCCTCCCTAATATCGGCAAATATGGTGTTGTTTCCGGTCCCAACCCAGTAGCGTCCGCGCTCATCAGCGATTCCTGAACGGATAGAGCTTATTAAGGGTTTTGTGTTGTCAAAGATAATGGGGATAGTATAAGAATCATTCATCACATTGCTCAGGTTGTCGGATGCAGAAATCTTTATATCAGGCGTCGCTGCGGAGGGAAGCAGAACCAGAAGCCCGCTCCAGGTACAGACATAAGTATCCTTTGAGATATTGCTGCAGTTCACCCTGAAAGGCTCTGCCCTGGCCCGATTCATGTCGATGTTCTTGTAGAAACCGCTGAACTCAGGCCTCGCGTTGAGAGCGGAAAAATCTGCAACTATCGAGCTCATGTTAAGCTCGGATTCCTCAAAGAAATAAGCCTTGAGCTGAACATTTTCAATCGGCTCGCCATTGTTGTACTTAAGAGGCGAGTTGCTGAGCCAGAGGCTTGCATTGATAAGCTGAGGGGGTGAGAAATCCATCACAATCTCCCTGCACAAAGATGATTTCTGGTTGAGGTTGTCATTGACCTCGATGCATATGGTCTTTGTCGAAGTGCCCTGTGCAGGAGCAATCTCAAGCTTTGTGCCGTTCATTACGACAAGACAGGTGTGGTTCTCGGGCAAGAAACTGCCAACGTCCACATAGTTGAGAAAGAAATCCACGCTCTTGATGCCGGCACACACTTCAGGGGAGCATTCTTCACATGCTTTATCAGAGACCTGGAACCCTGCAAGGACATCAGAGCCGTTCCTCATCAGCCCAAATGAATGGATGGTCGGAGGAAGGTTATCAACATAGATTATCAATGGTATCTTAGGTGCGGCTTCAGTCATGTCAGCATGGAACAGCTGCACCTCGTACAGCTTCGGCCCCGGAGGAAGGTCACCGGGAATTATCATCTCGCACGAGACCTGACCCGTCACATTCGGCTCACTGCACTCAAAACGTCTCGTGGGGTCGGTTATCAGCTTTACCTGAGAAGCTTCAACAGTCTCCCCTCCGAGGAATGCAGAAGCATTGATTATAGTGACATCCTCTGTCGCGCGGCGGAAGCCTGCAACGCGATCATAGCCGCTTATGCCTGAAAAGAACTCTGCAAACACATTCGCGCTGTGCAGCACAGGCATTATCAACAGGTAAATCAAGAACATACACGCAATGCGAAGACTAGACGAACCTCTTTTTAGCATGCCATATTGTTTATAAGGACTATATATAAATTTTATTGATAGAAAGACGCCGAATTATGACCAAAACTCTAAATCTTCTGGATGAATCCTCTCTTGGGCTCAAAAATGTCGCCCGCCCTCTTCAGCTTCTCTATGACCTCTTCAGCCTTGTCAGCAGAGACACCCTTATCCTGAGATTCCCTCACGACATCCTCGACAGGGATGGTCTTGCCAATCTTGTTCTCCAGCTCATTTATCACCTCCTTTATCACAATGATATGGCTTCTCGCAGAAGATGAGACGCCGGTCGTAAGCACGTCAACATCGATCTTGCCGGTGTCGGGATCGATGCCTACCTGTGACATGCAGAAATGAAGCAGCTCAATGGCCTTCCTCGAATCCTTTTTTGTGACCTTGTCAGAAAGCCTCGACCTTGCTGAAGCCTCAGCAAGCCTCACAAGAGCCTCCAGCTGCCTCGCAGTTATGGGAATAGCCTTGATGCCGCCTTCATCACCGCCAGAACCGCGCATCTTCACATAGTATGCCTTGATCTCCTCCAGGGCACCATCTGTGAGCTTAGGCACACAATTCCTCCTTGCATAAGCGATGTACTTCCTGAGCATGTCAGTCTCGATATCACACGTGCCAGCATCACTGGTCTGGTGAAGGTTCAGGACAAAACCAGCAAGCCTCTCATCATGCTCCTTATTGGGCAGGTCCCTTATCGGGAAGATAAGATCGAACCTGCTGATAAGTGCGGGAGGGAGATCAATCTGCTTGCCGAGAATCTCATAAGGGTCAAACCTGCCCCACTTAGGGTTTGCTGCCGCAAGGACTGTGGTCTCGCACCGAAGAGTCGCCTGGATATTCGCCTTGGAAATAGAGACTGTCTGCTGCTCAAGCGCCTCGTGCATCGCATCCCTGTCCTCCTTGCTCATCTTGTCCATCTCATCAATCATGCAGAAGCCCTTGTTAGCAAGGACCAATGCTCCTGCCTCCAAAGCCCAGCCCCGCAGGAACTCGTCACGCACGACGGCAGCAGTAAGGCCAGCACCGCTCGCCCCCTTTCCCGAGACATAACGCGATTTCGGCGCAATCAACTGGGCGCGCTTGATGAGCTGCGACTTGCCCGCGCCAGGATCGCCAACGAGAAGGATATGCATATCCCCCCTGGTGACAACACCGTCGGTACGCACCTTCTTGACGCCGCCAAGAAGCTGGAGTATAATCGCTTCCTTGACCTTGTCATGGCCGTATATCGACGGAGCCATGGAATTGACCAGCTTGATGAGTATCTTCGGGTCCCTCGAGAGCTCAATTATCCTCCTTTCCTCTTCTTCCTTGATGGTTATGTCGCCGAAACTCTCCTCAAGCGGCTCCACAAAATTGGAGTCTATCATGAGGTCGAACCTAACAAGCTTGCCGCCATCCTTCGAAGGTATCGGGACCTCCTTCACCTGGCCGACAACATGAACCTTTGTCCCTGGGTTAGTCTTCTTGTCGCTGAGAGGAGAGACAAGATCATTCTTCAGGAATATGTCAATCCTCTTCGGCTGGTCACCACCCTCAAGATTCTCAGGGATCTCCTCAAGCACAATCTTCTGGGCATCGACGAGCTCCTTGGAGACAAGCCTGAACTTCCCCTTCCTGCCGCACCCGCACCTGCTCGGCTCTTTGAACTTGGCTTCCACCTGGATGACAGACATGATGTTGCCGCAGCTGGGACACTCAAACCTCGCGGTCGTCACCTGAGGCCTGACATCTGACTTCTGGCGGACAAGGCCGTTCAGGCAGATCAGCCGGTCTATGTTAAGGCTCCTTATGTCCCTTATCTTGATCTCCTGGCTCTTAGGGATGTTCTTGAAACGGACAAAGAACCTATTCACTGATTCAGGCACATCAAGGTTCTTGATGGCAATCTCAAAAGCCTTCATGACCTCTTCGGGCTGGTCAAGGAGAAGATCCGCAAGCTCGGGATCGAACTTAGAAAGATCAGCAAAGTCAACAATAAGGAAATTATTGCCGAGACTTACTGCCTCAAGAAGCGGAACGTGGTAGTTCTGCTCGATGAAGTGCTCAAACCTCTTTATCTGCTCTGATACATCCATCTTATCCCTTTTTTTCAAACCATCAATGAAAAATATGTCTGTAAGTATGACTATTATCCGCATTCCCCCTTAAAAAATTTTTCCCCAAAAAAACCAAAAAATTTCCGGCGATATTTGCCTGATCAAACAAAGAAGATTGAATAAAAAAATAAAAATCAAAAAATCACTTGACCTTCTTCAGGTTCTCTATCAGCGCATCCAATGCCTGATGCACCTGGTGCTCTGACTTGGTACCTGTGCAGACTACCTTACCGTTAGAGAACAGCAGGAACGTGGCCTTGAATGACTTTTCGCCCTTGGGCTCAACATTTATCTTGTACACGAGTCCAGGGAACTGCTCAGGCTCATACTCTGTGTTCTGCAGCTTCATCGCAAGGACATTAAGGTTAAGGTCCATGCCAACACCGCCAGCAGCAACTATGTTCTGGATAGTGACCTTGGGCTCGACAGTTATCTTTATGTTGATCTTCTCAAGGCTCTTTATAATCTGCTTTATAGAGCGCTGGACATCTTCCAGGTTCCTTGCGCCTGTGCAGACAATCTTTCCAGAATTGAAAATCAGAGCAGAGGTCTTTGGCTCCTTTATTCGTATAACCAAGCCAGGAAACTGCTCAGGATTGTATTCTGTGTTGGAAAGCGTTGCCGCCATCTTCTCTAAAGGGATGTCATGCCCTAAAGAAGAAGAAACAACGATATTAACAACTCTAATGTCCTTTTTAGTCATTTTTAACCCCCCGTCAGTTTATAAAGCAAATATAAACTATTTAAATAAAAAACACTTGTCCTTTATAAATACTATTATTACAAAATATATATTTGAGAAACTATTTTTTATAAAGGCGATGCCCCCTTCATTTCTCATGGAAAATGTGCTTTTGGTCAATAATTCAGCACTTAAAGGCGTTTTTAAAAAATTCCCTTTATAAAAAGATTTTTATATTAAGAGTGTTCGTTGGAAAAGGTGACAACAAAAACAGCGATAATCAACAAGACCAGAAAAACAACGGTCGCCAAGGGATACAGGCTGTGCAGATCAACAGCATCAAAGGCAAAAGGGCTGATGTTCACCAATGAAGCAGAGGTCAGGAAAAATGCGCTGCTGTTCGAGTTCAGCAGCCCCCGAGTGCAGAGCCTCCACATGTTCTTTGTGTTCTATCCCATAGATGTACTTTTTCTCGACGAGAAAAAGCAAGTCGTGGACATCAAGGAAGGTTTCAGGCCGTTCAGCGTATACAACAGCAGCAAAAGGTCCAAATACGTGATAGAGCTCCCAAACTCTGCCATAAGGAAGAGCAGGACAAAGCAGGGGGATGCATTGGAATGGTGATCAAGCGCGTCAGGATGGTACTCAAGGGAAAGGTTCAGAAGGTTTTCTTCAGGGACTTCGCCAAGCAGAATGCAAACAAGTCAGGGATAGTAGGATATGCCAGGAACATGAAGAACGGCTGCCTGGAGATAGTCGCGCAGGGTGAAGAGAAGAAGCTCAATGAATATATAATATTGTGCCAGAAAGGACCTATATTCGCGAAAGTCGAGAGCACAGAGATCAATTACGAAGATGTAGAGGATTCTGAAGAGGAAGGATATTTTGATATAAGATACAGCTAAAATGCGGCTAATTTCTTTTGTTACTGTAAAATAGCAAAAACAACGAAACCTTTATATAGTGGTTATACCTCTACAATAGTAAATTTTAGGGTGGTCCAGTCGGTTTTAAACAACCCCAAAAAAGAGCTTTCAGTTTTTTAAGATGCCTGGGGGCTTTTAGAACGCTTTCAAGCTCTTATTACGGTGTTTTATTCATTTTAAACGATTAAAAATTTAAATTCGCCCGTTTCAAGCAAAAATAGAGGTTTTTAGACGTTTTCAACTCAAACAAAGGTTGATATACTATGATTGTCCAGAAAGACTTTTTAAACAAGCTAAAAGACTTCGGTCTTAACACTTATGAAAGCAAGTTGTGGACCGCGCTTCTTTCACGAGGAATATCCACTGCTGGTGAGCTTTCTGACATTGCGAATGTCCCGAGGTCGAGAAGCTATGATGTTCTTGAAAGCCTTGAAAAGAAAGGATTCATCATAATGAAACTGGGCAAGCCCATAAAATACGTCGCTGTATCTCCCG
This sequence comes from Candidatus Woesearchaeota archaeon, assembly GCA_016929255.1. Taxonomy (GTDB): domain Archaea; phylum Nanobdellota; class Nanobdellia; order Woesearchaeales; family UBA11576; genus JABMQF01. The sequence continues at coordinate 24,176 of JAFGJH010000026.1, forward strand.
AGGAGGTCCTTGAACGGGTGAAGAAAAAGGTTGTCGACGATGCCCAAAACCAGACAAAAGTCCTCGAGGGCCTCAAAGACAGTGAAATCCTCACAGAACTCTCATTGCTACATTCCCAGGGTGTCGAGCTCGTTGAGCCGACAGACCTATCAGGCGCGTTGAAAGGCAGGAGCAACCTATACAACCATATCGAGTCTATGCTGAAAACAGCAGAGCAGTCAATAGACATGATGACCACGAGCGAAGGACTCATAAGGAAATCAGAGACACTCAAGTCCATACTGCAGAAGGCAAAGGAAAGGAAGGTCAAGATAAGGATTGCGGCGCCCCTGACCAAGGAGACAGAGAAGGCAGTCAAGGAGCTGAAGAACTTCGCTGACATCAGGCATACTTCTGAAGTGAAAGGGAGGTTCTGCATAATTGACGGCAAACAGATAACATTCATGCTTCTGGACGATTCTGAAGTCCACCCGACATACGATTCAGGAGTCTGGGTGAACACACCATTCTTCGCGACAGCACTCAGGCAGATGTTTGAGACAGAATGGAGCCAGATGAAGCCAATCGAGGTAAAGAAGTGAATCATTTCAAATCAGTTATATCATAATCAAATCCTTTTCCAACCTGATTCTAGAGATTTTCACACGGCTATGTCATGAGACCCGCCAAAGGCTCGGGCGACGTCATGCCCGCCTGTTGCCGGTTCAGGAGCAATGCTGTCCCTCCCGCAGGGAGAGCATCTCCTTCCGCACGCGATTGAAATCATGATAAACGCTCGCAATATCTGGTGCTGTCTACTCCAGGGACAGAGCCGCTTCACACTTCACACGCAAACTTTATATACTACTATAGCTTAAAACACCGATATTACGCTTAAAAAGGAGGTAAGCAAAAATGGCAGGATTAGGACTTGAAGGTGTAACTCTTGCAATCATCATAGGAACTCTGGCAGCAATCGTTTACAGCCTAAGAATTCTTGTTTTGCTCGAAAGAAGGATTGCGAGGATGGACGAGAACCTTCTCAAGATAACTCACAAGATCGAGTCAGAAGAGATGAAGATTGAGAAGGAAGAAGAGAAGATAGAGGCTCTGCTTGCAAGGAAAACCGCCGCAAAGAAGCCGGCGAAGAAGAAATAATTTTTTTTCTTTCACCATTTACCCCTAAAATGAGCATTAAACACACCTCCCTCAACCACGGATGGTTCTATCATTACAGGCTGCATACTCCAAAGGCCGAACAGCTCTGCAACAACGGGTTCTCATCGCTGAAATCATTCATGGAGAAGATGCTGGAGGCCTGCCCCGACCACTATTTCCAGACAGGACCCAGATCATCATCACTGAAGTTCGATGTGAGTACCAACCGCGTCAAGGTCAATGGGCACGAGGTGTGCAGGCTCGCCGAGCTCGGTATGGCTTCCGGCAGGTACAAGACAGCGCATTCGAACGTCGAAACGTACATGCTCGAGATGGACAGCAGCACAGTGGCAGTGGAGCTGCCCATATGGCTCCAGCCGCACGAGCTCGAATACTACAAGACGCTGTTCGACTCAGAAGATACCCTGACAGGGCACATAGACATCCTGCGCGTCGAGAACGGAAACATCTGGATATGGGACTACAAGCCCAATGCAGAGAAAGAAAAGCACGCCGAATGCCAGACACTGTTCTACGCACTGATGCTGTCAAAGAGGACGGGTATACCCCTCGAAAAATTCAGGTGTGGATACTTCGACGAGAAGACCGCTTTCGTATTCAAGCCGAAGATAGAACAGCTGCCCATGTGTGTCAAAGCAGTATAAATATATCCTGCACAGAACCGATACGAGACCAATACCAAAAACTAGGCAATCTCCTTCTCAAGAGCCTTTATCTCCTGATGTAGCTGCTTGATCTTCTCTTCATTCGATTCCTGGTGCATTATCGCGGCGCACTCAGGGCACTTGAACTCGAAACCCACCGCCTGCTCAAAGTCAAGCCTCATGCAGGAGTTGGGGCAGACAAAGAAGCTGCTCTCCTCCTCCCTTGCGAGCCTGTCCTGCAGCCTCTCCAGCTTCTCCTTCTTCAAAGAAAGAGCAAGATGCTTGATCTGCTTGATCCTGAATGTCCAATAGTATATGTACCAGCCCTTTTTCTTGTCCTTCCTCCTGATAAAAGAGACGAGGTTTGCGTGGTAAAGCCTGTAGAGCATGTTCCTCACGACATTGATCTCGAGCTTCATAGCCTCGGCGAGCTTGAATTCAGAGACATTCTTCTTGTTCTTAAGAAGCTTGACTAAAGGAAGAACGTCCTCCCCAGAAACAGACTTTACAACATCCTCCACTATCTTATTTGACAACTTCATTTTTAAAGCTTCTCACGATACCTGACCTTATTTCCAGATAGTAATATTTAAAAACCTTTCGGTTATTTTATGGCCTGATATTTGAAAGCCAAAGTTTATAAACAAGCATATTTCCACGCAAAACAGTGGTTTGAATGGTGAAGCCAAACAGAAGGTCAAGAACGCTCCGAAGGGTGTACAGGAGGACTCCCGGCAGCAGGACAGTGCTCCAGTTCAAAAAGCGAAAGCCCTCAAAAGCCGAGTGCAGCCAGTGCGGCAGGGTCCTCGCAGGAGTGCCGAGGGAAAGGCCATACAAGATGCAGCGCATGCCCAAGACCAAGAAAAGGCCTGAAAGGCCGTACGGCGGAAATCTGTGCTCATCGTGCATGAGGAAGGCAATAATCGCAAAGGCCAGGAAACCAAATGAAGAGTGAGACCTTCCAGAGCACATATTCATATTCATCAAATCTCTTTTAATTGAACGTGAAACAGCATTGGCGACAATGCCGCGGATAAGATTGTAAAGAGAATGCAGACACTATCTTCTGTATTTCTCTGGAGGCCAACAAAATGATGGAAGTGGGAAGGCTGTGCACAAAGACAGCAGGAAGGGACGCCGGAATGAAATGCGTCATAGTCGAAGTCCTTGATGAGAAGTTTGTCATGATAGACGGAGAGGCAAGGCGCAGGAAGTGCAACGTAAAGCACCTCGAGCCATCAACCGAAACCATCAAGCTAGGCAAGGGAGCCTCGCATCCCGAAGTTGTTAAGGAATTCAAGAACCTCGGCATCGAAATCAAGGAAACAAAACCGAGGCAGGCAAAACCCAAACAAAGACAGACAAGGTCTGCCGAGAGGAAGAAGATGGCGCCGAAAGAGCCCGAGAAAGAGAAGGCTGCCCCGAAGAAAGAACAGAAACCAAAGGCTGAGAAGAAAGAGACAAAGCTCGAGAAGGCGCTGAAGGAAGAGTGAGCAATATAATCATTTTAATATTTATCTTTTTTCATATTCTATTACTGTTCAGGTTCTTAGTCGCAGCGCCACACCTAAATGGCGGCGGCTGCGCCGCTACTCTGATGCCTGTCGCGATTTAACTAGAGAATTCCCCACAGCTTGCTGTGGGGTAAAACTCTTATAAAGGAAGCTCTTTTTATGGTATTCTATGGTTAAGAAGT
>JAFGJH010000027.1 GCA_016929255.1 Candidatus Woesearchaeota archaeon
CTGAACTACCGCTCTTTGCGTGTCCTCAGACAAACTATGCTGAATGGGCTGCACTTGTTCTATATTCTGCGCTTATTGCGCAAGCACAATAAGAGATATCATCAATTAGCAGCTGACATGGCCATTAGCAGTTTAGCAGCCGCCACCGGCAGCGTGGCTGCAGCCTCCTGCAGCATAACAGCGTGGCGCTGTGAAGGTTAAGTTTAAATAATAAACAGGATTCAGCAGGCATATGCCTTTCATACACAGCTTCAACCCCACTCTTGTGAATCTCGGCCCTTTCGAGATAAGGTATTACGGCCTGGTCTATGTTGCGGCGTTCATCATCATCTATTTCTATTTCAGGCACCTGATAAAGCACAGGAAGCTGCAGCTGTCTGAGGAGGAGCTCTATGACTTTATACTCTGCAACATGCTTGGGGTGCTCATCGGAAGCAGGCTTATACATATAATCTTCTGGGAGCCCATGTACTACCTGCATGAGCCTTGGAAGATATTCTATATATGGGAAGGGGGCATGGCTTTCCACGGCGGCCTTCTTGGTGTCGCTGTCGCGACCTATCTGTTCTGGAGGAAGATAGGCAGGCGCATCTCTTTCGCCAAGCTGGGCGACTATCTTTCCATGCCTGCGATATTCATGCTTGCTGTTGGCCGCATCGCCAACTTCATCAACGGCGAGCTTCCTGGCAGGGTGGCTGGTGTCAGCTGGTGCTGGTATTTCCCGGGCTATGATGGCTGCAGGCATCCGCAGCAGCTATACTCCGCATTGAAGAGGTTCATAGTTTTCGGCTGGCTTGTCTTTGTCAACTCAAGGAAGCACAAGGATGGTTTTGTGCTCTGGAACATGGTCACGTTGATAGGAATCGGCAGGTTCGTGATAGACTTCTACAGGGATGACGCGACTCTGCTGGGCCTGGCTGCAGGGCAGTACCTCAGCACTGTGATGTTCATTCTCGGCTCTTATGTGCTTGTCAGGTATTACCCGGATGATGTCAAGAGGCTGTTTGGTGTGAAAGCATGAGAGGGTCCAGCATGAAATGGTTCATTTTCGCTATGCTTGTATTGTCGTGCATGCTGGCTGCAGGCTGCGGCAGCGGCATCGGCGGCCTTGATTCCTCTGAGAAAGAAATTGTCGTCGCCACCATGCCTGCTGTGGAGTCAGATCAGGAAAGTGTCCCCCCTACTGCCGCAGAGGCGGAGGAAGAGATTGCAGAAGACTCGCATCCCCTGAGTATAATCTCTATCAATGCTTACCAGTTCGCCTATGAGCCTGACAGGGTTGTGGTGCGTTACGGCGATGATGTGCTGCTGACAGTGACGAGCCTTGATGTGGGCTGCGGTTTTGCGCTTCCTGATTTCGGCGTCAATGTGCGCGTCCCTGCTGAGGAGTCTGTGCAGGTGCGCTTCACTGCTGACAGGATGGGTGAGTTCGGGTTCTTCAACCCTGTGTATTCGGGCAGGGGATGGAAGGATATGGAAGGGAAGTTAGTGGTTGAATAGGGAAAAGATTTATAATGTTCGGCGGGTAAGTGTTTTTCATGGCAAAAAAAAGATGGTGAAGCACGCTTCTGTCAGGAACAGGATCAGGCAGGAGGTGAAGCAGGAGCTCAGGCGCGAGGAAGAGATCAGATTCGTTCGCCAGAGGCTTTGCATGGCTGACAGGCTCATGCACGTGCTTGTCTTTCTCGCGATCCTCGGTGCGCTTGTCACTCTTTGCCTGACCTGGGTCGCGTATTCCCCTTACGAAAAAAGCTTCTGCAGCGTGAGCGAGACTGTCGACTGCAAGGTGGTTGCGCAGAGCGGTTATTTCTTCATCGGTGCCCCCCTTTCATTGTTCGGTTTCCTTGTATATGTTGTGTTCATCCTTGTCGGCATGCTGCTGATTAAAGGTAGGACCATAGGCCCAAAGGAGTATCATTGGGCGCTGATGGGGCTCGCAGGGATAGGCGTGGTTTTCGGGATATACATGTTTTATGTGCAGAAGGCGCTTCTTGGCGTGTGGTGCCCGCTGTGCATTACGTCATTCATGATCTTCATCGGGATACTCGGCGTGCTCATCACGAGCTATGAGTTCTGCAGGCGCTGCAGGCAGAGGCTGATCAAGCTTGGCGCGCATCTTGATGACAGGTGCAGGTATTACTGAAGCGCAGGATTAAGGGTGATCATAGCTGTTCTCATATTGCACGTTTCCTGCTTGCGACCTGCACTGACGCGGTGATTGTTTAAAAGCGCTTCTAAAGATTATTATATCATATTGTTCTTCCACGTTTGGTGTTGGGGATCAGGATGGAAGGTTCTTTGGACAGTTTGGTCACATGTGGTGCGGATAAGAGGGTTTTGCACAGTGTAGGTTCACTTCTCGCCGCTGCAGAGGAAGCGTCAGTGAAGAGGTCTGATTCTGCCGAGGTCGCCGAGCTGGTCTCGTACGTGGGTGAGCATTGGCTGAGCGATGATGTCGTGAAGCTCCTTCAGGGCGCGGGGTACAGGATGTCTGATATCATCAGCCCTCATTACCATGATACGCAGACAAGGTGTTTCACAAGGGTCCATGATTTTGTCGCTGACATCCTTGTCGAGAACCCTGGCAACATGATGTGCCTTCCGCTCGGGCAGGTTGCGGTCATGCCGCTTTATTACCTGAATTATCTGAGGGTGCCTTCGTATGATGTTGAGAAGTACCAAAGCCAGTTCGCGCAGCTGCTGGACGGCGGCAAGAGGTCTTCCGGCTTCCTTGCCTGGGCGTATCTCGTGCCGGCGATGGCTGCGATGTCAGGCTGCATCTGCTACCTGGAGACAGGTGACTGGAAGAGCAGCGGTATAATCGCCGCTTCCGGCCTTTTTCTCAGCCTTATGAAGCTGGGATGGAACAATTTCAGGGGTGTCTGCGCGCTGAGGGATTTTATCTACCGTGAGGAGAATGAAGAGCGTGCTTTGGGCATCGACGCTCTCATGATGTCTTTGGGTGGGAGGCCTTTGCAGGGCGGGAGTTATTTCTACTGATTTGTACTGATAAGAAATAGCTTGGAAGTGTTTCAGACCTTCAGCTTCTGCGAGCATTCCTTTTTCTTCTCCCAGAAGTACCAGCATTTCTCCTTGAAGTCCTTCCAGTTCAGGCAGTCCTTGCATATGTCCTGGAACTCCTCAAGAGTGTGCATGTCATAGTCCTGCTCGCGCACCATGCCTATCTCAATGACCTGGTTGTATTTAAAACTTTTCACGCTGCTGCGCCTGAGACATCCTTACTGCCACCACTGCCGCCTAGCGAGCTGTGAGAAAATAGGCAGAAGGAATCGCAGTTGGGCGGAAATGGGCGGGAAGACTTGCGGTGCGAGCGCGGCAGTGGTGGTCAAGGCCGATTCTCAGGCATTGTGTCAAGCAATACATTTAAATATGGCTTTTGTTTGGATTTATAAAGAATATTGTAAAAGAGGTTTTAGATGATGTTCTGGCCCAGTAAAGAGGAAACGGAAAGGCTTAGGCAGATAGCGCATGTCCTGTTTGAGCACCAGCTGGGCCATTATCTTGGGGCGCTCAAGCTGAGGAGAAGGCTTCCTTTCGGCAAGCGCATCAGGACAGGGAAGGCAGGTACTATGGAGATGACTCCCCAGCTCGCTCTTAAGATATTCGAGGATCTTGGCGGCACTTTCATAAAGCTGGGCCAGTTGTTGAGCCTGAGGCCTGACCTGATACCTGTTGAGTATTGTAATGAGCTTTCCAGGCTGCAGGACAAGGTGAAGCCTTTCTCGGGCAGGGAGGCTGTCGATATAATCGAGAAGGATCTCAAGCATCCTCTGAAGTCATTGTTCAGGGAGTTCGATGAGGTGCCTGTCGCTGCAGCTTCCATGGGGCAGGTGCATCTTGCCAGGCTGAAGGACGGCACCAGGGTCGCTGTGAAGGTGCAGAGGCCGGGCGTGCAGAGAGCTGTCAAGATAGACATCAAGATCCTGTACAGGATTGCAGGCCTTGCCAAGAGGAGGTATGGTGATTCTGTCATCGATCCTATCGGGATCGTGCGTGAGTTCGAGCGTTATACTGAGAATGAGCTGAACTACCTGAAGGAGGCGCACAATATCGACGTCTTCCACAGGAACTTCGCGAAGTCGCAGACGATAGTCATACCTAAGGTGTTCTGGAGCCACACGACAGGCAGGGTTCTCACCATGGAGTTCATCACAGGCAAGAGGCTCACTGACCTGTCAAAGTTCAGGCCTGCTGAGAGGAAGGCTATGATCAGGAGGATCATCGAGGCTGAGCTGGAGCAGATGTTCGTGCATGGCGTGTTCCACGCTGATCCCCATCCGGGCAATTTCCTTGTGAAGAGGGACGGGAAGATTGCGCTGCTTGATTTCGGCATCGTCGGCAGGATGGATTACGTTATGAAGGAGCACGTGGCTGACTTTTTCATGAGCATGGTGAACAGGGATGTCGACGGCATGGTAGATGCCGCTGTTAAGCTTGGCGTGACAGGGGAAGGCGCGGACATTGACCGTATAAGGTCTGACGTCCATGAGCGCCTGTCCGCGTACTATGGCGCGTCGCTTGAGAAGATCCGCATGTCCAGCGCATTCAATGACCTGATAAAGCTTTTCAGGCAGAACAGCATACGCGTGCTGCCGAACTTCGTGCTCCTGGCCAAAGCCACTGTGACCATAGAGGGCCTTGCGTCGAAGATGGATCCTAAGATGGATTTCGTCGAGGTGGCCAGGCCTTTCGTGAAGAGGATGGCGCGTGAGCGTCTCGATCCGAGGCGTATCGCTGAGAGGGCGAGGCGCAAGGTTGACGCCATGCTTGAGTTCGCAGGGTCTATCCCGAGGAAGACCTCTGCGCTGATAGCCAACCTCCATGACACCGACAGGGACCTGAGGAGGATAGACAAGGACATATCTGCGCTGACTGTCGAGATCGACAGGTCGAGCAACCGCGTGACACTCGGCTTTCTTGCAGGGACTTTGTTCATCGCTTCGACGATACTGCTGCCGTTCCAGACCCTGAAGGTGCTGGGCGTGCCTGCTTTGTCATTCCTCGGTTACGTAATCGCCCTTGTGATCACTGTATCAATATTTTTCTCGATGCTTGGAGAGAAAAAGATATAAACCATGCTGGTTTTCAGGGTGTGAGGTGATAATATGAAGCATCCGGTCAGGAGAGCGTTTTATCTTGGTGTCTGCGCTGCTGCGCATGCCAAGCACTTTGTCGAGGAGGAGGTCAAAAGGCTTCTTGACGCAGGTCACATCACAGAGGAAGAGGGAAAAAAGATAGTGCATCATTCAATGAAGCGCATGCATGAGGACAGGAAGCACCTGCACAAGGCGATCAGGAGAGGGGTGAAGCGCGGAATGAAAGAGGCCGGGCCAATCCTGCACGAGGGGCACAAGCTTGCCAGCGATGTCGCCGCTGAGATAGTGAACGAGGCCAAGGTGACTGTGCGCGAGAGGAGCAGGGCCGCGAAACGCAGGGCGAAGCGCGCGAAGAAGGCGGGGCGGTCTGCCGGCAAGGTCAGGAAGACAGCGAAGAAGGTAAAGAAGGTTATGAAGATGGATGTTGCAAAGGGAGTCAAGAAGCTGGTCAGGAAAGCCGCGCCTAGGAAGGCTGAGAAGAAAGTCGTGAAGCGTAAAGCTGCGAAGCTGAAAGGGAAAAAGAGATGAATCTTGTAATTTTTTATTTTTTATGGTCTTGATTGCACTAGATAACAGGGGGTGTTTACGCTGGTAACAAAGCTGACTGCTGCTAATTTCGAGAAGGAGGTCGTGAAGTCAGGCTCGCCTGTCATCATCGACTTCTATGCTGACTGGTGCGGGCCCTGCAGGATGATGGGTCCTGTGTTCGAGGAGCTCAGCAGAGGGTATGAAGGAAAGCTGAATTTTCTCAAGCTCAGTGTGGAGGAGAATCCCAAGGTCGCTGATGCGTTCGGGGTCCAGGGGATTCCCTGCCTTATCATTGTCAACAGAGGGGTGGAGGTCGGAAGGATCGTCGGCTTAAATCCCAAGGAGCTGCTGAAGCAGAAGATTGATGCAGTGCTCGGCAGGATATAGTGATGAAAGAGTGTATAGGGGTGTTTTTTATGGAAAAAGTGAATCCGTTTGAAGATACATTGCAGCGGCTGAAGGCGCTCACCAGGTATTCCGGGAAGGATGGTGTTCGTTTCTCGCCTGATGACCTAAGGGTGCTTGAGTCGCCGAAGAGGACTTTGATAGTCAATTTCCCTGTCAGGTTCAGGGACGGGAGCATAAGGATCATCAATGGCTACCGCGTGCAGTACAATGATGCGCGCGGGCCGACAAAAGGGGGCATAAGGTTCCACCCCAAGGTCGATATCGAGGAGGTCAAGGCGCTCGCGTTGTGGATGGCGCTCAAGACAGCGGTCCTCGACCTGCCGTACGGCGGGGCCAAAGGGGGGATAACGATAAATCCGAAAGAGACATCTGCAGATGACCTTGAGGATGTGAGCCGCGAGTTCATCAGGCAGATACACATGTTTGTCGGGCCGACAAAGGATGTGCCCGCGCCTGACGTGTACACGAATCCGCAGGTCATGGCATGGATGCTGGACGAGTTCGAGAAGATAAAGGGGGAGAAGCTCCCCGGCCTGATAACAGGCAAGCCCGTCGAGCTGGGCGGCAGCCTGGGAAGGGATGTCGCGACAGCGCAGGGCGCTGCGTACGTTTTCAGGGAGGCTGCTGAAGAGTATGACCTTCCTGCCGGCGCGACCGTCGCTGTGCAGGGGTTCGGAAATGCAGGCATGAACATAGCGAAGATACTTTCATCATGGGGCTACAGGATTGTCGCGCTCAGCGACTCGAAAGGCGGCATCTACAACGAGAACGGGTTCAATGTTTCAGAGGTCGAATCATTCAAGGAGAAGAACGGCAGCCTTGCGGATTTCCCTAAAGCACAGAAGGTGACGAATGAAGAGCTGTTGCTGCTGCCTGTGCAGGTGCTTGTGCCTGCTGCGCTCGAGAACCAGATAACAAAGGAGAATGCCGCGAAGGTCAGGGCGGGGATGGTGCTTGAGGTCGCGAACGGGCCTGTGACGCGTGAGGCTGATGATATACTGCACAGGAATGATGTGGTCGTGCTGCCTGACATACTTTCGAATGCAGGCGGAGTGACTGTCTCGTACTTCGAATGGGTGCAGAACAACCAGGGCTACTACTGGAGCGAGCAGGAAGTGACTGAGAAGCTGGAGAGGAAGATGGTCGCTGCGTTCAGGGAGGTCCATGAGCTTGTCAAGAGGCTTGACATCGACCACAGGACTGCCGCTTACATCACTGCAATCAACCGCATCATCGATGCTGAGAAGAAGCGCGGGAACATCAGCCAGAAGAGGCAGGTTTAGTTCAGAAGACTGAGCCCAGGCCGCTGAGGATGATTATGTATCTTGAAGTTCGCCGAAGGCGTTGACATGATATCAATCATGGTGAGAACATGAAAAAAGCATTGCCAAAAAAGCGCGTGAGGCAAAAGCCTGAGCTGGAGGCGGATGTCTCTGAAGCAGAGAAAGCGACTGCCTGCAGGGCCTGTGATTTGTCTCATCCCATGTCCTGCCCCTTCTGCACAAAAGAGGGTCTTCTGCTGATTGCTGTCGCGATAATACTTGTCGCTGTGAACAGCACCTGGACCCGCTATGCTGCCTGGGTGTTCCTGCTTGCGGCTTTCATGGTGCCTCTTTTAAAGCAGCTATTCAGGAGGAAATGATTTTCTTTTTAAACACCACCCTAAACCTTTATAAATAGGCATTTTCTCCCACAATATCGTTTTATGGGTCCGTAGCTCAGTCGTGGCAATTGGTCTTGCTCGATTGAAACGCGCCACCCAGTGCTGTTTCGCTAAAGCTCAACAGCACGCTGTAAAAATTGGGTCCGTAGCTCAGCCTGGTTAGAGCAATCGGCTCTTAA
>JAFGJH010000028.1 GCA_016929255.1 Candidatus Woesearchaeota archaeon
ATCAACCATCCAATCCATCAACCATCCAATCCATCAACCATCCAATCCATCAACCATCCAATCCATCAACATGAGACCATCCGTAAACATCCGAAACCATCACTCTTTCTTGGGCTGCTGCCTGAAGAACGGCCTGTTCGACCGGACATATCCCATAACATTTTCCTTGTTGGTGTAGTACTCCGCCATGAGGCTGCCGACATCGTCAATGCTCTTGATCTGCTGCTTGACAAGGTACTTCAGGACAGTCTCCTTCTCGGCGATGTCCTTCCTTATCTCGCTGGGAGTGTGGCCTGTGAACATCTCCAATGTGTTGAACAACGAGCGGGACTTGCCCCTGTTGGTCATTATGTCCCTCTTAGGGTCATACTGCATGAGGACGTTGGCTGACGAGTCAGGGAGTATCTCCGCGACCTGGAATGTCCTCCTCAAGCCGGTCCTCCTGTTCCTGAACTGGATTATTATCATCGAGATGGCAGGCATCAGCGTCTTCGGGACATCGATAGGAGGGTTTGTGAACCTGTTTATAGTCTCCCTCGCGTCGTTCGCGTGGAAAGTCGCGTAGCATGAGTGGCCTGTATGGATGGCCTCAAAGAGGGTCTCAGCCTCCCTCCTCCGCCTTACCTCACCGACAAGTATCCTGTCAGGCCTCATCCTCAGCGAATTCACGAGGAGGTCACCCATCTCTATTGAGCCTTTCCCTTCGACATTGGCGAGCCTCGTCGACAGAGGCACCCAATGGAGGAACTTAGGGAGCTGAAGCTCCCTAGTGTCCTCAATGGATATGATCCTCTGATTTGGCGGGAAAAAATTAGCAAGAACATTCAAAGTGGAGGTCTTGCCTGATGCAGTACCCCCTGCTATGATCGCGCTGAGCTCGTACTGGATGCCAAGCCATATCAGCGCAGCAGCCTCTGTGTTTATGGTCTTTGACTCAAGGAAATGGGTTATGGTCCAGGGATCCCTCGAGAATCGCCTTATCGTTATGGTGTTCCCTGCAGTGGATATGGGGAAGAGCGTCGCATTGACTCGGTCACCCTCAGCAAGGTGCGCATCAAGCAGAGGCTCAAGTATGCTGAGCTGCCTGCCGACCTTCCTGCCGATAGTGACTGCATAGTGCTTTGTCTGGTCCTCGCCCGCAACGTTCACGTTGGTCTTGAGCCACCCATGCACCTTATGGTAGACCCAGACAGGATCTTTCGCCGAGTTTATCACGATCTCCTCAAGGTAGAGGTCGTCGTTGAGCACCTCTATCGTGCCCATGCCGAGGCTCCTCTGGATGAGGTAAGTCGTCATGTAGTTCTTCTCAGCATCGGTGGCGTCGGGGAAATACTTCCCTATGAGCTTGAGTATCGTCTCGGAGAACCTGTCCTCGATGACACCCCTCTGCCGGGTGTCCCTTATGTCGACCATCCCCAGATTGACTGCCTTGACCAGCTCCTCCCTGATCTTCTCCAGTATGAGCATGGTTGTCTTGCTTATCGCAGCTATGTTGAGCTCGTAGATGGGGACATAATCCTCCCTGCTCCTGGTTATCGTGACATTGACGGGTATGTTCAGCGACTTGAAGCTGTAGCTGTCTATCACACCATCTTTCCTAGGGACAGGCGCGCCTTTCCCCTTTGAAGAGGTGCCTGCAGCGACAGCAGCACCAGCAGCACCAGCACGGACCTTGAAACCCATCTTCACCCTCTTTTTAGACATTTTGGCCAGACCTCTTTTTCATGGAAAAAATTATACATGATGGTGATATGCGATATGATATGTGAAATATGCCAGGTATGCGACAGCTACATGGCGCACAGCATCATTTGATGACTGAACGGACCGCTGCCCTGAGCTTCTTCAGCTGGGACGCAAGCAACGCCTTCTTGGACTCTATTGCCTCAAGCTCCTTGTGGAGCTCCTCAACCTCCTTCTTAACCTCAGGTGCGGATGTCATCACGCTGAAGGCCTGCGCCTTCTTCAGGAGCTTCGCAAAATGCTCGCTGAGCTCAGTATCCTCTTTCTCAGCGCTCTGGATGAGCAGGTCCACCTCTTTGCTCTGGTCAAAGAAGCTCTTGAACTTTTCTATAAGCTGCTTGATGTCCTTGTAAGATCCTATCTTCTCCAGGTCACCCTTGCCGAGGCTGTCAAGGTCCTTGACAAACTCATTCTCGAGCGCATCAAGCTCCTTGCGCGAGATCTTGACCTGGCGGGATAAATCCTCCAGCTCCTTGGAGTCAGATTCTATCTCCTGCTTCACCTTCTTCGCAATATCCTCTGACCTCTTGAGCCTTTCCTCATCGACAGATATCTGCTGGTTCTCCTTGTCTATCTCCTTCTTCACCTGTTCAAGCATGTGGTTTATCTCGCCGACCTTGGACTGCAGCTCCTTCTCGGAAGCCCGCATCTGGGTGAGGCTTTCACGCTCCTTCTTTATCTGCTCAAGCTCCTGATTCAGGGAATCAAGCACGTCATGGTACTCCTTCTGCTCCTTCTTCAGCCTGCCCTCCATCTCGCCTATCTTCTTCCCATAACCATCCTCAATCCCCTTGCGCTTGAGCTCTATATCCCTGTGCGACTTCCTGAAGTCCTCGAGCTTCTCCAGCTTCCTATGCAGCTTGGAGAAATTGCTCTCAAGCACTCCCTTTATATTCTTGAACTCGCAGTCTATGAGCTTGATCTCCTCATGGTCCCTGGCCAAAGAGTTTATGGAGCTCTCGACACGTTTCATGAACAGTTCCTTCTCCTCCTTCACTGACCTGACCTTCTCCTCCAGCTCCTTCTTGCTTATCCTCTTCTCGACAAGATAGACAGTGGCGAACTGGGTCTGTATGCTGATGATGCCTTCCTCCTCAAGAAAATCGGCCCAGTCCTCAATGCTGGAAACAGAGACTCCCAGCTCCTTGGCGGCATCCTTGACAGAAATCTTCTTCCTTTCAGCGACAAGCCTGACCAGTTTATCTACGCCTGTCTCGATCACTCTCTTTTTTCCCGCCATTAAACCACCGTATTTATAAAACCAATATTGCAGTATTTAAAAAGGTTTTGGTGAAAAACTCTATCCTGTGGGAGAGTATTCAAGCTTTCCCACCTTCACATGTTCCTGGCCAGTACCCAAGACCCTGTAATTGACAGTTATCAGTTCAGTGAGCTTCATGTTGGTGAGGTTCTGGCAATCAAAGACATACATGGCCTGCTGGTTCGCGAGCAGTACATTGGGATTGCCGTACGGATTGCCATCAGTAGTGTTTGCTGTGCTGTTGCAGGTGCCGTTGACATCCATGGTGATGTTGCTTATGGTGAAACCGAACTCGTTGACCAGGACCAATGAGAGCATAGTATCCTCAACACCAGCATCAAGGCACTTGAGGCCTGAGAGGAACCCGCACTCAAGAGGCACAAGGTACTGCGCCTTCGACACGCTATAGTACACCATGACGCCTGAAAGCATGAGGACAGAGATGAATATCCAGCCGTATGTGTGAAGGTATTCTGTGGCCGCCTGGCCCTTCTTTCCCACCCTATGACCCGTCCTTGCCGCAAATGCCATCAGTATATCACATCCTCCACCCCGTAAAGCCCTATCCTTCCCATGCCAGCATCGTTCGTCTCGTTGTCAATCTTGAAGTTAGTGTCATTCATGTCCTTCACGCCCCACGTCGCCGCCGAAGAGCGCCTCCAGCAGAGGGTGTCGACCGAGCTGGTGTCGAGCGAACAGTAGTTCAGCACCTCTGTCTTGTTCACCATGCTCTCTATGCCGTAGACGCTCGCGTTGTGGTCGTTCTCGAAACGCATGAGGAAATCAGGAGACGCGTTGAACGCAACATAGTATGTCTTGGCGACATGGTCATGCAGGTTGGAAGTGTCATTGCCCACAGTGAAGTTGCCCTCATGGACGGTCTGGTTTATCCTCTTCATTATCATGCCGTTGGTGTGCAGCGCGTACCACGGATCCTCGAAGCCGATTATGGAAATGTCAGAGCAGATAGACTTCTCCTTGTACCACTCAGCTGTCGACTGAAGGTCAGTGAGGTTGATGGCAGAGTCCACGACAAACCTGACGCTCCAGGGCGAGGTCTGGTAGACAGAGATTGAGTTCACATTGACGGTCACATTCACGCCTATCTCTGCGCCCTTCTCACCTATCTTGCCTATCCAATAAGGAAATGTGTTGTTCAGCATCAAAGAAGAGCTGCACCCCTCCACTGTGCCGTCAATGAAAAGCTCCATCAGAGCATCTGTGGTGTTTGTCACATACGTGCCGTTCAGGGTGACGAAATCAGTCAGCCCCACTATCGCCCTGTATCCTGAGATGTAGATTGCGTTCTTCATGTCAGCGTCGATGCCTTGAAGGAAACGGTTCATGGTGTCTACCCTAGTCTCTATGATACTTGACTTCTCCTGCAGGGAGTATGAGTACGTGACAGTGTAGCTGAAAAGGATTACCCCCAGAAGGCTCACCGCTATCAACGTGAAGAATATGCCCTTCCTGTTGCCATCGCGGAAAAACCTCATGATACGCACCATCCTAATCCCACACCCTCACCTCTGCCACAGCAGGCCCCCACAATGAAGGCACGCCCGCCATGGTCGTGTTCTCGATAAGTATGTCAGAGGCGTTGACGTACGAGCCGAGCACAGCCTGCAGACGCGCGACAGCATCGTCGACCGCCTCGCCCCAGGCGGCAAACACCTCGCCGTAGCCGACAAACCCCTTTATGTAGAAGCCATAATCAACAGTGGAGTTCGGAAGGACCTCATTCCAGGAGGCCTCGACAATCCGCTCATAGTTAGGCATGAGCGGCGTGTGGTCCAGTGTCCAGAGCGGCACGTATATGTCGCTCGGCACTGCCCTCGAAGCGGGGGACTGGAACACCCTGTTGCCCGGCGGGAAGCCCGTGTCAGAATAAACCTCTGTGATGTAGGAGTACTGCTCGATAGGGTGTATGAAAACACTGCTGACTTCCTCAGCCTCGGCAGGGAAAGAGAAGCTCGTGTCCTTGGTATAGTTCGGAACACCGCCGAAATCCTGGACACGCCTTATCTCTATGACTCCGTAAGGCAGCACAGGCGGCGACGAGTAATTGACCTCGACATATGATGAACCTGTTGCATTGCCTATCGGATCTGAGTATACCAGCTCAGTGCCCTGCCCCCAGACAGTATCCTCATAGTTGTTGAAATAGACAGCGACCAGGTTTGTGCCGTTTATTATGTGAAGCGCGGTCTGTGCGGGAGAATATGAATAAAGAGGGTCCGAGACAGGATTGTCGTCGCTGTCGAAGGGCGTGCCGCTGTTCAGGAAGATGATGTAGTCATAGTCGCGCATGCAGTGGTCGCTGCCCCAGCCCCAGAACCTCCTCGACGGGGTGCAGCTTGCGGTGTAGTCCCTGATGCCCCTGCCGGCCACCTGTATCGAGACACTTATGTTGGTGGCCTCTGTCGGGATGTGGAAAGGCCTTATCACCCACGGGCCTGCGCCCGCGCCTGTGCCCCCCTCGGTGCTGTTGATGTTGTCGAAATAGAGCCTTTCAGAATGCTCCCACGCAAGCATCTCAGGGTTGTCTGTCTGGTTGTAGTATATCAGAAGGAACGTGCCGGGATGTATGTGCGCATTGTAGCCCAGGTTCCTCAGGTCCAGCCTTATCGAGTTGTTGCCTGCTTTAAAGCATGTCGCGTTCAGCAGGAACACCCTGAAGACACCTTCGCTGCCGGGAGCAAGGTCCATGTCATCCCTTGTTATGATACAAGAGCCTTCGTTCATCGAGACGATGTCCCAGTCCGGAGAGCCGCGGTCAAGGTGCAGGGAGAGATAGATGCTGGCGTTGATTATGCTCACATCCGGAAGCTCGAAATACTTTATTACCTGCACAACCCCTGGAGCGGCAGCAGACCCTTTCCAGCCCGCGCCTGAAGGAGCGAAAGGTACCACAATACTGGTTGTCTTGCTGACAGAGGTGGCACGCGCCTTCGCGATATAACCCTTGACAGGCTTGGACTTCTGGATGCCGGTAAGCATCTTCTTTGAAGTCACGAGGGAGTTCTTCACCGGATTCGTGCGGGAGTATATCGTGTCATTATCCATTATTATGCTGTAGCCGAAATGCATGGCCAGCATCCCCTCTGATACATTCATGGCAAAATCTTCCGCAAGGCTCATGTTGTTGTTCGCCCAGAACTCACCTATCTGTCCGAGCAGGGTGCTGTTCCAGTCCTTGATCGAGCCGTTGTCGTACAACTCCTGGATATATGAGTTGTTCACCTCCCAGACCTGAAGCTCGGAAAGGATGTTCAGTATGTCCTGGGACATGGTGTTTATCATGCTCTTCGGCTGCTCAGAGACATACGATGATGTTATCAGCAGCAGGCCCGCTATCATTATGAGCGCGGCTATGAGCGCATCTATCGTGAAGAACAAAGCCCTTTTCTCCATCCCGTCCTTCATCCTGCCATTCATTCGGTCATTCATCCGTCCTGAAATCTCCATGCCGCGAAATACCTCAAGGCTGCTGATAGACGTAGAGCACGACCCGCACTATCCTGCTGTCATATATCAGGAGGCGGGTGTTCTGCGCGAGATTATACGACGAGTTCCACGCGACACATCCCGCAAAAGGGTCCTTGCAGAGCTCATTGAACCTTGTGCCGTTCAGGTACTCAAGATAAAAGTAATAGTCCTTGGTCGTGTGGATGTAGCCCCTGCGCTCCTCGTAACCCCATGAGTTGAAGTCAGACAGCTTGGAAGAGCTTATCCTGTAGTTCCCGTCAGTGAGACCGACAGTGGTCACGTTGGAGGCTGTCCAGTCCGCAGGGTATCCTACCGTCACGAACAAATTCGAGACAGCCTTCGCCTCTGATATCAGGGAAGACATGAGAGTCTCATCAGAATAGCTCGAGTGCTCGACATAATAGAAGTAAGTTATGACCACGACGCTGAATATGAGCACACCCACCATGAAGTCTGCGTACCACACCTGCGCCTTCCTTGAACCCGCATCCATGCCCTGCATCTATGTGTTCACCTCTACAGCCCCGTCAACCTTCCTTATGACATTATTCCCTTTCTGCAAGGTGCCTGTGTAAGGAGGCACACTCACAGTGTACTCGGCGCCTGCAGCAGAGAACATCAGGAAGCCGTTCTCCCTGGTGATGTTGTACTCCAGCCCGTCAATGGTGAGAGGCACGAAAAAAGCCCGCTGGTAGCCGTCATCAAGCGCGATAGCAAGGTTCAGCTCAGCCTTCACGGACAAGGCGACGTCCTTGAGCTTGAAATAATCAGTGTCACCCTGCACCTCATTGAAGTTGTCCCTCACGAACGCGGTGAAGATGATGACTGCAGTGAAAAGCACCGCTACAAGAATCACAAACTCAAAAGCCACCTGCCCCTGCCTAGGCAACCGCCTAATCAGTGATCTCGACATAACTACCCCTGGACCTTATGTTGATGTTGTGATAGCCTGAATGGGAATCAAGAGAACCCTGTACAGGGACTGTAGTGTATATCACAACATGGTCAAGGCCCTCCTTGGTGCGGATGATGAACACTATCTCGTTGTTGCCGACAGTCACATTGTTGATGTTCTTGGGAAAATAAGACCTTATCTTTGTCCTGGAAGGATCGCCAAGATAGTACATGGCCTCAGCAGTGTCGCCGACCTTCAGGCCTATCTTCTGCACCTGGTTGGATATTATCTCATCCTCTGTCCTGTCAGCATATGTGTAGAATATAAGTATCATCGGGATGACTATGACAGCCACAAACCCAACTATGATGAGATACTCCATAGAAACCTGTGCTCTTGTCTTTCCAAGTAGGGCTATCGCATTCACCTCTTTTAATATTCTACCAACTAATCAAGATGCAAACCAAAGAACCAGAGTATTTAAAGGTAACGCATCAAAAACATCAATAAACAGCAACGCCACGCCCTAATACGCCTCGCTTTGCTCGGCTCTGTTGCCGCCGGTCCGCTCTTGAGGTGAATTGGTGAAACCTGGCGTTCCCCCGGATGGGATATCGACCTTACTGCGTGCAGTCGGAATGCTCAAAGCAGTCCCTGCTTTGGCACACCAAACTGC
>JAFGJH010000029.1 GCA_016929255.1 Candidatus Woesearchaeota archaeon
GAACTCATCATCATCCTCAGCAGACCCGCAGCCAGGATCATCCAGATCAACCAGGCCGTCCTGGTCATTGTCAATGCCATCAGAGCACTGGAAGCTCACAACAGGAGATTCGACAACAGTCACCCTGACAAGGTCACGGTTGTTCCTCTCGTTAGACTCGATGGCTGCGTTAGAAGGGTCAGCCACGACACTGACGACATAAGCGCCAGGCTCAGCGAACTTGTGGCCCATTGTGCTGGCCCAGCTCTGGCCGATCTCAAAAAAGTGATTGTAATGCTCGACATCACTGCCGTCGCCGAAGTCTATGTCAAAATCAGCAGTCAGGAGCTCTTGGGTCCCGATGTTCTGTATCACAACATCAAAGTCCACAGTCTCACCGACCTCAAACTCTGTGCCTGCTGAAGTGACTTCAGCAGTAAGGTCAGGCCTCCTGACCTCAGTGCCAGGCTTGTAGAGCAGGACGGTGGTGGATGCCACGTTATTGTCCTCGTTCCACTCAGGGACATTGTCCCCGTAATCCGCGACAATCGTGGGCCTTACTGAAGTCGGCAGTATCGATCCTGGAAGATGCAGCAAGGATAATGCAGGGTATGTAAAGCTGATTGTGCCAACAAACGTCTCTCCTGCATCAAGCGCAACAGTGTCGGATATCATCGGCTTGATCTTTGAGACCGAACCAGCAGGGAGGCGGAAAGGCAGCAAAGTCCTGTTAGCATAGTCCGGATAGAATGCATAAGTGAACTTAGCAGGCTTTGTCCCGACATTCTTTATACCAAACTTGAAATTGACAGTCTCGCCTAAAGCGACCTTCTTCCTGTCAGGCTCGATTGAGAGAACTGTCAGGTCAGCCATCCTGAGCACAGGTATCCTTGGCTCAATATGGATGTCAGGTCTAAGGTCCAGGGAAGGCAGGCTTGAATCATCGTCTTCTGTATCGTCTATGCTGGGCAATGCGCAGTCATCACTTCCATCACTTCCGTCATCTACAGGCAGTGCAGGGATAGGAATCCCGGGCGCCAGAGGCACCTTAGGAATGTCTGTCTGAGGTATTGCAGGCTCTATAGGAACCTTGGGAGTCTCATAGATGGGCTTTATTGTCTTTGTTATTGTCTTTATTGAAACAGCCGGCTCTGTCTTAACAAGCATCTTAGACGTCGCATTGGCTGTGTAGTCTTTGTCTACAGGCTTAAATGCCACCATCTGCAAAGAAAACACGTTGGACGCCAAAATAATCACTAAAAATAGCGCTATAACGGAAATAACCGTTGATTTGCGTTCTTTCATCTTAAAACCTCCCTGTTGAAATCTTGAGCATAATAAATGATTAATTTAGTTATTTGGTAGTGGTGATTATTTTAGTATTTAAATCTTTCGGTGGTGTAGTTACTATTTAGTGACAAAAACATATAGAATGCCTTTAAAACGCAAAACACAGGAGAAAAAAATGAACAAAAAAACAATATGAAGAGAATATCAGCTAAAGCTCGTCATCCTCATCATACTCCGCAGATGAATCATCTTCCTCTTCCTTGTCATCGCCATCAGAGAAGCCGTCATCATCATAGTCATCCCCGCTGTCGTCCTCCTCATCTTCCAGGACTTCCTCCTCCTCTTCCTCTTCTTCCTCTTCCTCTTCTTCGTCGAGAAGAAACTTCCTATAAAGATCCTCATCATCAACTTCAAAAAATCTCATAATAGCACCCCCAGGATTGATATCATATGAAAACCACCCTTTTGCAGCGCAGGGGAAAACAAGTCATATTTAAAATTAATGTTTTTGTAACTGTTCAGACACGAAAAGAAAAAGAAGAAAGAGAAGCAGAAAAACCAAAAAATAAAGGATTAAGGGCTCAGAGCCCGTGGCCTGGCCTTTTCTTCTCAACAAAGTAGAGCGCAACCATCACCCCTGCTATGATGGCTATCAGCGTCCCGAAGAGGTACCAGTACCAGGCACCCTTCTGCTCATTGACAACAGTCTCCGCGGGCGCAGGAGGCGTTGCTGTAGGAGCTGCAGAGGTCTCCGGAGCAGCAGGCGCTGCAGCCTCGCCAACATCAGCAGGAGATTCCCCTTCAGCAGGAGCTGCAGAAGCAGTCCTCTTGGCAGGAGGAAGCAGGGCAATCTTGGATCCTCCGCTGACAAGTGAGGTCACCTTGACAAGAGCCTTGTTGTATACTATGTCAATCAGCTTGACAGTGACATCATCCCTGGTATCACCGTCAAGATTTACATCCTTGCTCTGGCCGATGTAAAGTGTGAAAGACTGAGGCTCACTCAGCACCTCAAAATCCACAGAAGCCTCGCCCAGGCGGATGACCTTAACATAGTGGTCCTTGGCATCATGCGTGAAATGCATGCTGTCACCGCTCTTCAGCCCCATCTCTGTCTGGCCGCCGGTGAGGTCGCCCAGTTCAAGGATGGACGTCGTGGTGTAGGAACCGCCACCACCACCGCCACCACCGCCGGTGCTTGCCGCTGACGTGGTGAAGTTGAACGGCCCTCTTTCAGTGGTATCGACGTTACCCGCCTCATCCCGGCACCGTGTCACATTATAGTAATAAGTCGTCGAAGCGCTCAAACCGCTCAAAGTGACCGCGCCTGTTGCCGAAATGCTTCCTGCCACCACTGTTCCAAGCAGACTTTCATTAGTCCCATAATTCACGGTGCATATCACATTTTCAGTGAACGAGCTTGAAGATACTGTCGCACCGCTTGAGCTTAATGAGGAAGCGGTGAAGTCGTTCGGGACGGCCTGGATCAGATTATCTGTGGTGTAATTTGTAGTGACTGTGTTGTTGGCGTTGGTCAAAGTATCCAGTGCAGTAAACGTCAAAGTACATACACTGTTTGCAGCACAGCCGAAATTAGTGCCAGTGTCATTAACTTCATACAGTCCAGCACCCATCGCAGTCATCGCGACACCTTCAACACTTACAGAGGTCATTCCAGCAGGGCTGTCTGTCGCGGTGACCCTCACCATCACATCATCACCTATCTTTGCTTTCGTGACGTTCACGCCAGGGTTGATTACAAGAGGACCGTCGTTGTCTATCTGCAGGTTGGTGGTCGCTGTTCCGATGTTTCCTGCTCCATCTGTCGCGGTAAATGTTATGAGACATGCGCTTGTGCTAATAGCGCAACCCAGACCTGCACCCCCGACAGCGACACCTGCTATTGACCATGTGTTGCTGGTGCCCTGCCTTGTCATGGCATGCCCGTTGGCAGTGACTGATGCGTTGGTGTTTATCTCATCCACCGTGACATTGAGCGTGACTGTGTCCGCGCTTCGCCGCAGACTTGAGCTGTTGTATGTGAACGCCACCACCGGTGCAGTATCATCCACCATCACCGTAGTTGTCTCCGTATTGTTGGCATTGCCTGCCATGTCTGTGGCTGTGAACCCAATTGTGCAGACTGCGTTCGCTGCGCAGCCCAGGGCTGAAGCATTAGTGGTCGCGTTCCAGCTGCTGCCAGTATTAGTCAAAGCAACACTGTTGTTACTTACAACAGAAGTCACATTGCTGACATCAGAGACGACTGCTCCGATATACAGCGCGGATGCTGGCTTGACTTCAAAAGGACTTGCTGAAGGCGCAGTCACGGCAGGATTGGTGTCATCCACATAATAAGATGTGGTCTCAGTATCATTGTAGTTGCCGAGAGTGTCTGAAGCGTTTATCGTTATTGGGCACGTAGCGTCACCTGAGCATCCGAGGTCGGTCGCATTGAAATTTCCTGACCATGTTCCTGATGTTGTAGTGCCTGAAAGAAGAGACATAGACTGCCCGTTCGCACGGACATCAGCAACAGTTGCAGGATCGGCCACTGTCGCCTGGATGTTTACCACAGTTGAACTGCTTACATTCGTCGCATTGGTCACGCTGACTCCGCTGACTGAAGGCGGTCCGACATCAACAGTGAATGAAGTGACCACGCTAGTATTGGACTGGTTCCAATAATCTGTAGCGTTGAATGTTACGGTGCAGGTCCCTGATTCAGTGCATCCCAATGCAGCAGGGGTTGTCGTCAAGTTATAACCAGTCGCGCTGTGGTTGGTCATCGGGACCATTGTTGTGTAACCTGCTTCGACACTTGACACGTTTGTCGAGTCAGTCACTGTTACATTCAGCAATATCACTGTATTGCTGTTCACTATCCCAGTCACATTACTCTGGTTGTTAGTCACTGAAGGCGCTGAAGAGTCAGTGCTAAAGTTCCAGACAGTGTAGTTGCTGTTACCAGTATCATCACCATAATCATATGCTGTTATGTTCAACACATGGGAACCGTCCCCTAATGGTGCGGTCAGATTGCAATTATAAAGCTCAGATCCAGGAGATGTTGCATTACACGTCACTTCATACCGACTGTCTCCCGGATTGTAGCTATAACCAGTACCATCAAGATAAACCTGCACCCAGCTTACTTGCGTTCCTGTACCATTGACTGTGAAATTAATCAAAGGCGCCGGACCCCGGACTGTCGTCATGTTCGGCGCGGGCGAGTTCACAGTTATGGTTGGCGCAACAGTATCTGAAGCGTTGTAGCCTGAGAATCCATTGACCATGAAAGTCAGGTTGCCGAAAGTACCATTGACTGTTGTGTAAGGCTCATATAGTGTAGTAAATGCTGTTTCATTAATCCCCGCAGCACCCGGATCAGCAACCAATGATGGCATTGAGTCAAAAGGCAGACCGTAAAGTGTCAGTATTGCTGTCCTATTAAATGTAGCCACTGCAGACGAATTGAGATATATCCTGCTATTGCCAAATTGGCCGTCAGGAGTTATCGTGACATCAATGGAATCAAGGAAACTACCCAATTGCTGGAATGCCTCCTCTGAAGTCAGATTTATGTCAGTGAAGTTGAACTTGGCAGAACGATGCAACAAGTCATCTGCAACAAGAGCAGGAATTCCGCATGACGTAGAGTAGTTCAGGTCTATGAGCAGGTTCAGGTCTATGTGGTTCCAGTCAGTCTCTGTACTGAAATCAGTTGAGCCTGCTGCAATCTCACCGCATCCTGCAGGATCACCAGGCATGAGAGTCATGTTGTAGAGCACTACGGTCTCAAAGACAATATCAAGACCTCCTTCTTGGGGATTGCCTGCAAAATCATACGCAATAAGAGTTATGTTCTTCGGCTCAAAGTCATAGGAGCTGGTGTCTGATACGCTCGCATCCACCACCCAAAGCCCAGAATCAGGGGTCATGTTCACTATGGAAACATTAGCGGAAGGTATCTCTGTAAAATTCGCGGTCACGTATGCCACACCAGTACCTGCATCAGTGTAATTGGCCTCTATCGAAATGACATTATTAGGCGCGAAACCGCTTACCATAATATCAGGCTCATCAAGCGCAGTGTAATCGACTACCGGTCCGACAACATCATAAGTGACCGTCCTTGTCGCTGAGCTGCCCGCGTTGCCGTTGATAGTATCTAAGACATTGGAACCCGCCTTATCATAACATGTGACATTCCATGTGTAGATGCCAGGCGCTGCGAATGACAAAGTCAATGTTGTGGCAGTATCATTAATCGTAGTGTCGTTACCAATCGTCGAGACAGGGGTTCCTGAAGCGTTGTAGAGTGTCGCGTTGCAGGTAGCGTTGGTCGCAAGATCGTCAGTCACAATGAATACCGCATCAAAAGACCCGACGCTCGTGTTGAAACTATCAGCAGGAGATGAAGGCATCACAGAAGGTGCTGTGTTATCCACTATGATGTCAAAAGCCTCTGTATCATTGTACATATATCCGTTCGTTGCGTTTACTACGAGGTCGCTCGTCGGACCATCAATGAAACCTGAAAGATAAACAACAGCCCACCATATCGCATTGGTAGGGTCCGCGCCCGACATCACCATCGGCTGAGCAGCTGTCCCGTTCCATACTGCGACAGCGGTCACGGGCTGCACATCAGTCACGTTCACAGAGAAGTTGAACATGCTGAACATCCTGACATCCGGGTACATAGGCATATCTAAAAGAACGCCAGGCATTGAGCAGACCGGAGGAGCGCCGTAAGTGGTCCAGCCGTTCGAGGCGTTATACGGATAACTGTCCACTACATTGGCCGCGTTCGAGTCCACACCGGCCGTGAATAAAGAACCGCAGGTCGAATGACCCCAATAGTTGCCCTGATTATTATAATACAGGTCTATAGAGATAAGAGCATAAACACCGTACTCTGAATTGCTGTATATGTTGTTGTGCCACAGCCGGGTCGTGTTGCTGTCCAGCGAAACTCCGCGTCCAGTGTTGCTCGAGACATTGTTCCTAGTGATATTATGATTCGTGCCTGCTATGCTCATCCCGCCAATAAAGCAAGAAGTAATAGTATTGTCCTCTATATTATTAGCAGAAGGCGTTCCCTGGACAGTTATTCCGGTGCTGTTCACATCATACAGGACGTTGGAAGATATGTTCATGCTGTTTATATTGGAAGTATAAACACCACCGATAAGGTTACTGCTGGCACCAGTCAAGTCATGTAGCGTGTTACCATAAATCAGCCCGTTGCTAGCAGAACCTCCCGTCACCGCAATCCCTGCCTCATTAGCGACACCTAATGATGTAGTGTCGTGAACTATATTACTCATGATCTTGAAACCTGTAGCGGCGCCACTGACAAGTATGCCCTGGAATTTGCTCCCGTACACATTGTTGCCAGTAATGTTCGAACCTGATCCCCCTTCGACCCAAGCACCATAGTAATTATTATAAAGCGTGTTGTTCAGGAGAAGCACGTTGCTGCTGCCCGTAGCATAGATTCCTGCCTCGACACCGCTGGTGGTGTTGTAGCCATATATTGTGCAGTTCTTTACAGTAACTCCATTGGCAGTTATGTAAACTCCATACTCGTTGCCGCTGCTCACATAGTCGCCCTGGATGTGATGACCGTTGCAGTCGAGAGTCACGCCTGCAGTAGCTATGTTCAGACCATTGCCCGTGCAGCCAGCCAAGTCAGCAGGCAGTGTAGTGTCGCTAGTTATTGTGTCGCCGCACTGCAGATTGAGCGCAGCATACACAGTCTTTGTAGACTCTGTATTGTTTACATTGTCAGTAGAATAGTACTCAAGAGTATTATTGCCCAAAGCATCGATTGTCACTTCAATCGGTCCTGGCCCGCCAGTCACCCATCCTCCTGAGTTGTAATTGTAGCTTATGTTCCTACATCCCGAGCTACCGTCGCTGCAGGTGAGATTTACAATATACGGCGCACTATGCCAGCCGCCAGTCTCATTCGTCGTAGTCGACGGAGCAGTGCAGTCAGTCCATCCTGGGAATATGGTTGCAGTAGCAAGGTTGCCTGCAAGGTCCCACACGCGGAGGTTCAGGTTGTAGTCCTGCTCAGCAGTTGAGGTGCTTGTAGTCGCGATGCAGTATCCGTGAGTGCTATTGCCACTCCAAGAGGTGCTGGTGTTGTGCCATTGGGCTGGCCCGCTCCTGTCCTTCCATTCGCATGAAGATGTATTGATTCCTGAACCAGTGTCACTGAAATTGGCAGTGATATTGATATCATTCCTATTGCATGCAAGCCAAGTGCCGTAGACATAAGTGAAATTCACCGCCGTAGTTGCGCCTGCTGTCGGCGGATTGGAATCAAATAGGAAACTGCGGGTTTCAGAAACATTCGTATCGGTCGTATTTGAGCAGGTTATGTTCCAGAAATTCGCATCTTCAATGAAAGCTTCGCTGGAATATATTGCGGCCAGAATATCGACCACAACAGATGCCTGTGAACCAACAACCACGCCGTTTAGCGTGAGATTACAGTCGACAGTCCCTGTGAGCTCATTCGTATAATTGAAGGTGAAAGCTAAAGTATCATTGTCTGTGTTCAGGATAGCACTATCCGGCGGAGAAACAAGATTCACGATGGCAAGCACATAGCTCACGTTAAGCAGCAAGACCAGGATTGCGAAGACAAGAAGCAATGACTTAGAAGACGCTGAGGCCAATCTGCCTGAAAAATAATTTAGCACATTTCTTGTCTTTTTCCCCAAGTTCGCCACCTCTTTAACAATGACAGGTCAGAAGACTGACTCTTCAAACCCCCATCAAAGACCAAAAGAACATTCATTTATAAACATTTCGGTAATAAAGGAATAAACGGAAACAATCCAAAAATCATGCCTCCGGCTCCTCCCCTATCTCTTCCACAGCCTTCAAGACAGCCAATCTCAGGTCTCGTGGCCAGGTCTTCTCTATCTCTTTGCTGTAGGTGTGCAGCGCCTTCAGCACATCAGGCCGTATGCCTGTGCGCTCGCCCTCAAGCATCCTGACAATCTCCTTCTTCGCGAACATGGGCACGCGCTTGAGGTTCCAGGCCTGCTTGATCAGCCGCTGCTTCGTGGACTCGTGTCCGGTATCAACCTCGATGCCTTTCCACAGGTCCTCATACACCTTCTTGGTGTCCTCGTCAAAGCTGTCCTTCCTTCCCTGCTCAAGGGATATCTTCGCAAGCACGAGCTTGTGCATGCGCTTCAGGAACTCTATCCTGTCCTCCATGCGTATCATGTCCATGTGGCCCTGCAGCACAAGGTTGAAAGCGAAAGGGCTCGGGATTGCAGTATCAATGCCCTTCACGGAGATGCTGTGGTTCTCTATCATGCGGATCACACGTGTGGCATTCTCGATGTCCATAAGGTCCTCGAGCACCTCACGCCTTGCCTCCTTCAGCACAGGGAAGTCCTTTGATATCCTCTTCACAGCAGACATGAGTATCATTGAGGAGACCTGCTGCCTGCCGACTTTCTTCTGGTGCCCCTTATAGCTCCTTAGTATCATGAGCGCACGGCCTGCGCAGTGGCGGAACCTCCTGCTCAGCACCTGCGTCCTGTCTATCGCCATGTTGAGCAGCTCATCGAGCCTCCTGGACTCGAGCAGGGAGAGAGCACGCGCAGCAGGCAGGTTCTTCTTAGCGGCAAGGTAGAAACCGTTGTCAGTCACGCCGATCTCCACATCCTTCTTCTGGGTCTTGGATATCACGAAAGCGACTGCCCTCGAGAGGCAGTCATTCACCCTCCTGCCGAACATTGTGTGGAACACAGCATATTTCTTATCCTCATCGAAATAATGCTCGATCACTATCTCCTTGTCTGTAGGTATCAGCGCGAAGTCATACTGCTCACGCATGTACTCATAGATGGCGTTCGCTGCGTTGTCGTCTACATAAAGATGCGAATTTATGAACGCAAGAATGTCCTTCCTGGACATCTTGGCCTCGAACTTCTCGCGCATCAGGCGCCTGAACCTGCCGACCTCCTGCGCAAGGTCAAAGCTGAGGGGCAGCATCTCAGAGAACCACGACGGAACAGTCGGCTTCTTTCCCACAGCAGCCCTGACCTGGGCGACAGTGCCGCGGGAGAAAAGGAACTCATATGTTGAGCCGCCGAGAATGAACACGTCCCCGCGCTTCAGGCGCTCAAGGAACGCCTCGTCTATCATACCTATGACCTCTGCACCTACCTTCACAGTCACGCCAGTCTCGTCAGGTATCGTGCCGATGTTAGTCATGTAAAGAACCCTGGCGAGCTTGCCCTTCCTGCCGACCATGCCTGTCTCAAGGTCATACCATATCTTCGCATAAACATGCCTGTCCTCGAGAGAGACATGCTCACCTGAAAGATAGCGTATGACTGAGTAAAAATCCTCGCTTTCAAGGCTTCGATAGCAATAACTCTTCTTGATGAGAGCAAGAAGCTCAGAGACGTGCATCTTCTCACTGATGCAGATGCCGTATATCTGCTGCGCTAGCACATCGAGGCAGTTGCTCGGGATGTGTATCCTGTCTATCTTTTTCTCCACAGCACTCTTGAGAAGGACAGAGCACTCGACGAGATCATCGCGGTCGAGCACTATGATGCGGCCCTTTGTTGTCGCATGCAGCTGGTGGCCTGAGCGGCCGACGCGCTGGAGCGCGCGGGCTACTGACTTGGGGGAGCCGAGGAGTATCACAAGGTCTATGTAACCGATGTCAATGCCTAGCTCAAGTGATGTGGAGCAGACGACGCACTTGATCTTTCCCTGGCGCAGGCCTTCCTCTATCCTATGACGATGGGTCTTCGACAGCGATCCGTGGTGCGCTCCGATGGCGGTGACCTTCTTGTACTCTTTCTCGTCCAGGATGTTCGGTATTTCCTCCTGCTCAGCAGGCGATGCCGCAACCGCCACTTTGCGAGCCGAAACGGAATCAGTCTTTGCGCCCGTCGCGGGGGACGTCTCCGACCGAAGGGAGCGAGATGCCAAAGCCGCAGCTTTGAGCACCCCATCCGGGGAGGCAGGGCCTGCGAAACCTCCATCAAAAGGCGAGCCTGGCGTTGCGGCATTGCCATCACCATCACCATTCTCAAGCACAACATTGCCTTCGCTATTCGTTTTCAGCTTTGCCTTGAAGTCATCTTCATCAGCATTAGTAATCACGTCAGTGTAGTTCTTCGGGAAGCGCTCCTTGAGGTAATGGACAATCCTCTCTGTCGCCGAGCGGGTGTTTGTGAAGATGAGTGTGGTCTTGTGCTGCTGGATCAGGCCGTTGATCAGATCGTACATCCTGTTGTGCATGCCTTCATGCGTCGTGTCTATAAGGTCAGGCACCGGAGACAGCACCTTCATGTCTAGCTGCTTTATGAACTGCACATCAACTATCCTGCAGCTGCGCGCTGTGCCAACGAGGAACTTAGCCACATCCTCCAACGGCGCTATCGTCGCAGAAAGCCCGACACGGCACATGCCAGGCGAGATGCGCTGCAGCATCTCCATACTCAGGCTCAGATGCACACCCCTCTTGTTCTCAGCAAGAGCGTGTATCTCGTCGATGATGCCCCACTCGACACTGCTCAGGTGCCTGCGGAAGTTCACAGACTGCAACAGGATTGCCAGGGATTCAGGTGTCGTGATGAGGATGTGAGGCGGGATCTTCATCATCTTTGCACGCTCTTTGGGTGATGTGTCCCCTGTGCGGACCCCGACTCGTATGCCCAGGCGCTTCCCCGCAAGCTTCTCTATCTCCTTCAGGGGATTCCGGAGGTTGTGCTGGATATCATAGTTCAGCGCCTTCAGCGGGGAGATGTACACTGCGTAGACCTTGTCCTCCAGCTGCTTCTTCTCAGCAAGGTCCACAAGCTCATTCAATATGGAGAGAAAACCTGTGAGTGTCTTAGTGGCGCCAGTCGGGGCGGACACGAGAATGTTCTGCCTGCAGTGGATGTCATACACACCGAAGAGCTGCGGCAAAGAGAACTCCTTGAATCGCGAGAAGAACCAGTCCTTGACAGTGGGTGACAATATCTTGAGCAGTTTGTCTGCTGTTTCAGGCTTTTCCTTGAATTTTATGTCTTGCATCTCTGTTCCGAATCTGAATCACCTCTCCAGAACCGTGTTTAAATAGTTTGTCAGGACATGTCCAGTGGAGCCGTGTCCAGTGTGATGCAAGCATAAAAAACAACACCCATTTATAAATCTTTTAGTTACCGCCAGGTGATTACAGAAAGAAAAACTATATAAATAGGGCATCAGCGACCAGAAAACATGCAAGGAGAAATATCAGAAGCAGATATACTGCAAGACTGCTCTTATGAACGCATATTGAAGCATTTCTTTGGCGAAAAAGCGTTCGATAAAAGCAGAAAGGCACGAGAGAAGAGGCTGAAGCAGATAAAGAAAGGGCTTGTGGTGCCCGGTGAAGTGATGGGCGAATACCTCATCCACCGCATGAACCCTGGCTGCATAGAGAGGGCAAGGAAGAGCGGCAAGACAATCCCCTGCTTCAACATCCTGGATGTCACCCACCTTCCCACAGAGGAGGACCGCGTACTCAAGACACCAAACCCAGCACTCATGATAGACAGACCTGACCTTGAGTTCTACCTGCAGAATGAGTGGAGGGTCCTGTCCAGGCTCAACCACAGGAACATAATCAAGGCATACAGGCCAATACAAAAGAGGAAGGTGCCATACCTTCCGCTCGAATACCTGCCATACCAGCTGCATGAGATAATAGGAAAAAGACCCGCCCTTGAGGGAATTGTATTCTTCGCCCTCGAGGCAGCTACAGCAATGCAGTGCCTGGAGCAGGAGGGGGTCGTCCACGGAGACATAAAACCGCAGCAGTTCATGGCAGGACATGACCCTGAGGACTTCAGGTACAGCGTCGTGAAACTACTTGACTTCGGCGCGGCAAGGCATCCGGACATCCCTCCCGTCGGCGTGATATACACCCCAGCATACCTTGCGCCAGAAACAAAGAGGGCAGTCGAGACAGCAGGCCTCAGCGACGAGGAGAAGGTAGCTGCCTTCACGCACAAGTCAGACATTTTCGCACTCGGTCTCAGCTATGCAAGGGTCGCGCTCTCATCAGAGATGGCCAGTGCAGAAGTAAGCATCCTGTTCGCAGAGCCGGGCAAGGCTGCAAAGATGACCGTCGAAGCGATGTACGACCACCACCTGCCATACCTGTTCAACAGGATAATCGAGATGATGATTGCAGAAGATCCTGACGAGAGGATAGATGCAGATGAGGTCGTGAGGAGGTTCCAGGATTTCATGCTCACCTTCAACCTGGGCCCGAAGACAGTCATAAGCAAAAACCTCTATTCAGGGAAGGTCTTAAACAGGAGCACAGACCGGCCTTATTAAAGCCCGCAACCTTTATAAACCACCTCTTTCTCCAACAAAGATATGCCCTGAATAAGGGATCTGGCAACCAAGTTGCCGACGTGGCCTGCAAAGGCGATATCAGGTGAAAAATAATGCCAACAATGTTTGATGTTCCAGTAAATGACCTCATAGAAGAGGTAGCCAAAGACCTCCAGAAGGCCAGTGAAATAAAGCCGCCCGCGTGGTCTGTATTTGTCAAGACAGGAGTGCACAAGCAGAGGCCTCCGAAAAGAGCAGACTGGTGGTATGTCCGCTGCGCATCAGTCCTGCGGAGCGTGAGGCTGCTAGGCCCGGTCGGCGTGCAGAAGCTCAGGACAAAATACGGCGGCAGGAAGCAGAGAGGCCACAAGCCAGAACACTTCTACAAAGGATCAGGTAACATCCTGAGGAAAGCGCTTCAGCAGCTG
This sequence comes from Candidatus Woesearchaeota archaeon, assembly GCA_016929255.1. Lineage (GTDB taxonomy): Archaea > Nanobdellota > Nanobdellia > Woesearchaeales > UBA11576 > JABMQF01. Next base: position 13,068 of record JAFGJH010000029.1, read on the forward strand.
GAAGCAGCAGGGCTCATCAAGTACGAGAAAGAAGGCGTACGAAAAGGAAGAATCATAACCCCTAAAGGGATATCGCTCATTGACAAGGCAGCTGTAAGGCTGTACAAGACCAAGAAAGCATTGACGCCAAAAACAGCATCTGCGGAGAAACCTGCACCCGCGCCAAAACCAGAAGCAGCCCAGGCAGCACCAGCAAAGGAAGTGCCGAAAGCTCCTGGTAATGAATCATAATAATATAACTACAAAATGGCAAGATACATACACAAGTCAAGGAAGCTGAGACTCGCAAAGCTCGGCAGACAGACAAAATGGGCACCATTCTGGACAGTCCCGAAGATATACGGCACAGGAAGAAGGGTGCACCCTGGAAGGCACACAGCAGTCAAGCGCACCTGGAGAAGGCACAAGACGAAAGCTTGAATAGACCGGAAAAAAGATAAAAAAATACTGATCAGCATGGCCACGACCGAAAGGACATACACAATCCCGCTGCGGAAGGAATATATGAAGGCCCCTATGTACAGGAGGGCCAAGAAAGCGGTCAACGCAGTGAGGACATTCATGAAGAAGCACATGAAGTGCGAGACCATACTCATAGGCCCGAAGCTCAACCTAAAGATATGGGAGCACGGCATCAAGAACCCGCCCCACCGCGTCAAGGTCACAGCAGTCAAGGACGACAAGGAAGACACAGCAAGGGTAGAGCTCTTCGGATTCGAGTTCAAGCCGAAGGAGAAGAAAGAGAAGAAGGAGAAGAAGCCTGCCGGAATCGCGGGCAAGATACAGGAGAAGCTCGCACCGAAACATGAAGAGGCACCGAAAGCGGAAGTGACGACAAAGAAGGACATAAAAGAAGTGAAGAAGGGCGTCGAGAAGAAAGAAGAGAAGAAGGAAAAGAAAGTAGAGGCTGCACCCAACAAGGAAGCGAAACCGAAAGAAGAAAAGGCGTAATCATATTTCTTTAAAATATTTTCATCCTGAGGCAGGAGAAGAATGACCCAAGAACTGCCGTTCGAAAAGACCAAAAGAAAGATTCTAGTCAAGAAACAGTCAGAGACATCTGACAAGTACGGCTGCAGCCCTGAAGCGCGCAGCACAGAGCAGCTGCTCCAGCTCGGGATAATAAACATAGACAAACCTAAAGGCCCGACATCACACCAGGTATCAGCCTACGTGCAGAAGATACTCGGAGCCAAGAAAGGAGGGCACAGCGGCACACTCGACCCAAAAGTAACTGGAGTCCTGCCCACAGCCATAGAGAAGGCTACAAGGATCGTCCAAGCGCTGCTGGTCGCAGGAAAGGAATACATCTGCCTGATGCACCTGCACAAGGAAGTTCCTGAAGAGCAGATAATGAAGGTGATGAAGGAATTCACGGGCAAAATAACCCAGCTTCCCCCTCTTAAGTCAGCGGTGAAGAGGCAATGGAGGGAAAGAAGGGTCTATTACATAGAGATACTTGACATCGTCGGACAGGATGTGCTTTTTGTAATAGGCTGCCAGGCAGGCACGTACATAAGGAAAATATGCCATGACATAGGAAAGTCTCTCGGCACAGGGGCGCACATGGCAGAGCTCCGCAGGACAAAGGCAGGGCCTTTCAACGAGAGCACGCTCGCTACACTCCACGACCTGACCGACGCATACTGGTACTACAAGAACGAGGGCAACGACAGGCTGCTCAGGCATATTGTGCAGCCGGTGGAAAATGCTGTGAGCCACCTGCCGAAGGTGTGGGTGATGGACACGACAGTGGACACACTGTGCCATGGCGCAGACCTTGCAGTGCCTGGCATCGCCAAGCTGGAGAGCGGCATAGAGCCTGACCAGACAGTCGCTGTGATGACACTCAAGCAGGAACTGGCTGCACTGGGAACTGCAAAGATAAACTCCAATGACATGATGCGCAGGGACAGGGGAATAGCAGTCAAGACAAAGAAGGTATTCATGGATCCAGGCACGTACCCCAAGGTGCAGAAGAAAGAGCCCCAGTAAACCACCAACCACATTTTCATCATTTCTCAGTGGTTAAAAAACGAAAAATTTATAAATGACTGGTTTTCTTTTCCGGGATAAAATGGGCCGAAGAATCAACAGATATCTGAGCGAGAAAGAAAAGAGAGAAAGAGAAAACAATGACTCCCTGCTAGACAGACAACCAGACAGACAACCCGGCGCGACCCTCCAAGGCATCGCTAAGGTATTGACCTACACCGGCGCGGCGCTGCTGGTCGCAGGAGCAATAGCTGCAGAGTTGCTGACAGCATATGACACCCAAAACCCCCTTGACAGGTACACTCCCTGCACATACACGATCCAGAAAGGGGACACGCTGACAAGCATCTGCAGGAGCGAGGGATTCACAGGCAATGACCTCCAGCACTGCATCGACCAGCTCTGCAGGGACAACAGGCACAACCAAATGCCGGACAGGGTCACGCCCGTATTCGACCCTCTAGCAGGTGAATGCAGTTCTATGAAAGCAGGCGGAAATATAATCTTCGTAGACAGAAATGGTGACGGCAAAGTCAACGGGCAGGAATGCAGCAGGGATTACGCTTCAGAAGTCCTAAGGGTCACACAATAATCAGTCAAGCTTTATCCCTTTTATGAAATCATAAGTCCGCGGCGCATCCTCACGCTTCAGCGTCTTCTTCAGGTGCTTGAGCTCTTCGACAGTGTCGACATCAGGCAGCTCGTCAAGGAGGACGAAAGTCATCCCCTTATCCTTGACTGCCCTCACCTGCTCGTCAAGAAGACGCTCTGTCCCGAAATGAAGCTCCTTGAAGAGGTCATGCGCCTTCTTCATTCCGATAAGGTAATAGCCGCCATCCTCTGCAGGTCCGAGCACAACATCATAAGAAGACAGGGCATTGAATGCCTTGATTATCATCGCAGAAGGAAGGTCAGGGACATCACAGCCGATTATGACCACCTTCTCATAATCGTCAAGAAGGTCCTCGAAAGTACAGGACAGGTTCTCACCAAGGTTCATACCCCTCTGGACGTAGAGGATAGCATGCGGAAACATGGTCCTGTACTGCTCCTTATGCTCATGGCCTATGAAGCTAAGATAAAGGTCATAGTCCCTGTCCTTGTTCTTATCGATGATGTCTTTTATGAAAGACTCACAAAGCCTTGCAGAATTCTCCATGCCTATGACTCTGCCGATCTTCTTCTTGACTGTTCCCGCCTCCGGGAACTTGGCAAACAAGACAAGCGCATTCATTCTAGACCATAGGATGGATAATCAATAAATAAGCGATATAATATCAATATAACAAATATATAATGCATATGTTCATCTTGTTTTTAAAGCTTTTCACTGTATTTAAAATAAATACGCAAGAACTAAACATCCACACCCGAATTTCTCAGCTTTTGCCTCAGAAGCTCCGCATCCTTGAACAATATCCCATTCATGCCTGCAGCCTCAGCCCCCTGCACATTCTTCTCCTTGTTGTCGATGAAGATGCAGTCTATCGGCCTCAGGCCGAGACGCTCTGCAGCGATAATATAGATATCCTTATCCGGCTTCTTGACATGCACATCGCAGGAGATGACCCATGCGTCAAAATAGCGGTCAAGGCCAAGGTCATCCCCCACATAATCAGACCATTCAGAGGAATTGTTCGAGATGACTCCAACACCATACCTGCCAAGAGCCCTTATGTCCTTCACGACATCCAGCACATCCTCACTGACCTTGATAAAAGAGCATGACTTTGCGAGAATCTCCTCAGCATTCAGGCCGACACCAAGGTCGGACAACTGCCTCTGGAAGAACTCGACGCCACTCATCCTGCCAAGCTCATAATCAAGCCAGTACTGATTCCTGACCTCCTTCACTTTAGGATAAGGAACACCAGTAAGGCCCGAGATATAGCTCTCCATCAGAGGGAATAGGTCTGTGACCAGAACCCCTCCCAAATCAAAGAATATCGCCTTAATCACATCATCCACCACACAACACACCCTCAGCCGAGACAGCGCCGCAGCCTGGCAGCAGCGAGCAGGTCCTTGGAGAAGTCTTTTTTAGTCGACCAGAGATGGAACACATTAGATGTGTGGTTCCTGTGCAGAAAATCATCTGTAGAGGCAGGCCCAAGCGAACCGTCAGTGTAATCCTCCACAAGCTTCACATCATTAAGTATGGTCTCCCAGACCCTGCCTGTCTTCGCAAGGAAGCGCAGGTTCTCCTTGTTGAGCAAACGGCATGAAGTGACAAGATCCTGCTTTATGCCAGGATACATCCTTTCAAGATCCTTGACAAGACCCTCCTTTATGCACTCGACAATCGCCCTCCCTGCGCCGATGATTTCAGGAGGGATGCCGAGAGAGTAGAGCGAGAACGAGCGGTGTATCCTCTTGTCGATCACCTTGTTCAGGGAGCTCATCGCAGCAGGCATCTCAGAAAAGCCAGGAAGGCTTTTCATAGTCTCCCTGAAATGCCTGGAGAATATTTTTTCCACCCTCGTCAGCATCTCAGACTCTTCCCTCGTATAAGATAAGGCCTTGTTCCTGGGAAGCAACCTGTTGAGGGCAGAAACCGCCTCCTTCACCTCATCAATCTCGTAATCATACCTGAAAGCAGGGGTTATGGTCACTGTCCGCGCGCCAGGATAAGTATCAACAAAATCCCTGAACGAACCTGGATTCAGACCACCCCTGAACATGAGGGGCCCAGCCTCTACAATCGGGTGAGAGACCGTGCCTGTGATGCTCGAGAAAGAGGAATAGCTTGAAAGAACCCTCTTGGTCATCAGCACAGCAGCGACAAAACCCACCTTGTCAGCCACTTCTGAACGGGGTATGAGCGGCCTGAAATAGTCCAACTTGCACCTGAAAGAAGACTGGAACCCTGAAAAATAGCTGTTCAGGAGGGAGTACCAGTTCTGCGAGCTGAAATCATGCGTCGGGATTATAGAAATAAACTTCGGCCCGCAATCATGCCTGAGCTTCTCTGTCGCAATACCTACTGACTCATTGTAAATCCTTGCAAAACGCAGCAGGCCATCAGAAGAGGCTGAGGAGTGCACGACTTCAAAGATAGGCGGAGAGAACATCCTCTGCCCTGCAGCGAAATCATTGGAGCTGATTATGGACATCGACATCCTGCCCATATCCTCCAGCCCATGCTCTCCTTCCACCCTAAAAGTCACAAAACAGCTCTTGCCTATAGGGTTATCCCTGAAGAATGCCTTGTATATGTTGACAAGCTTCTTGATGAGCAGCTCATCCACCTTCCTGCCCTGCCAGTCCCAGAAGTATTCATGGCAGTCCAGCTCCTTGAAAGCGACATAGCAGTCAAAGAAATCATCTGAAGTCGATGTGTTCTCCTTGAAAGACCAGAATGGCCTCCTTGTATTATCAGGAAACTGGGTGGCAGTAGTTGAAGGCAGCTTCCTGCCGCCAGATACACCAACACCTTCTTTTGGCTCCTTGAGGGGCATGCCTGCACAAAGGCCTGGAGTGGTTTATATATTTTGTGAGAAATCCTGCAACATAAAAAACAGCCGAACCGATTAACAGGCACACACCAGCAGGATGGCCTGCCTACATATCATCAAGAAAACGGTCTATCTGACTTTCCTGCCTTACCACCTCCCTCTTTGAGGGATCATACCCTTTCTTAAGAAGAGAATACTCTGCCTCTGCAACCTCTCCTATGAAGTGCAAGTTCAGCTGAGTGTTCGAGTTCCGGCGCCCAATCCGCAAGTGGTCAGGATTCACGGAGGCAGGCACCATCCCCTTGGCCTGCACCACATAACAGTTGAATATCCTCTGGATGAAACCCTGTTCATGCACATACAAATATACTGACCCTGATTCAGGAAATATCCTCTCAACAAGCCGGATCACAGCATCATCATGCTCATACACCGACATCCGTCCAGCATAATCTCTATAAAATTCATCGCATCTTGCAAAACGCCCCCCATTGCTTTCAGCAACGTCGCCTGCTATCCCCTCAAGCACAGAATGGTCGCCGCAGTCAACCAACAGGAACCTCTCGAGGATATACAGCTTGTCATACCAGATGTGGCTCACGCTGCTATACAAATCCTTCATCGTCCGCAATATGAGATTCTTGAGGTCATCTGACCTGTAGTGCCTGCCTTCAGCGTCATAACGCTTATCTATACCCCTCAGGTTCACCCTGCGCCTTACGCCAGGAACTCCAGAGAAATTCTCTACAGGAAGCGAAACAATCCCTTTCTTGACGAGCTGAGCACGGGTCTGTGCCAGCGATGCATCAAGATACTGCTGCATCATCACAGAAATGAATGATTCTCTGGGAGTTCTGACAGCCTCATCCAATAGAGGATCTTCGCTGGTGGCGATGAAACCTCCATCCTCATGAACCAGGTAAGAATTTTTCAGCGGATTGAACAGGGGTGCGCTCTGACCACCTATCAGAACCACCTCATCGACCCGGGTTATGGTCTCTTTCCTTAAAGGGTCTACCCTGCTTTCTGAAAGCTCCCTGATATATGTCAACTCAACTCCGAGAGGCTCGACAAAAATATGGATGCACTGCTCATCCCCCAACTCAGACGGTTCTTCCACAAGCTGGATGACCTGGTCAGGACTGCCTCCCCGCATCGAGTGGCACCGCCTCAGCACCCCTTCAAAATGCTTGACTGCCCTCAGAAGATCTGAGTCATAATGGATCCATGACCTGTCCACTTTCCCAGGGCGCGTAATTTCAGACATGACCATAAAATAGCTGCATAGAGATATATAAATTTTCTGTATTTTACATTTTAACAGTAGTAACACATTAAAAAGAGCAGTGCAGGCTCTGAAAAGAGGTGTTGAAAAAAAATAGTCATCAATATTTCGTTAAACAAGAAAAAAGTAATAAATATCCATATTTAGTAAAAAAATAAAACAAAAGATTTTTCAATTTGAAGCACATCATAATCCTGGATATGTTAAGAGTATAATCACCAAGTGTGTTGGGAGGTCAACAAAATGACAAACAAATGCGAGACATACATCCTGAACAGGTCAGGCAAGTGGATACGTGAAGATGACTGGTTCTGGCCGACAGTTTCCGAAGACGAGAGACTTGACGAGGAAGATAATCTTGAAGGGGAGCTTTCTCTCGATGAAAGGAGAGCGATAGCAAATCCACTCTCAGGTGCTGCCCAGGGCATAGGCAACATAGCCGCAGAAATGTACCGGAGCGCAAGAGATTATGTGACCTGCGCAGACATCGTCGAGGAGGGCAACAGGCTCACCGACGGTTACAGCAGATAAGATAATCACTATTCAATACTTCTTTTATTTCTTTTTTTGTTTTTGTTCAGCTAAACTCAGGCAGCACCTTATAATAACAAGAAGTCAAACGCCCAACAGCTTTCTCTCAAAGACCTCGCATCCCAGGAAGAACACGAGGACATAAAGGAAGCTGAACGACCAGAACTGGATGCTGTCGTTCGCGAGCACTGCACCGCCGAAGATGCCTGCGACTATGACAATCACAATAGACAGGAATGAGTACCTTCTCTCCAGCCTGAACATAGAAGAAAGGAATGCCAACAGGATCACGAGTATCACCCTAAAAAGGACTGTAAGACGCTCTGCTGTCATGAAAACCCCTAACAGGAGCATAAGCACGAAGAAAGTCACCCAATAAACAACCCGCTTGACGCTCTCCATCTCCATACAGGAAATATTGATAATATCAAATAAAAACTTTTTTATCCCGTAAAAAACATCACAAAAAAAGACATTTGAGAAAAAATAACCAATTTAGTTTACAAAACACTTTCCACTCATAAAATAATCCTAATAATCGTAAAAAAATGCCGAACAAATTTTATTAATAAAGCGCGCGTAATATGCCTTATTGAAATGTGAGCCTGTATTGCACCATAGGTTCATGATGTTCAGGGACACAATTGTCCCTGGCAAAAAATCCAGGCCTGGAAGCCCGCGTGCAACAATTTTCCTCCAAAGCTCCCCTTTGAATGGACAATTACAGGCGGCGGGTTTCCGGGCAAACTATGTTTACAGAATCACTGCAAAAGCATCCAGGTGTTGAAAAAGAGGAAGCATAACTAAAAAACAAAATTACCGAGCCACAACCGGAGGAGATGTCAAATGAAACAAACAGAAAACAGTGAACTCGACCAGTGCCTTCAAGAGATACTCGAGATGAACAGAAAAGGCAATGCCACGCCACAAGACGAAGTTGAAGTGGAAATAGATGTGACCGACCTTGAATTCGTCGTCAAGAGAACCGCAAGCGCGCCCTTAAGGGCGAAAGCAGCCCCTGCTGAGGATTCTAACCCGTTCTCAACAACCAATGATGGGTATATAGAGCTGAGATTAAAATATGACGGAGGCGGAAGGAAGATACCCCACCTCACTGCATTCGTTGACTGGGAAAGCGGCAAAGGATACATGATGGGCGCAACGCCAGACCAGCTCGGCATGTATCTGGAGCAGCTTGCGAAATCAGGCCAGAAAATAGAAAGGGAGATCGGCGAAGCTATCCTGCACCCCGAATACATGCAACAGGTAAAGATGGAGTACGGCGAACAGGGCGCAGAATACGTGACTGCGACAGTCAGGAAGCTGATGCAGGAACCTGCAAAAGTGGTCCCGATAACCTCAAAAAAGAGCAAGACTGCAGACGGGCCAAGAGTCCCGGATGCAGCATTCCAGTTATACACCCACACAAAACACGGAGAGATGTCAAAATGAAGCAGAACACAAACACCAAAGCAGGAATGTACCATCCCAAGAAGATCCTGATGGTCATGAGCGCAGAAGACAGCGAGACAGTCAATATGCTTGGTCTCGAACTTGTGCTTCAGGGCGCAGATACAGTCCATTCAGAGTCAGATGACCTGACTGCGGCAGTCCTACTGCAGCATAATCAATACGATGTAGTGATCACAGGAGTGGAGTTTCCGTATGTGGCAGAATACATCAAGAGCCGCAATGACAGCAACAGACCACTCACGGTCGCAGTCAGCACTAACGGCGTCAAAGCAGATGTCAAAGTGCCTGATGCAAAAGACCTTATTGGGTATGTGAGCCAAAGCCTCCTTGCAGAGCATTACTGCGACCACAGGACAGCGCAGGTACGCAGGGAAGAGTCAGAGTCTCCTCAGATGGCATATGCCAACCTTGAGATAGCGCTCATGAACGCCCAAGCAGTGTAGGCCAAGAAATATTTTCTTTTTTTATACCTGTTTCTTATATCTTTATAGTATATACAGGATCCAGCACAGCTGCAATTTCGCACATTCCAATGTCAAGGCAGCGCTGCATCACCTCCCTGCCACGATACGTGAACTCCATCTCCCTCATGTTGGACAGTATCTTCTTCCCGACGCTGTTTGCCATCTCTATCTTGAAGTAACGCTTGTCCTTCATCTCAAACACCTTCTCGACGCTCAAGGCGTCAGGGAACGCGTAGCCGCCGCCATGCGGCAGGACATCTGCCCTGTTCAGCCTGTTGTAGACGCCGAGCTCATCAGCGCGCGAAGTGAATCCGAGAAGGTCCATCTGGTGCGGCGTGAAGTTATGAACCCCTCTCACAAGATATGAAGGCAGGTCAGCACGGATAGATACGGGAAGCAGCTGGTCCTTAGAATGAAACATCTGACAGCCAAGGGTTATCTCATTCATGTTCAGCAAACCCTGGTGGGTATGGTTGATCAGTATCTTGCCACCGTAGAATATTTCCCTGAACGCCAGCTCACGCCTCTTCTTGGCAAAATCCTCTGCAAACATATGGAAATCATGGTAGTCGACAGCGTCGTGACCCCTCAGGATGTACATGGGACCGAACGGAGTCTTGACAATCTTGCACATCTCCTTGAGCTGGTTGCTTTCATGCCAGTAGAGGCCCATACCCTTCTCAGTCTCGCCCTTCAGTTCGGGGCAGCCGGCATGCATTATCACCGCATACTTGGGAAGCTTCAGCTTAGGCTCCTTGGTATCCACCCTGAACACGTCGATGAAATGATTGCCCTTGTAAAAATCCCACTTCACACGGACGTCATTTATGTAGCTAGCCTTCTGCTCAAGGTCGAACACCCTCCCCAGGATCGACCTGGGCTTGGGAAGGTCATGCAGCCCGCCGACAAGCATTCCGCAGCAGTTGGGCATGACATCAAGTATCGTGAACTTCTCACGGCCATTACCCCATGACAATCTGCCTCCGTAAGATATCCCCTGCTCCCACCTCTGAGCATTCCGGCTTACAGTCTCATCCGGAGTGGTGATGAACGTAGCGTCTGGCGCAAATCCATACTTGTCCTGCACATAATGCATCTTTGCAAGACCATACTTCATGTTCGCATTGCAGAGATGGGAAGTGCCGTCATTCAGGCCCGTTGAGAAAATGTGCTTCTCAGCCCTGTTCAGAAGACCCTGCTTTGTGAGTGGGAGCATCTTTTTCATGTTCATTCCTCCTTGATTCTCGCGACACTCATACCTGCATGGTAAAGCTTGCATATAACCGAAACAGACTCTGTGGCCGGGCCTATTGTGCAGACAATCTTTGTCTTGAACATGATTCACCTCTTTATACTGCTGAATAAGGAGCTTTTGTTTAAAAAGGTTTCGAGAGATTGGCGAGCCAATTCAGAAAATTATAAATAATCAGCATGCCAAGATAAGTGCATGGTAGAAGTCCATCCTATCGCGAAGATGCTCGCAGAAAAAGGCATCGAAAGCGTAGACCTCTCCATGTTTTCTGAAGAGCAGAGGAAGATGATATACTCGCAGGCAGCAGACATACTCATGAGGCTCAACAAGCACGAGTCAGCATTCATAGCGATGGAACTCGCAGGCAGGCCGCTACCTGTAGAGCAGCTCAAGAGGATAGCGGAGAACAAGATACTCCTGGGCCAGCACCGCGAGGCATACGATCTTCTCCTGAAGACAGGGCATAAAGAGCTTGCTGAATTCGTGAAAGCAAACTTCCTATGAGCAAAGTTTATTAATGCTTGGACCATATTTCTATCGATGATCAGGCTGATATTTGTCGGGCGCACAAAGGAAGACTGGCTCAAGGAGCAGGTCCAAGAGTATGTCAAGAGGATAGGCAAGTTCTCAAGGATACAGGCGGATGAGCTAAAGGATGAGAAGGTCCTCGGCAAGGACTACGACAAGATAAAGAAGAATGAAGGGGAGAGGATACTGAACCTCATAACAGACGACTATGTCGTCGCGCTCGACTCGAACGGGAAATCCCTTGAGTCAAATGAGTTCGCGAAGTCACTGGGCGAGGCAGTGAAGGAGAACAAGAGGATAACCTTCGTGGTTGGCGGTGCCTTGGGACTGTCAAACGAAGTGCTCAAAAGGGCTGACTTCAAGCTTTCCCTCTCAAAGATGACCCTGACCAACCAGATGGTCAGGCTAATGCTCGTGGAGCAGATATACAGGGCATTCACGATAATGGCAGGAATGGAATACCACAAGTGAGAAAAGTTTATTAAGAGACATAGGTTCTTTTTCTCATCATGAAGATGCTTTTCATAGAAGCAAAGTCATCTTTAGGCAAGGCAGAGTTCGACGCGTCAGGCCTGCCGAAACGGGTGGGGATAGTCACGACCATCCAGCACCTGGCTGAGATGAAGAAGGTCGTCGATTACCTGTGGAAGAAGGAGATAAAGGCTGTCGTGGCAGGACAGGTGCTGGGCTGTGATGCCAGCGCTGCCTTGAGGCACAAAGGGGATGTGGACGCATTCCTCTATGTCGGAACAGGCGAGTTCCACCCGATCGGCGTGGCCCTGCAGACCGGCAAGCCTGTGTTCATCCTGCATCCGGAGACAATGCAGATACGCAAGCTTGATGACAGAGAGATAGAGAGGATACGCAAGAAAAAGAAAGGCATGCTTGCGAAGTTCCACAGCTCGGCAAACATCGGAGTGCTCATGACTACAAAGGCAGGGCAGGGCACTGTCCAGGGCGGGCTCAAGAAGGTGCAGGAGCTCGATAAGAAGCACCCCTGCAAGAGATTCTATTATTTCATCTGCGACACGCTCAACTTCTCCGAGCTTGAGAACTTCCCGTTCATCGAGTGCTGGCTCAACACCATGTGCCCCAGAGTGATGGAGGATATCAGTGTCCTGAATGTGGAGGACCTGTAAGGGTGAACAAGGATGTTCCTAAAATACCTCGACCTGCATAACAAGATACTTCGCGATGCAGCAGACCCTGACAAGGTCGCTGAAGAGCTGGTCCAAAACGGGTATTATGTCGTCGGAGTAAACTCACACAATGACGGCGCAGAAATCAAGAACAAAGAGCACTACTACAAATTCTTCGAGACCCATTTCGAGATATTCGAGAAGAAAGGACTTCTCATACTCCCCGCAGTAGAGATAAAGATGAGGGATGACAATTATGAAACACTGCCCGGGCTGATAGATGAGTTCTCCAGAAAATACGTACCTGTAGGGCACAAAGGAGAGACCCACCACGTGCCTTTCCTGGTGTTCGTGCACGGAGGCGCAGCAGAGGCCAATACCATGACCTGCAAAGACACGAAAGCAGACCTTCTGTGCCATCCTGAAAAAGAAGGGGGCGTTCTGACGCTCGAGAACGCACGCGATGCCGCAAAGAATGACGTAGGAATAGAAGTGAACTACAGGGAATACAAGTTCAGCGAAGAGAAAGAGGAGCACAGATCAAGAGTGATGGACACCCTGTCAAAAGTCAAGAAAGCTGGGGGAAAGCTATTCCTTTTCTCAGCCACCATAAAAGAAGGGGAGCTGGTGCACATAAAAGAACTGGTGGAATACGGCAAGGCACTTCACGAAGACCTCGTGCATGAAAGCATACAGAACGTGCACTCACTGCTCATGGCAAAGTATGGCAAACTTCTTGAGAAGACGCACTACAGCATTGATGCGATGAAAGAAAGTCACGGAGTCTGAGCATTACAGGTGCAGTGCCTTTAGCTCTCTGCGGACATACTCTATATTTTTCCTTACAATCCCTTCCTGGTGATCCCTTGTCTGCTCATGCAGGCCTTTAGTATGACCCTCTATAGATATTATACCTTTGTAACCCTTACCTATGAGATGACTAAAAACATTATCCAGATACGCGTGCGGGATGTCAGTCATGTGGAACGGAACGTGCACCTTGTCTTTTGAATGCCCGCTCACATGGACGTGGATGATATCCTCTTCCATCCAGTCCAAGAACTCCAGCGGCTTGTCTTCACCGTTCGTGAATGCATGTATGAGATCAAAAGTGATGCCGAGGTTCTCCGAGCCTATCTTGTGCAGTATCTTCTGGACATGTTCCGGCTCAATGATGAACTCTTTCGGCCGTTTCTCCATCGGTTCAAGGCCTATAAACACCCCCAATTCTTCACCGCGTTTAGTGAGCTGCCTGAACGCATCGATCTGCAGTCGCCAATACTCGTCATCAGCTGTCTCATCCTCCTTGTCAGTATGACCTGGGTGGACAGTTATGATATTTAAGCCCAATTCGTTAGCCAGTTCCACTGCCTTGAGGACCATCTTCAGCGACTTTTCCCTGAACATCTTGTCTTTTGAACTGATATTGTACTTCCTGGCAGGGTCATTGAGGTCCCTTAGAGGGCAATGGATGACTCCAACCATATCATTCTCTTTCAGGGCAGCTTTGACTTTTTCGACAGAAGTCAATCCCTTCCCGACCTGTTGGTCAAGGAACTCAGGCCACAGCTCTATCGCCTCGTAACCCGCGCGGGCCATGATTGCTACAGCTTCGTGAATAGGGTAAAGAGAAAGCAGCTTGTTGCTGGTCGCAATCCTGTTCTTCAGCTTTACCGGCATCGTATGGTGAAAAGATTTAAATACATATTTAAATATTGTTGTTATAAGGGGTGAATGATGAGACTTATCTCGCATAAGATATTCTTGAAGCATGACATGCATGCGCATCCTGAAAGGGCTGAGAGGATCAGGAAAGCCATGAAACTCTTTCCATATGAGAAAGCGAAAGACGGCGAGCAATACCTGACCAAGGTGCACACGCAGAGGTACATACAGAAGGTCAAAGAGAATTCCGCGCTTGCAGAAGGCCATGTAAGATACATGGATGCAGGCGAGACATACGTATGCAAAGATACGTACAAAGCAGCATGCTATGCTGCCGGCGCGGCAGTGCAGGCAGCAGAATACGCCATCAATAAACAGCAGGCATTCGCGCTGGTCAGGCCGCCAGGACACCACGCGCACCCTGACTGGACAAACGGATTCTGCATATTCAACAACATGGCTGTCGCGGCAGTGCATCTCGCAGAGAAGAAAGAGCGGGTGCTTATCATCGACATTGACCTGCACAGGGGGGACGGGACAGCAGACTGCGTGAACCTGCACAACCCAAAGCTCGGCGACAGGCTGTTCTACTTCTCGATAAACCAGTACGGAGTGTTTCCAGGCATGGCGATAGACGAAGGCAGCATAAAGAACGTCTATGTGGAAGCAGGGCTGAAAGAGGAGGAGTACATCACGATACTGAAGCGAGAGCTGCCGCCGCTGATCCGCAGGTTCAAGCCCACAGTGATAGGCATATCCGCAGGGTTCGACTCTTTCGCGACAGACAAGGAGACATACTCCTCACAACTCGGCTGCGGCCTCCCTTTGACAAGGAAGGGGATAACAGAACTGAAAGGTATCATCAAAGGGCTGCCTTATTTCGCGGTGCTCGAGGGAGGATACAACCCTGAAAGCGTGGTCGAGGGAGTTGCCGCTTTCCTGGGAGTCGCGGTGAAAGAGGAGAAGAAGCCCGCCGAGAAAAAGATGCCTGCAAAAAGACCTGAAGCCAGAAAATCACCAAAAAAAACAATAAAAAATAAGCCTGCTGCAAAAAAGATACGCAAGTCAGTTTTGGCGACCAAGGCAAAGGGGAAAGCTGCTAGAGCAAAGAAGGCAACCAGGGTTAAGAAGCCAGCAAGACCAAAGAAAGCAGTGAAGAAATCCAAGAAAAGATAGCTACCACTTCATGATCTCCTCATTCATCTTCTCTATCCTATCCCAGTTCCTCTTCATTTTGACATTAGACCTCTGTATGAGAAGTCTGAGATAGTCATCATCAACAAGGAGCCTCCCTTCCCGGGATATTATGGTATCTATATGCTCGGTTCCTATAATCTCAACCACCTTCCTGCTGCCGAGAGATATTATGCCTGACCGCTTGATGCCCAGGTCCTGGGCTAACCTGAGGAGACGGCAGGCATCATCCACTGTCCTGCAGGCGACATGGAGTATGAAAGGCTCGAACCTGAACCACACCTCCTCTTCAGGGAGAGTGCTGAGCTCATTCTTCATGTTGTAGAATCCAGCCTCATCATGCGAGACAAAAAGCCATTCTGCCTCATCCTTCCTGCCGCCCGGAGGCACCTTTATCAGCACGATGCGGCCAGAGCAGGAAGAGGTTGTGTAATAGTCCTGATTGGAGTTTATCAGGTCACAGAGGCATTTTATGTGGCTGTCTATGCTGCCCTTCACAGACTTGTCTTCCTTTTCAAGAAATGTGCGTTTCTCAGCCTCAAACACCATCCAGAAAATAATGCAGCAGAAGTTTATATGTTTTTATGTTTTATCCGAAAAAGACCAACAGATTTACAATATTTAAATTTTTCGTTTCGTAGTCACTGAATGGTGGTTATAAATTCGATATGTTTAAATAAAAGATGATGCCTCCTGAGAGCATATAAGGGGGAACCATGGCATTTTTTTTCAGCGACAATCCTATAGCATTGTTCTTGGCACTGGTGCTGATAGTCATAGTCCTCAAAGCAGCCCTGTCCAAGCATAAGTGGTTCCAGGGAGGAAAAACAGCCTACGTGACACTCATAGTGATCATCGCCATCATATTCCTAATAGCATACTCTCCCCTGCTTAAGGTCGTGAGCATAGGAGTGCCTTACTTCATCATGGTCGTGATGTTCCTTGTCGCATTGGCAGGCATATACCTTGTCATGGGCGCGCATAAAGAAAAAATATGGCCTATGATGAAAGACGTCGGCCTGCTCAAGGTCTCTGTGCAGATATTCATCATCTGCTGCATAGCATTCGCAGCAAGCCAGGTCTACGGAGAGAAGCTGCTCAAGGAGCCGAAAGTCTCTTTCGCAGACCCGATGATACCTGACAAAGAGCCTGCCCAGATAGACTTTGCCCCCCTGTTCACAAAGCAGGCGCTCGGCATGACATTACTGATCATAGTGCTTGCGCTGGCATTCTTCTTCGTGAACATGGCAAGATAGCAAGACAGAAAATAATCATATCCTGAAGCACATGTCGAACATGGCCTTTCTCGCGCGCCTGAAGTCGGTGGTGTATGCTCTGTCGTAGCCGACATCAGAGATATTCATCATGTTCAGCCACTCGCGCTCACCGCGGTTGGCGGTCTTCACATCACCATCCTCTTTCCTCAAGACCAATACCTGGCCCTGCACCTTCTGCTCAAAATCTATCTGGTCATGCAGCGGGAAGACAAAAGGGTTGAGGACCCTGCTGCCCTCATCCAGCTCATGCTTCATGTAATCGCAGGCGAGCGCCACGACATGCATGTCCGCGTATGATGCCTTGTACTGGCTCCTCCGGTGCATCACAGCCATGTAGCGCGAATCATCGCACCCGCAATGGCAGTCGAGGTCAGGCCACATAGAATAAGCCTTCGCAGGCATGCTCCTGTAAGAAGGTATGCCGCTGACCCAGGGATCATGGTTCGTCCTCGAGCCTGACTTGGACATCACAGCGCCGGTCGCTGCATGGGCGCGGCTGTCCCTGAGGCCAGTCACCTCCCGTTTCTTCACGTCAAAACCGTGGCTCTCAAGATACCCCAAGAACGCAGAGTAGAGATGGATGCGCATCCCCATCGAGTCGTTCGTCGTCAGCAATACCTTGGGGTGATGGACGTCGAATCCCCTGAAAGTGATTGTAAAGTAATCCTTGCAGTCTGAAAGAGCATCAAAAGCCCTTTTGTAGAACTGTTCGGGCGTGAGCCTGTTCTCCTCGAACTCCACCCGGGTCTTGCTCCGCGGAATGAGATAGACCCTCTCGAAAGAAGGCAGGCTGTCGACTATCCTCTCGGCGAGCGACTGCAGATTGCGGTCCTGCATCATCCGGACAGCCTTTCTCCTCGCACCAGCATACTTTTTTTCCCCGCTCTTCAACAGCCGGTCAAGCTTAAGGCCAAACCTCTTCTCAATCTCCTTACTGACATTGTACCTTATGAAAGCGTCGACAGACTCTTCACGCGAAGGCTTCACGTCCTTGATGAGCCTCTGCGAGAAAGGGGCGGGCAGCTCAAACCTGCTGTCAAGCAGCACGACCTGGTAATCCGCGGCGTTGCGGATGGCTCCTGCTGCATCTTTCCTGCCATTGACATCCACCACAACGCCTGCGTCCCTCAACCTCTGGATGAGATTCTGATAATTGCTGACCTTGCCAAGTTCCGGCAATGGCGCGAGAGCCTGCTCCAGCGGGATCCCCGCATCAACATTCCTAAGGATGTTCTCCAGAAGCCTCTTTGTAGACCTACGGTTCTTCAAGGCCTGCCTCGCAGCGAGGTTCGCCGGGTTGACCCCAAGATCGTGCACTTCCTGCTTTATCTCTGCCTCAAGCCTGCTGATGCCATTTCCGATAGTCCCGCGCTCATTGCCTTCATAAAGCCTAAGCCTTCCTACCACCTTGTCAAGGCGCTCATTGTAGCGCCTGATTGCATTAAGAACTATGTCCTGCCTTTCAGGCATTTCCAGCACCCTCCGGCGGACTTTGTCTGGATCTATCGCCCCAACCATGCATCATTATAGGTGTGGAAAATATATTAATTATTGTGGTGAACTTGTTCACCTCCAAAAAATGTCATGTTTTTGGGAAGGTTTATAAATGCCTGCAGAAAAAGGCTCTGCATGCCAGAGGAGACCAAGAAGAAAAGCGTAGAACACATTGTGGACGACGCAATAAAGCCCGTACTAGGGGTAAGCATAGACGATCTCAACAGGGACATCTCAGAGAAACTGTCAAAAAGCCCGTTACTGTCCTTTGACATAGACACCAAGCTCAGCTTCAAGAAAGCGAAGAAAAAGTTCAAGCAGCAGTTCCTCTCGCGGCTGCTCAAGGTGACATACGGAAACATATCAGAAGTGGCAAAACGCGCCCGTGTTGACAGGCGCAGCATACACCGGATAGTCAAGGACGCAGGCATCGATGTCGCGAAGATACGCGAAGAGATGATTAAGCCTTACCAGATAAGGCAGAAAGCTGTCGGCAGCGTTATAGAAGATGTGCTTGAGCACTACAAGACAATCATACACCCTGAAAGGATGGCAGAGGTGTACAAGAGCGTAGACACAGTATCCAAGGAGATACTCGACGAGCTTCCAGAGAAACCAATATCCCTGAAAGAGGCGGAAGAGGAGTTTGAGAAGGAATACCTCAGGAAGGTGCTGGCAGAAGAGTCCGGCAATGTGACAAAGACGGCGCGCAAGATAGGCCTCAGGTACGAGACATTGCTGCGCAAGCTGAAGGCTCTGGGATTGAGATGAAAAGGACCAGACACACACTCATAACAGCAGAGATCCTCGGCTTCTTCATGATAATCATAGGAGTGCTGGGGTTAATGACCGGCAGGAGGGTGTTCACCATCGCAGCAATCATGCTTTTTTGCCTGATACTTGCAGTGGCGGCGATGTTCGCGGTTTTTGCAGCCACATCAGTCAAAGAGCATAAGGCGAACAAAACCCATAAGAAGAAGTGATTAAATTTATATACTGAACAGAAAATTTTTGACTGATAGGGGCTCGTAGCTCAGCCTGGTAACGCGGCACGGCATCGCTCCGTGCACACGCGAACCCGGTCCCATCTCGCGAAGCTCGATGGGACGCTGCAGCAAATAACCCGCGAAATCATTTAACAAAATCATTTCAACATGGGCTCGTAGCTCAGCCTGGTAGAGCGTCCCGTTCGCAACGGGGAGGCCTCGGGTTCAAAAGACAGCAATGCGGATTGCTGAACTGAAAGTCCCGACGAGTCCACTTTGGGGCATTAGTGTAGCTTGGACGGCAAGCGTTGCTCTGCCGGAGCAATATCACTGGCGGTTCGGGGCCGCCCGACCGGGGTTCAAATCCTCGATGCCCCATTTTTATTCCTTTTCGACACCAGAATGAATAATGAACTTATAGGCTTTCTATTGGTTGATATCCTTGGTTTTCTTGTTCTGGGATTTGTTGCTCATCTCCGGGCAAAACTTGATTTTTGTCCCAAATTGGCGGAATCAGTGCCAATAAGGACTTTCGATACCCGAATATCATGGATATAGCCCCTGAGAATATAAATGTTGTCCGGGAAAGGAGGATTTTCGATGCCTGGATGGTCTTGTTTATTATTATGACACTTAGAAATGACTAAAGTAGAACGCAGACTCCTACGAAACGTTTTTATATAGACTTGCTCTAAAAGCCCCAAAAGAGGTGTTAAATTGGTTGTTGATGGTCAGAAGGCTGAAGCATACATAAAACAGGTTTTAGAAAAACTGAATCGTAAATATTCAGAGAAGACGTTTAGAACTCCTTTTGAAAACTTTATCAATTCATTGAGTCCAGATTATTCGCTTCAACAAGAGATAACGGATGAAGGAATTGGAACACCAGACTTCAAAGCATTCTATAAAAATCACAAAGTGGGTTATATTGAAACTAAGGATTTTAATGCCACTCTTAAATTAGACACTGAGCAAATAAAACGGTATGTTGACTATGAGAATAACCTCTTGCTTACCAATTATGTTAAGTTTGTACTAATACGAAAAGGAAGAACAATACAGACTGCAACGCTATTCTATCCCGAGATTAATTCTAAGAACAAAAGCCAAAAATTAAATCGGAAACACTTAGATGATGTTTTGACCCTCATTTCAGAATTCTTCGGATTTCCAATAACTCCAATCCAGTCAGCAAAAGAGTTGGCAGTCGAACTCGCAAAAAAAGCTAAATGGCTAAACTTGTTGTCTCAAGAGCAACTCGAGCTCGAAAGAACTCTCCCCAGAGATAAACGAGGTAGTATTTCTGAGTTCGAGATAGGACTTAAAGAGCTAATCGGAGATTACGAACAAGATATCAACTTTGGAGAAGCGTATGCAGAAACAATTACGTACGGACTCTTTTTAGCCAAGCTAGAATTAGGAAATAATAAAACACTGGATAAAAACACCGCGTATCAATTCATCCCTCCACAAATAAAAGTCATCAAAAGAATTTTTAGGAACATAACCGACCCAGGAGAGCTTCCGCAGTCTCTCTCATGGGTGGTTGATGATATAATAGATATTCTCAATCTTACTGACTTAAATAAGTTCATTGCAGAGTTCCATGTGGATGGAGAAATATTCAGAGATCCATTTTTCCATTTTTATGAGGATTTTTTATCTGAGTTTAATCCAGTAAGAAGAAAGAAGATGGGGGTCTACTATACCCCCATCCCTATAGTTAAATTTATTGTCCGCTCAACAAATAGCATATTAAAGAAAGAGTTTCATCAAAAACTAGGATTTGCAACTGAAAACGTTCATACGCTGGATCCGTGTGTAGGAACTGGAACTTTCTGCGTATTGGCGATAATGGAAGGAATAAGTGAGTTGAAAAAACACAAATTGATGGGTTTGAAAAAAAGTAAAATAAAGAACCACTTCCTAAAGAGATTTTTTGGTTTTGAGATTTTAGTGTCGCCTTACATAATTGCTCATATGAAGATTGGAGAATTACTTGAACAAGATAAATATGAGTTAGGTGTGGATGAACGAATACCTGTTTATTTAACAAACACACTGGAACTGCATCCTGAAGAAGGTCACGAACTATCTCCGTTTCTTACTGTAATTAAGAATGAAGTTCATACTGCAAATGAGATTAAGACCAAGAAACCGCTTCTTGTAGTAATGGGTAATCCGCCTTATTCAAGCAGTAGCTTTAATGATAAAAAATGGATTAAGAAGAAAATTGAGGATTATAAAGAAGGATTAAATGAAAGAAAACTCGGAGATCTTGATGACGATTACGTTAAGTTCATACGGTTTGCTCAGTGGGAGATTGAAAGACAAGGCAAAGGTGTTGTTGCTTTTATAACTAGCAACGGGTATCTTGAAGGAATAACTTTTCGAAAAATGCGTGAAAATCTGTGCAAGACATTTGATAAAATATATATCTTAAACTTACATGGAAACTCTAGAATAGGTGAGCATTCTCCTGACGGCTCAAAAGATGAAAATCCATTTAACATCCAGACGGGTGTTGCAATTGGTTTGTTTGTGAGAAATTCTGAAAAACCAAAGAAAATTGCAGATGTCTACTACTTTAATGAGTATGGGCTCCGCGATCTAAAACTTAAGTTCTTGAATAAGAATATGGTTGACACAGTTAAATGGAAAAAACTTGATATGTTTGATGAGAATTTCTGGTTTGTTCCTAAGGATCATTCAACTTACAAAAAATATGCTGAGTTTTTCGAGGTTAGACATATTTTCAAAGAGTATAGTAGTGGTGTAGAAACTAAACGAGATAATTTTGTTATAGACTTTGAAAAAAAAGAACTGATTGATAGACTTACTAAATTTGCTAATACTGACGAACGTGTTGATGTTACGAGACGTATTTTCGGGCTTTCTTCAAAAAGTGATTTGGATGTGGTTGGTGCTCAGAAGTTCTTGAAGAGCAATAAATATAAGTTATCAGATTTTGTTATAAAATATAACTACAGACCCTTTGATGAACGGTTATTATTTTATAAAGAATCTCTTGTTAGTAGAACAAGATTGCCATTTATGAACAGTTTATTATTGCCAAATATTGCTCTGAATTTATGTAGACAAGTCAGACCGTCTCACCCATTTAATCATGTTTTTGTCACTAACAACGTTACTGATAGGATTTTGTTATCAAATACAACCTCTGAGTGTAGCTTTGTTTTCCCTCTGTATATCTATGAAAAAGAAACGCAGTTGAAACTAGGCTCACAGAAATCAAAAACAGGAAAGAAACAAATTAATTTTACAGAGGAGTTCAAAACGTTCTTAAAAAATGAATACAAAAAAGATGTCGCACCAGAAACTGTAATGGGTTACATATATGCCATACTAAATTCCTGCAAATATAAGACAGAGTTTCAAGAAGCATTACGAACTGACTTTCCGAGGGTTTACTTTGTCAAGAGTTTGAAGAAATTTATAAAGATTGCCGAATTAGGTTCTGAGCTAGTTGATCTTCACCTTTTGAAAAAGAAGAAACTGAACAGGGTCGGAACTTTTGAAGGAAAAGGAAACAACTCTGTTGAAAAGATAATATATAAAGATGATAAAATATTCATAAACAAAAATCAATACTTTGGCAAAATCAGTAAGGACTTATGGGAGTTCAAGATTGGAATATATCCTGTATTAAATAAATGGCTCTATTACCGAAAAGGTAGAACGTTATCAAATAATGATGTCGAGACGTTTATTGATATAGTCAGCAATATCTCTGAAACAATCAAGATATTAACAGAAATAGACAAAATAGACATTTTTAAAGGAGAATAAATACCCGAGGTTGAATCTTGTCTGAATTCACATCCGAATCTGTAACGGAAGGCCACCCAGATAAAATCTGTGATCAAATCAGCGATGCTGTTCTTGATGCATGCTTAAAACAGGACAGAAAGTCTCGAGTGGCATGTGAAGTTTTTGCAACTGGCAACCACCTAATCCTGGGTGGAGAAATCACTTCTAAGGCTAAGATAAATCCTGAAGCCATTGCTAGACGAATAATTAAGAGAATAGGTTACACATCACAGGATATGGGCTATTCTTATGACTCAGTAAATATCCAGAACTTAATACAGAAACAGTCTCCAGAAATCTCAATAGGGGTTGATAAAGGGGGTGCAGGAGATTCTGGTCTAATGTTCGGGTATGCTACAAACGAGACCAAAGAGTTAATGCCTTTACCAATTCTCCTTGCTCATAAACTAGCTAAACAATTAGCAGATATGCGCCGTTCGAAGTTGAGATATCTAAGACCTGATGGTAAGGTTCAGGTGACTGTTGATTACGAAAATAAGACTCCTAAATCTGTTAGTGCAATAGTTGTATCTGCACAACACACCTCAGAAATTTCTCTCAAGAAACTCAGAGATGACTTAGAGAAACATGTTATTAAACCAGTTTGTTCCAAGTACATGACAAAAAAAACTGAGTTGATGATAAATCCAGCAGGGAAATTTACTATTGGAGGACCCGTTGCGGATACTGGACTTACCGGAAGAAAACCTGGAGTTGACACCTATGGAGGTATAGCTGCGCATGGTGGAGGTGGCTTTTCTGGAAAAGATCCTACCAAAGTGGATAGATCTGGAGCATATATGGCCCGATATGTTGCCAAAAGTATCGTTTCCTCAAGATTGGCTGATAAGTGTGAGATTCAATTGGCTTATGCAATAGGTAAAGCACAACCAGTCTCTTTACTAATTGATACACAAGGAACGAATAAGATTCCTGTTCAGGAGATATATGGGATAGTCAAACGTAAATTTGACTTCACACCTAACGAGATAATAAGAAAGTTGAATCTACTTAACCCGATATATGAAAAAACTGCTGCGTATGGGCATTTTGGAAGACCTAGTTTCTCTTGGGAACAATGTTGTAAACTCTAGTCTTTTGAGTACCATCCGCAGTACCAACAATCACCTTATACATCTCATCAAACCTCTTCTCGAAGACGAAGTCCTTGTCCAGGGCTGTGTATCTGAGATAGCTCGCTAATGACTTGTGCCCCTTGGCCTGGGCGTTGTTCTGGATTCTCTCGTATTGGGATTGAGTTACCCTGAACAATATCATCCGTGTTTTGGCCATTGTTGGTTCCCAATAAATGCCTATTTAACCGGAGCAGTGAAACCGCTGAAAGCCCTGAATTCCGGCTTTCTGGGCGGTTTCGCCATTGATTTAATGGCGCTCAATGGTAATAGCATATTTCCTCCACCATTTTCTTCGCCTTTTTGGGCGTCAGAGCAAAGCTTTTCTTTCCGTCAACAAACTGCGAGTATCTTGGAAGCAGGTCTTTCTTGCAGACGTAAATCCAGCAGTCAAAGTTCTCATTCAGCCAGGCAGTCTTCTCAGCAAGGTCATCCAACTTGTTGGTTCCGGTCTCAATCTCAATAGCTACCTTGTAATCTTCAATGTTGAGATAGACATCAACCCGCCTGTCCTTGACCTCTTTCTCAATCTGCATGTTCTCATGCAGCTCTGCAAACAAATGCTTCATGTAGAAGTGATACGGAGTCTCCTGAGAGTCACCTCTCTGGATGTAGAAGCCTCCGCTCAAATGGCTGTCAAGCTCTTTACCTCTTATGAACTCAAAGCCCTGCTTCTGAGCGCGTATCTTCTGCTCCTTGGTCAAATCCCGCGCTCTGTAGAAGACTTTTTCCAGTCTCTGGCCATTATACTCTAATCCTGCCTTCTTATCTACACAGAGGGCGCCAGATTTGATTTCAGACCTGACCTGAAGAAAGACCTCAACCTCCTTCGGATCTTTCAACTGAGGCACTGAATCAATGTCATACCGAGAATAGTAATCAGTCGCTTCCTCACGTTTCCACTTCAGCCAATCCTGCTCCTCAAAATACTGCCTGGCCCTGAAGCTTGCCTCTTGCAGGACATGCTCGGAATAATCACTATTTGCAGGGATGGACTTAGGATTACGCACCTTGATTTTGTACTGGACAAGCTCCTCAACAACATTCTCAAAACGCCTAAGTTTTTCTTCTTCTCTGCGTTTCTCCAATGCTATCCTTCTGCGCTCCTCGGCCTCTGCTTCGAGTTTTCTTTGTCTGGCCAGTTCTTCTTCAATCTGCTTCTGTTTTACAATCAATGGAGCTCTTTTACAGAGATCATCAAGAAGCTGCTGGAATTGGGCGACCTCTTCCTTCGGGTATTTCAGGAGTTTCTTTTTTATGACATCCAGCCTTGACATGACCTGAGAGGAATTAAACTGACTGAAATCCTCGCGGGCATAGCTCTTTATCTCGTTAAGGCGCTGCAAACGCTGCTTTTCTTCTTCCTGCTTGTCTTCCTTTCTTTGATTCAACCATCTTCGTAAATTCCACGTTATGAGGAACAAGAAGATTGATGATAAAAGTATGATTCCTATCGCAAGCCAGGGCAA
Organism: Candidatus Woesearchaeota archaeon; assembly: GCA_016929255.1. Lineage (GTDB taxonomy): Archaea > Nanobdellota > Nanobdellia > Woesearchaeales > UBA11576 > JABMQF01. The sequence goes on from JAFGJH010000029.1 coordinate 38,239, forward strand.
TGCGAGAAAAGAATTGACATCTCGCATTACTTCAAGCCCGTGTTTCTTCCAAAACACCAGGCCCGCAGCCCCTATAGCTACAGCTACAACTATGAAGACTTCTACGTTAGAATCCATATTTTTCACATCCTACTTACTGATTTCTAAGTATAAAAATTTTGTAATGAATTTGTAATACAATATCCGCAATCATGATTTATAAATTTTGTAATGCAAAGCGATATACAAAATCGCCTTTAAATAATTTGTAGCCCATTTGCGGGCCACATTCATAATAAGTCCTGTGAACATATTAACCTCCTTAACAAAAACTACGGCATACATACGGAATATGCCGCAGCCGATATTTGAATGTCCTTAACAACAGACATATAACGGATATATAACATAAAAAGGTCTTTAACAAAAACCATACAACAACACTACAACAACTATTATGTCGGGAGGATATAAGAATATTAGCGGACTTTCGTGCCCACAAATCAATTAGAAACAAGCAGGTATAAAAAGAGTCGAGTCAAAAAATGCGTACAGATTCCTGTACAGAAACACCTTATTTTTGTTCCTTTTCCTTTTGATGGTTCTTGAATGCTGTTTCTATGCTGTTTATGACAGGTCTACCCATAAATTCAAGAAGAAGATGATTTGATTTTAAATTGTTAATGCCTTCTTGGCGTAATTTTTTATCTTCAAAATCAAGAGAATATTTTGCAATACCTTCAGCCATTTTACAGGATAGGAATTTTGACTCGCTTGAAAGCTGATTGACAAGATCCAATACCAATATTTCTCCAGTAATTCCTTCTTTGTGCTCTTCTAACTCATCCAATGCAGTTTTGATTTTATAGATGAAACCTTTCACCGCTCTGTCGTATTCTTCTGAATCTGCAAGATCTATCCTTATCCTTATTGTTCCTATCTCTTCTGTTATGAACTTAAATTGTATATGCGGGAAGTCGTGTGGCTGGTCTGGATGGTGTTCAATAGCGTAATTCCTGTGTTTGGGCACATCCCTTTCTGATCTAGTCTTTACCCTGAGTGAAAATCCTTCTTCGATTATGTTGATATTTCCTCCTTCTGCCACCTCCACGCGGATTCCCGACTTAGAATCATCATACGTTGTCTGGTGAAAATACTTATTTGAATATTTGACCCATTCCATACATTATCTCCTCGTGATATTAAACTGTTTCATGAGCTTATCTTCATAAGATAAACTATTCCACTCCGAACTCATCTTGTTTGCTAGAGATGATGCGATGCTGCGTTTCCATTCATCTGTAACTTTCTCTTCCTCACTTAATCTCAGCGGGTCTTCCACATCAGAATTAAACGAATCTTCACTAAGACCATGTTCGTAGTACAGTTTTCTCCATAGAACCAGATTCTCATAGTCAAGTCTAAGCGCATTCTCCTTGAAGGATATCCTAAATTCTTTGCGCAGAGCAACGCTTATTGATTTTAAGTATAATGTCAGATAATCCTTGGAGTAATGTTTATGGGTATTGTCAACTCCGAAGAATTCAGTTGGCGAGAGTGTCCTTTTTCCAATGAAAACTTTTTTAATCTGAATATCAAGTGTAAAATCTTTTTTTACACCTTTGATAACATTATGTTCAAATTCGCAGCCCACCTGTTGACCTGCAAAAGTCGTTGTAAAAAAAGCTCTTTTACGTTTATACTTAATGGCTAGAAGATTCTGGTTACCTTTTGTTTTAGTTGTTGTCCCTAGTATTTTAGCTATAACATCATTGAATGTTTCATCACCTTCTTTAAGAGCATTCAATGTTTCCCACACATCAACATCAACTTTGATATTCTTTGATCTTTTTGGTAAAGCAGTGATATTGTGTGATAGAGAATTCTGTAATGCACTTAGTTCAGCAGTAGATATTTTTTGTATATCTGAGTTAAAGTTTTTAAAAAATAGTTCAAGCTCTTTCTTTCTCGAATCATCCATGTTTTCAATCAATCTCTCATAAAACTCTATATTTCTTTTTCTAGTTGCGCTGTCGGAATTTGTTTTTTTTAGGCCCATTTAGTTCACCTTGACTACTAAGTATACTTAGTATAAAGGTATACTATTATTTAAATATTCCTATTTATTTATAAATAAATGTTGAAAATTCTTCGGTTTTAACTGCTACTTCGTAACATACTACATATTCTTTCAAACTCCTTCGGCGTTATCTCCCCATACGCCAGCCTTCTCTTGGCAATATCCAGCGGGTCCTCGGGCTGCTGCGGTGCGGCTGTTATTGACGCTGCCTGGCTCTGCGGTTTGTCATCTACATCCACATCCTCTACCATCTTGTTGAGTTCTGTGTCAAGGATCCATGTGTAGGTCAGAGTGGTGTCTATCTCATCATGCCTCATGAAATGCTGCACTTTTTCGATTGGCACGCCATTATTCAATAAATGTGTACACCTGGAATGCCTCAGCGTATGAAATTTATACTGGTGCTGGACTCTGCCGCAGCCGTCCTCATGGATTGGCTTGAACATCCCTGCCCGTTCCATTGCCTTCTTGTAGTCCTTGTAGATTCCACTCTTTGTGTAATGGGGCATGCCGTAGATGTCTGAAGGCAGAAAGTATTCCTCATCAGGGTTCATCAGCTTCCACTTCTGCAATACAGGAATACATACCGAACTTATAGGCACGAAGCCATCCTTGTAGTTCTTGCCCTCAACAACCTTCAAGCGCTTGTTGTCCAGATCAATGTCAGTCCACCTTAACTTAGCCACCTCTGAAATACGCAGGGCACAGAAGAAAGCCATAAACGTGGCCATCATGGTCTTGGGTGTGTTGATATGGTCGAACAGCTTAACCATTTCATTCTTGAAGAAGACATTCGGATACTTCCGACGTTTCTTCTTGGTTTCCTGTGTCTTGCTTAAAGGTTTTCTTGGCCGCGCCATTTTAGACCTCCAATCACAGCCATCATCTCAGCCATGATATCCTTGCCTGCCTTTGTGTTCATCATCCTGCGCCATTCATAGCTCATAGTCATGCCATCCTTGATAGAGACCTTTCTAGCTTTGAGCTTTTCCTTGACATGAGACGGTGCGCGTTCCAGAAGCAGCCAGCAATAGACCGTCTTTGGGCTCAGCTCGTGCTTCATCAGTAGGTCGTAGATTGCCCTTTGTGTCTCATTCAATTCCTTGTGCTTGCCTTCCCGAAAGCTCTGCACCTGCAACACCAATCCAACCAGCTCCTTGTCCGGTGTGTCCTTTGTGACCGGCTTCAAAATCTGTCGGATGGCTTCTATCCGCTCAAACACATTCATCTTTTTCCATTTCCTGTTCATGGGTTTCATACCTCATGTATAATCCCAGAACACGAATAAAAACTTTGTATAACAAAGCGATATCAATAAATAGAAACAGCCACATCATCTGGTAAAACAGGGGAAACACCCCCATAAAAACAATCCCGACTGCATCGGGATTGTTGAACGGGTAAAAAGGAATGAGTGCCGACTGCATCGGCATCATTCCTTTCTTCCCCATTTTATTTCACTGCGATGCCGGGAGGTGAGACCAGCGAACCTGAGGTTCGCGCTGACTCGCAGCCCTATTTTTATCCATCCGTGACAGAAAATCGGTTTTTGTGATCTACAATCACTTCTCGAACGCTTTCAAGCCGCCCTTCTTGAAAAGAGAATATGCGCGAAGGAAACTGAGTATCATATCAGAAGAGTCAAGGCCAGAATACTTCTGAAGAACATGAAAACCTGACTTGGTATTATTGTCATGCGTCTTGTAGAATATCGAGAAATAGCAATAGAAAAGGCATCGTCCGACGAGCTCGCTGTCAGAAGCGGCCAGCCCCGTGCCTGAAAACTCATTCATCTTATTCATGAGCGGCCTGAACCTCTCAGCGTTTAGCTTTATCGTGATCTGCTTTGTGATTCAATCACCTCTAAAGCGCATGATATCTTCAGGCAACACATAAAATAGGCTATTATTTAATTGTTTTGAAAATCGCCAGGACTGCAGCCCATGCCAAAAATGTCACACTTTCGTCTGTTTCTTCCCAATTTTGTTTATAAATCTGTTTAACATACATATCACATCATGACATATTCGTCTTGCTGTGAAAATGAGAATTATTGCGCGAGCCAGGGCAGTGCAGGGAGCGGTACGGGCAGAGACAACCCTATAAGGGACGCGTACGGAAGCAGCATCCTGCAGACCAGCAATTCTGAACACAGCTGGTACCAGAACGGAAACAGCAATCCGGGCTATGATGCAGGCATAAACAAGGTAGCTGGAGCGTACACGAGCACACCTGTTTGCGGCAGATTCGAGGCTGCGAACAACCTCCTGCTGTGAAGATGGGCTACGCACCATGCAACAGCTGCTACAGCGCGGCATCAGCCATGCGCCTTGAGCAGGCAGTCAACAAGTTCTACATAAACGGAGATGTGCACATAAACAACGGCAGCATAAACCAAGGTATACAGCACACGATAGCCGCGCAGAGGACGGGCGACGTGCATGTCTACAGCCAAAGCATAGACAACAGGGTCGGAGTGCAGCAGGTAAATTATGTGCTGAACATGGATAACAGGAAGGTCGAGTTCGTCTCTCCCTATATTGGCGGAGAAGGACGGCATGAATCGGGTTACGACACCAGAAACAGCAGGTATCTCCTCTCCAGCCCTCCGGACAGCCATGACAATAGCCAGGCATCCTCTTATCAGCAGACAATAACTTCAGGCCTGCTCAAGCCAAAGCGCCCCCTCACACAGTTCGTTGAGAGCGCAGAGGAGATAGAAGGCATCGTCCGCGAGACATTCGAGAAGCTGACGGGACAGGAATTCCCCGACGACATAGTCGTGCGGGTGCTGGCAGAGGAAGAGATGAAGAGAGCGCACAAGGCGAACGGCGGGAAGTGGAGCCCCGGGATAATGGGATTCGCGCTGAACAGGGCGCCGTACCCGAGCGCGATCTTCGTGCGGAAGAACCACCTCGACGCACTGATGTTGACGGTCGGCCACGAGCTGGGCCACGTGCTCAGCGAAAGGCTTCCCAATGAGCTGGATGAAGAAGCTAAAGCATTCGCATTCGAGCTCGCCTGGACAAAGTGCATAATCAAGAACGACATCGGCGGGCTCGCGGCGAACTTCAATGCAGACTTCATGCCCGCAGCAAACGGACTTCATGACAGGGCATTCGCGTTCGTGCAGAGCCTGGTCAGGAAAGGCAAGGAAGCGCTGAAAGTATTCTGGGAGATAGCCAAAGGTGCTGCCCGTTTCGATGAAAAAGCATTTATATGACGACACATAATCCTCCCCTCATGGAAACAAAGCAGGAGGTCACTAACAAGTTCATCGTTGGACTTACCCTGATCATAGCGTCACTGGTTATAGGAAAACTGGTCCTAATACCCATCATACTGTTCACTCAGAACCTTAAGTGGGAATCAGCAATGATCATCACATACATATTCTCATGGGTGATACTGTTCACAGGCATCGGCTTTGCAGGATGGGAAGGGTACAGGCTGGTGACGCACAAGTACAGGGAATACCAAAGAAGGACAATAGAGCAGGTCAAGCACCACAGCAGGAAAGCTGCAGAGCACACCAAGAACGCAGCATACAAGACAAAGGAGATGGCGAATAAGACAAGGTGTGTGACCCTGCAGGGTGTGGACAGGCTCAAGAAAAATCTCCGTGCATCCGAAAAAGAGCTCATGAAAGGGATACGCAGGAAACGCGGGCTGTGACTTTTTAGTCCCAGAAACACCTATTCTTCTTCAAAAGTATTTATAAAGGAAGATGTCTTTATACCCTGCATCAGAATATTTTGTCATTAGTAATGGTAGAACGGAGGGCATAAAATGGCAATCAAGGAAGTCAAGACCGGAACGAAACCGGCAGCAAAACCGATGGCGGGAGGCGCAAGCAAGGACGAGCAGGTAGGATTCCACAAAGGAGCGCTTTCCACACTGGCAAAAGAGAGGGAAGAGATGCTCAAGATACTGAGCATAGTGGAGCAGCTCATGCAGATGCATGTCGCAGCGCTCAAAGAGCTCGGAGTGGATCTGGAGAGGATGGCCAAGCAGGCGCAGGCAGCGCAGGCGACAGCAAAGGCAGGCAAGCCCGCACCGCTTGAGAAGAAGCTCAGGTAAAATATTTTTCATTTTTCCATCAGCCCTTTCATCACAGGCTCGCATGTCGGCTGCGGCGGTGTTAACTGCGCTTATGCATACCACAAAGAGGCGTTTTTCTCCAAAGGCAGCAGCACAATCCTGGTCACGGATGTCACACTATCCTGCAGTCCAGCCCAACAGTGCTTAAAAGCGAACAGCCCATAATCATCCCCGGGTGGTATGGGATGTCACAAAGTCACAGCCACACTAAAGATATGAGGGATTGGGATGCAGGAACAAGCACAGGCAAGCACGCCCGCAAAGGACATTTACTCTGACGGAATAAAAGAGGCAGGCAAGCTGGACACCCAGAGCGGCAGGAAAGCCAACATGATCCAGAGGGCATACGAGGCAGCAGTATCAGACCTCGGATACTCCGACAAGGAGCTGATGGACCCTTCGAAAGCAAAGAAGGTCGCCAAGCTGATGTTCAGCGACAGGTACCTCGGCAACGCCGGGTTCAACCCGCTCGTCGGCAAAGACTTCACGAAGCTGGACGCGATAGAACAGCAGAGGGAATACGAGCACTCGCTCGGCATGAACCTTGACTCATTCGTCCGCAACGGAGGGGTCATCGACAGGTACGGAGGACTGAGGAGAGGCTCAATAACCGACGCTGTAGAGAGGCACTTCACAGCACAGACAGCACAGCATCTCGCAGGGCTCGCGTGGCAGAAGGCATACGACCCTGACAGATCACTGTCAGAGAACATGGCAAGCTACGCCAGGGTGCTCAGCGAAGACCCAATACTGGCGCACACAGGAGCGAAGCTTGACCCTGGGAAGTTCGACAGCGTCGACGACATAGCACAGGCGCTAACCACATCCTGGGCAGGAAGGTCTTCAAGGGAAGGGTACCAGTACAAGCACTGTGTCGATTTCAACTGATGCCTGAAATGTTTTTTCATTTTTATTTTAATATCTGACCATGGAAGCGAACACAGCATACAGGATATCGCAGTATCCGGCACGTGAAGGTTCAGATAGTTCCACCTCTTACTTCTGCAGAGCTGACAGCGACCATGAAAGGAAGAAAAAAGAGCTCACATACATGATCAGGAAGGAGATTGACGCAGAGATACATCCCCATTTAAGGGAAATATCCCACCGGTTCGCGCAAGGGATAACGGACCTGCTCTACACATCCGGCAGGGAAGAACCTTTTCCGACGAGAAGGCAGACCCTCGACTACTTCGACAGGTCATTCATGCAGAGAGAGCTGAGGAGGGTCAAGGGAAACATAACCCAGTACGCAAGGGACGCGCTCGGCGCAGTGGACGAGGGCGAAGTGAACAACCTGCGCAGGAACGTCTACAGGCAGATAGAGAAGTACGGACTTGGCGGCCTCGTGGACGCGGCAAGGCCGTGGAAGCAGACACCTCTCGAAGACACCATAAACCTGAACTATGTCAAGCCTGACAAGGTAGAGACCACGCTCACCGGCGTGCTCTCAGGATACAAGAATGTCATAAACCCGGGGCTCTACGACGACATAAGCGCAAGGATAAAGGAAAAGGCACCAGTCATAGCAGAGAGGATATCCCCTTATGCTCCTACACCTGAGAACAGGCTGAAAGACATCATGGGCACCACTGAAGGGGTGAGAAGCTACACAGGAGCCAGACAGACATTCGAGAGGCAGGTGGTCTATGACGCGCTGTCAGCAGCAGGATTCGACAAGAGCAAAGCAGCAAAGTACCTCGGAGACTCGCTCAGGACGCTCAACAGGAGGATAGCAGAGCTAGGCATGGAAGAGCAGGCAAGGAAAGGAGAGCAGACAAATGAGATGCCGCGTGACAATGTCGTGCGCATAGACGAGTTCGTGCAGAAGAAGCTTGAGCCAGACATGCCGCCCCGGGCAGTCGGCGAGATAGAGAGGTTCCAGCAGCTGGTCAGGGAATACAATGCGAGGAGGGAATCAGCAAGAGAGAAGAAAGGACAGAAGAATAAACAGCAGAAGGTCAAGATAATGATTGCTGATTAGGTATCCTGCAAAACATTTAAATATGCTCCTTCTTTGAAAGCCATATAAAGAGGTATCTGCATCATGACCCTGATAAAAAAAGCGGTGAATGAAGGCAAATCAGCCGATCCAAAAGATGACCTTCTCAGGTACATGAGTCTTGCGGTGGACACAGAGAAGCGAGGAATAGAATTCTACACCGAGGCCAAGAAGAAGGTCAACGACTACAACATGACACGGCTCATGGACGTCCTGCTGGAGCAGGAATGCATACACCTCAAGTTCTTCACAGACATCTACAACGCAGAGAAGAAGAAAGGGCTTGAAGAGGCGGCAGACAAGGCTGCAGCATACAAAGGACAGCCCGCGTTGAAGAGCCCCCTGTTCAGCACGCAGCACCTGCACGAGGCGGTCAAGAAGAAGACCACCATATACCACCTCTTCAACCAGGCAGCGGAATTCGAGCAGAAAGGCCACGACCTGTACATGGACCTCGCAAAGAGGATAAAGAACAGGAAGATAAGCGACTTCCTGAAGATGGTCGCGGCAGAGGAGCTCAGGCACAGGGACTTCATACTCATGCACCAGGAAGCCATATACGACACAGGCCACTGGCTGGGCCTGGAGCACGTAAGGCTGGAGATGTGATTTCCATTATTTCTATGGCAGCATCAAAGCATGCTAAAAGCATGCTAGACCTGCTGCGCCGGATTTGATGCTGCAGCGGACATATTTGTCACGCATTCTTACATTCCCGTTGATAAAACACTATAAACCATGCCCGCATATATACTGCCGGGCAGTCCTGGAACTGCACTAATGTCACAGGTGATATGTATGCAGAAAGAAACCGACAACGCAAGCATGAGGGCCCCGATATATTTGGGAGACAACCTGTCAAAAGAGGATGGAAAAAAGAAGGGCAGCAAGGAAAAGAGGCAGTATGATGAGGCACTGAAAAGGTTCCTTAAGGAGCTTGGCATAGACCCTATCGAAGATGAGGATGACCTGCTGATGGTGCCCGGCAGGCTGGCATATCTTGGAGGCGGCGAGAAGGGGATGACCGGAATGATGTCCTCAATACCTTACAGCACACCGCCGTCGATGATGGGCAGAGGAGGATACGGGCCGATGGCAGTCCAGCCAGGCATGAGGTCGCCGCAGATGCCCTATCTTGGAGACAGCAACACATCAATGATCAGCATAAGCTACACATCACCTGACGGCACGCTGTACCACATGGGCGTGACCGCGCCGCAAGAGTACAGAGGAAAGGCGCTCTACAATGTCCTGTGCGGACTCTACGGGCTGATGATGGCTGAAGGAGACAAGTCAGGGAAGTACAGCGGAGGTAAAGGAATAAAAGGATATGCAGGCAGCAGCTATGCTAGTGGAGGGAAGTAGACATCTCTGTTAGGATGTACTCCAACTAGCAGCGCCGCCGTGATTTCGCGAGGCTTGGCGGTTGATTACGCAAGAGCGTTACGGGGGTTGCCCCATCCGGGGAAGTAGTTCCCTTAGCGATGTTACCAGAAGCCGAGCCTCACGCGGCGCTGCTCCATCATTTGAAAACATTTAAAAAAAGAAGGTGATTCCATCCCCTCCATGATCGAGCTTGAGAAGACATACCTGGCAAAGTCAGTCCCAAAAGGCCTTGCTGAGTGCAGGTCAAAGGAGATAATAGACATATACATACCAAGATCACACCTGCATCCCAAACTGAGGATACGAAAGAACGGCGACAGGTACGAGATGACAAAGAAAGAGCCTGTCGCTGACGACGCATCAGAGCAGGAAGAGCAGACCATCATCCTGACAGAAGAAGAGTTCAACGCACTCAACAAGCTTGACGGGAAGAAGACCCGCAAAATCCGCTATCACTACCCGCACGACGGCAGGATGGCAGAGATAGATGTCTTTGAGGGAGCGCTCAAAGGTCTCATAGTCATTGATTTTGAGTTCGACACAGAAGAGGATAAGGAAACTTTCGCCATGCCTGAATTCTGCCTTGCTGAAGTCACGCAGGAGGAGTTCATAGCAGGCGGGATGGTCTGCGGCAGGAAGTACGAAGACCTTAAGAAAGACCTTAGAAGGTACAATTATAAGAAACTATTTCTTGACTGAAAGTCCATATATGCTGAATGATGCCCCTTTCACAGACAGCTGCCTTTCAGGATTCAGCGTCAGGGGCCTGAATATGTTGTCAGCGATGATGAGCGTGCCCTTGAACTGATCGACGATGTTCTTCTCGAGCCTGTAGAAATAGTTGTCCGGGTTGATGAAGATGACATCATATGCTGACAGGTCCTCCTCAAGATAGTCAGCATTCTTCAGCAAGTAATCAAGGCAGAGCCTGCCCCTCATCTCAAGAGCGGCCTTATGGAGCCCGTCATCCGCCTCGATGCCTGCAGCGCGGGTGAAGAGCGAGGCGACTGCGACGACAATGCCGTCACCAGAACCAAGATCGGCAAAGCCCTTGTATCTCTCCAGGCCGAGCTGCCTGAAAAGCTCAAACAAGTGCGCAGGGTTTGAAGAGGCCCAGTAGCCGACCTTTGTCGGTCGCTGGGCATTGTGCGACATTATCAGCCTTCTGCGCCGTCTCGAGTATTCCCTGTTTATCATATCAAACTTTTCCTGCATGATAATCGCTGAGAGAAAAAGCCTTTTATTAATATTGCCATTTGCTTAAAAAACCGGGCGGGTGCTACTCTGCCATGTTGCTGGAGGCTGCAGCCACGCCGCTATTCTGTACTCGGTTGCTATTTGATCATCTCACTGTTGGTTGCTGCGCAAACACTGCTGCATCAATAGGAAGTGCAACCCATTCCGCTTCAATTACCTGACTGCACGCAAGAGGCGGTGGCTGCCGCCAAATAAAGACAGATATAAAGAAGAACTCATTTGCTGGCAATAATCTCCTTGACCGCGTGGACAAAACCCTCTGCCTCTTTCCTGTACCTGTCGTAATGGTCTCCGGAGACCCGGCTGACCTCGCCCGACATGATCATGCGGCCGACATTCATGAACTCGCCGACAACAGACAAGTGACGCTTCTGCATCACCCCCTTCACCACAAGGTGGTGCTTCATGAGAGGTATGATATGCTCAGGAGTGTCGGGGACAATTCCATAGTGCAGGAGCGCGGCATGCGCTGCATCGACAACGCCCCAGTAAAGGTCAAGCACCGCCTGCTTCATGTTCCAGTGGGCGTTCGATATAGACATAGGCCCCCTTCCGAGGTATATCCACACTATCTCCTTGCCGGGAAGTATCTTCCCTGAGCTCAGCATCCTCTTGGCCATCCCGAAACATCCTGTATCAAATAAGGCGGTGCCGTCACGCAGCATGTTAATCAGTATCGGGTCCCCTTTCACGGAGTAATCCCAGAACTTGGTGAGAGGCATGGTCGTTATGTGGAGCCTTTTGGAAACCTTTGCAGCGGTCTTCTCTGTCACAACCCTATACGCAGTGATGACCTCAGGGGTGAGAACATTAATCATGTCGTCGAAGACTATCATAACATCTATGTCGCTGCCGAAAAGAGCCTCGTCGCGGAGGTCCTTCTTGCCATGCACGAACCCTCCCCTGACAGCTGAGCCGAACCACACCACAGACTTCACCAGAGTGCCCAGCTCTTTCCTCATCCCATCAGAGAATCTCCTGACTATGCCCTCTATCTCGCCTGGTTTCGCGACATATTCTGAATGTGCTGTCCTGATGTTCATTCCAAAGGCACCCCACTCCAAAATACCCAATCATCCGTGGGCCTGTACTCTCCGACGACGTACGGCGGCGGGTTCACGTGGCCGAAATAGCTCTCCGCAACATCGCTCCAGCGCGCGCCACCGGGAGTCGCTGCAAAGTAGCTGTCAGCAATATCAGCGCCGAAAGCCCTCCAGGTCTGCAGCAGTATCCTTCCCCTCCCGAACTGCTCCTCCTCATGGCCCTCTGACACCACAAATCCTGTGAAGCCGTGCGACTTCAGGTAATCGACAGCCTCGACAACCGGAAATATCCCCTGGCCGGGAGGCAGGTGGCCGTGGGCAGCGGTCGCCGAGTCGACAGCCTGCACGCTGCCGATGACACCCTCCTTCTGCATCTTCTCCACCATCTCCATGTACCAGCCCTTGAACCGCGCAAGACGCTGCTCCTCTGACTCCTGGGGATGCGCCTTCTTGAAATGCTGCAGCCACATGCCGAGATGTGACGTGTCAAAGCATCCCTTGAGATGCCTGTCAGCGAAACTATTAGCATCATCCTTTGAAAGGCCCCTCTCCTTTACGAGGCGTTCAGCCATCTCCTTCCTGGACTCCTTTATCAGCTCGATAAACTCATCAGGATGGCCGCCGTAACCGGTAGGCCATCCGATCTCAGGCCCAACATGGATGGGCCGCTCGACCCTCCTGTTGTTCCTGGTCTCGTCGAACGCAGCAAGCCCTGCCTCAGCATAAGACTCCACCGCCTTTTCCTTTGCATACTTCTTCAGGGACACAACCTCATCCATGGTCCTCCTCACCTCATCCGCCTGCGCGTCCGAGGCTGCAGATGCCTCATGCACGTGCTTGAGGCGGTGCTGTATCTGGTCAAGGTTCTGCCTGATTATCTCAGTGGGCTTCCTGTACTCGGGAGGTATGAACATGCCGTGCATGGCAGGGTCCTCGCGAAGCATCTTCCACTGCTCTTCGGGAGGTATGGCTTTCTCCACCTTCTCGTAATATTCCAGGGCTTTCTTCAGCGACTCCCTCCTCTTGATTTCCTCCTCATACTGGGTAGTATAGAAAAGCGAATGGCCCCTCGCCTGCATCCACTTGTTCTCAAGATTAAGCCTGAAAGCGTACTCGGCAGGGTCCAACGGCTCCATAGCCACACCCCTCTCCTTGGCCAGCGCATTGAAATCCTTTGTCCTCTCGACTATCCTTTCCCAAGGCACCCTTTCTGACTTGAACTTCTTGTTAGTAGGATCCCACTCGGGGACGCGGTAGAGCAGCTCCTCATTGTTGAAAGGGTCTATCCACTTACCGTCGACATCGACCCAATCGCCAGCCTTTATCAGGATCTTGTTGCCCTTCCTGTCCTCGCCCCACCTTTCCTTGTCAGACTTCTTGAACACCGGCTCGAATATGTCTGTCGAGTGCCTCATCTCCTGCATGACATGACCAGTCCTCTTGTCGACAAGATATTCTGTCGCGAACTTGTCCTCTGTCTCGTAGGCCTCGAACTGGCCAGCCCACTTGCCCTTCTGGTTCCAGGGCGCGTCGACGATGTTCCTCGTGAACTCCTGGGACCACACGTCAACCCCGCCGCCTCCGGAGACATCCGCGAGGAACTTGATGGCATCCTTGACCTCCTGCAGGTCCTTATGCCTCTTCTCGTCGGAGATATTGAAACGCTGGGGATCAAAACCTGAAAGGTTAGTTATAGACGACGTGGGCATCTCAACACCCTCTATCATGACATTGTTGGCCCTTGAAAGCTCCCTCAAGCCCTCGCGCACCTCCTTGCCGTAGGCCTTAGGCCTGCCGCCTATCGCGTTATAGGATGGCTGGTTGAAGACCAGCTGTATCTTGCTGGTGCCCTGCCTTATCGCAGCGTCGACATTCTGTATTATGTTGCCGCCAGTCACAGGGTCCTTCTCAACGACGGTCACGCCAAGCTCATTGATGGGGATTATGGGCTTCTCCAGCCTAGGTGCCTCCCTCTGAGGCTGGCTGTATTCCCTGTCCATCGGCGTGTAGCTCGGCCCTGTACTGAACTGCATAGTATCAACCCTTGACTCCATCCTTGACGTGCTCCTTCACGAACTCGTCGATCTCCTTGATGAAAAAATCAGCATCGGCAAGATAAGAATCGAAATCCCTGCCCGAAACCTCAAACACCTCCCTGTGCATCACCTTCTTTGCAGCATCATAAACCCTGTCTATTATCTCGCCGCACCTCCTGTGCACAAGGTTGCGCGCGACCAGCTCCCTCTTGACTGTCTCTGCAAGATGGCTCGGAGAGGGTGGGACAATGCCTGCGACCATGACCGCTGCGTGTGCCGCATCAGTGACCGCCCAATAAAGATCCACAACCGCCCTCGCGACATGGTGGTTGGCATCCTTGACAGAATGCTCTGCCTTGACGAAGTAAACGTTCACGCTCTCCTTGGAAGGCCGTATCTTGCCTGTCACCAGCAGGTCCTGGATAGGGAGGAAAAACCCGTTGTCGTGCACGGCAAGCGACTCCCTCAGCAGATGCATGGTGCCCTCGTCACGGGCATTGAATCCTGCCCAGAACTCAGACGCGAGCAGGGTCCCGCACTTGAGCGGCAATGTGCTGGTGTATGCCATCTCTGAGATGTCCAGCTTCAGGCCCTCGACCTGCTGGTCAAAGACAACATTGTTGAGGTCATCTATCAGGAAAATAAGCTCTACAGACTCTGACGCTGAAGAAGGTCTCTTGATGACTGATGATGATATGAGCGCCTTATACCTGGAACGCACCTTTTCCGAGAATGACTCTATATCCCTGTACCTATGGTCAGCAATCTTCCCGCTGTTTTGCAACTGCCTGGGTTTCAGCGTCTCTTCCATAATGATACACCAATGCACAAATAATCTTCAAACATGATTTAAAATTTATTTACCATTCAAGGATGGTGCGGGAAATGATGCCATCAGGATCTCATCCTCCGCCTGGCCCGAACCAGTTCATCTTGTAGCCCATGGACCTCAACAGCCTCATGGACTGGACAACATCCTCGACGAGCTCCTCCGAAGGCGTCGAGTAGAGCTCCCGGTCGGGCGGCTTCTGCATGCTCTGACGGAGCACATCATATGCCTCTCTCGCGTGCTCATACACCTGGAGGAACTCATCCCTTGTCGGCGGGACATTGTCCTGCGAATACCACTGCTGGATCTCCTGGAGGGTGTTCTGCGGCAGGAGCTCCTGTATCCTCCTCGCGTAGTCTGCTCCTCCTCCGCTCCCAGCCAAGGCCTTGTCTGCAGCAACTTCCTCTTCTATGCCCTTTGACTTCCCGAACAGCCTGTTTATATCGATCTCTTCCTGCTTCGGGACCTCGATCTCCTGAAGCATCTCGTCGAGCTTGATCTCCTTCAGCGACTCCTCGACTATGCGCCTGGCCTCATCCTCCTGCTTCTTCCTCCTTGTCTCAAGCTCCTTGAGCCTCATCAGGCGCTCCTTGGGCGGAAGCTTCCTTATCTCCTCAAGCTCTTTCTCATCAGCCATCTTGGTCAATTCCGTGCGAGGACAAGCACCGGCTCGGCCCGCCAACAGACCTCACCAGGTAATCATCCTGTGAGCCTTCTTGAAGTTCTTGTAAGTGTTCCATATAGCAGCCTTCATCGGTCCGGCAGCCTTTTTCCTTTCGCCGCCGAGCTCCCATGCTGTCGGCTTCCCCTTATCCTTCCTCTTGACCGTGGGCAACAGCGCGCCGAACACCTCCTTGAAGCCTCCGAACAATGCAGTGAACGGCTCCACCGCGCCTTTCATCTGCTCAAGCCGCTTCTTCTCGGCGGCCTTCTGCTCATCTTCCTTCTTGGCTTCCTCAGGGAACTTCTCTCCAGCCTCCTTCAGGTAGTTGCGCAGGTCATCCCCGAGTGCCTCGATAGACTCTTTCAGCGAAGTGTCGACATCACCGAGCAGGTCAAGGGTCTCCTGTTCCCGCATCCTGAAATAATTGGCCATCTCATCATCAGTCCAGACATAGCCGCGCATCGTGAACTCACTCCTTCCGACATGCACCGGCCCCTTGTGCTGGTAGCCATCCTGGTGGAAATCCATATGGGGCTGGGTCCTGAACAGTATGTCCAGCACGACGACCGAATGACAGTGCTTCGACGACTTCCTGCTGCAGACCACCTCTATCTCGGTGACGCTGCCCTCGAAAGCGCCGATGATGTCCTCGCTCATCGTGCGGGTGAAGTTCTGCTCCAGCCTCCTCACGTTCCTGAGGTAAGGCTTCACCCAGTTGATGTACATCTGTATCGCGTTGTAGTGCTGGCGCAGGAACTTGAGAGTGAACTTCCTCCTGTTGCTTATCTCGCTGTAAGTGAAATCCTTCCAGACAAGATATGCCTTCAGCTTCTTCCTGAGCACATCCTTGACCTTCACATTGAACTTCAGGCTGTCGACGTAGCTGTCCACCTCCTCTTTCCTCATCGGCGGGGCCGCGAAGAAAAGGTCCGGAAGGGCGGTGTAGCCGAGCGTGCTCGCAAGCCCGTAGACAGAACCAGGAGACTTCACGCCGCCGTCCTTCAGGTCGACCCAGTAGCTCCTCAGCACTATCTCTGCCGACTGGCTCATCCTCCTGTCGAAGACACTGGACCTGGACGCCACAGCCTTGTTGCTCTCGTCATAGAGGGCAAGCCTCTCGTCAAGTATCCTCATCTCGCGGACTATCTGGAACAGCTCCTTGGTCAGCTTGCCAATCGTCGCCAGATAGTTCGAGACCTGGCCCTGCTGGATGGTCAGCCGCTGCTGAGCCTGGCCCCAGAACGCAGACTGCTCAGAGGCGGTGAATATGTCGGTGATCTTCTTCACGTCGTGCAGGCCGAAATCCTCCCTCAGGCTTGCGAGGAGCCAGAAATAGACCTCCTCTATCGACTGGTTGAAGGACTGGTAGACAAGCCTCATCTTATGGACAGGCCTGGGAAAGTTCTTTACCGGGACAAGCTCTTCAGGCAGGTTCGAGCCTCTAGCTCTCTCATCCCAATCATAGTCCTTGAAACCAAAATCCTTGCATTCAACCATCCTGTTGTCATGCCTCTTTTTTGCTTTGCCTTACCAACCAGCTGAACAATCATTGTTGAGCTGTGTTTATAAACATTATGGTGGTCTTACTGACGACAGCGTGACATTGCTGCGCATGGCCCGCACTCACCTCTTGTAGAGCACGGCGACGAAACCCACCTGGTCGACAAGCTCTGACCGGGTCATCTCAGCAAGATCCCTCGCAGCCTCTTTCCTGTCGTTCGTATCGACAAAAGCCCTCAAAAACTTCACCTTGACCAGATTCCTCTTCACCAGGAGCTTCCTCACCTGGAGCACCGCAGATTCGGTCAGGCCATTCTTGCCTATCCTAACCAGCGGCTCCAAAAGCCGCGCCTTGCTCCTCAATGCCTTGATGGTCTCAGGGGCCATCTTAGTCCTCTTGGCCATCCTGGCCATCCCGTCCATATCAGTCTTCAGCTCCATCAACATCCACCTATGATCCTATGTGCGTAGGGTGATCCTGGCCCACACCCTTCCTCTCAATGAGGTCATTGATGTGCCTGTATTTCAGCATCAGCATCCTGAGCTGGTTGGACTCAAAATCAGGCAGCAGGCTGGCGACCATGTCGCCTCCGAGGAAATGCGGAAGAATCACATAATCAGCGCCCTTCCTGTAAAGCTCAAGAGCCTGGTCTATCTTGTGCGCAGTCACTATCGTCGGGACGTACTTGTTCGCAGCCTTCACCTTCTGCAGCAGCAGGAGATTGTCATCATACGAGTTTGCGGTCGATATCACGAGCTTTGTGTTCCTCATCTCGAGCCGGCCCATGACCTCAGGGTCGCAGATGTCACCATACAGGCAGGCCACGCCCACCTTCTTCAGCTTCTTGACGACATCAGGGTTGAAGTCGACAACAACCACGCTCTTTTCCTGTGCTTTCAGCGACTTCAGTATGCTGTACCCTATACGGTCATAGCCGCAGAGCACCACATCGTAGAGCATCTTCTCACCGCTCTGCTTACGGTGGTGGGCAGCCTTGATGCCAATCCTCTTCAAAAGGTTCACAAACTGATGGTAGAAGCTGTTCTCATAGTCCATGAAATAAGACGTGAAAGTCATGGTAATTACAGCCAGCAGTATGGTCAGCGTCAGGATGCCCTGAGAGAGCACGCCAGCATTCACCCCCTGCAGCACTATTATCAAGGAGAACTCGGATATCTGCGCAAGCGATGTCGCGGTGATGAAGGACGTCCTCGCCTGATTGCGCAGGAGCACCAAGGTGACATGCAGTATCGCTGTCTTGCCGACCACGACGAGCAGCAGGAGCACAAGCAGAGGCAGCATCAGGGATAATATCCCTTCCAGGGTCAGCTGCAGCCCCAGCGAGGTGAAGAACATGATGGAAAAGAAGTCCCTCAACGGCTTCACCTTGCCGACTATCTCGATGTTGTAAGGCAGGTTCGCGAGAAGCACTCCTGCGAAGAACGCACCTATTGTTATCGAAAGTCCTATTGCGCTGAATATCAGCGAGAACAGGAAGCAGACCCCCAATGATATGGTCAGCAGAAGCTCCCTGGACCTGGCGGCGAACTCGAAGACTGAAGGGAATATGAACTTGCTGGCAAGAATGCCGAAAATCAGCACCAAAGCAATCTTGGCGAAGAAAAGATAGCCTATCGCAGCGCTCGACACAGACGCGAGGTATGACAATGCAATGACCGCAAATATGTCCTGCACGACGAGTATTCCTATCGTCATCCTGCCGTGCAGGGTGTTCGTCTCAAGATTGTCAGACAGTATCTTTATCACTATCATCGTGCTGCTGAACGCGATGACCAGCCCGAGATATACCGCCTCGACATTGGTGAAGCCGAGCAGCTTGGTTACCACATACCCCATCGCAAAGACAAATGCCATCTGCACACTGCCCGCCACAGAAGACACCAGCCCCAGGTCCTTGAGCTTCTTCAGCTCGAGCTCGAGGCCTACCATGAACAGGAGGAACGCTATGCCTATCTCGCTGAGGTTGGCTATCAGCTCATGGTTCGTGATGATGCCCAGGACATTGCCTATCACCACGCCTGAGATTATGTATGCTGGTATGAGCGGCTGCTTCGTCAGCTTCGCTATGTAAGTGCCGAGGCCGGCAAAGATCACGAGCATGCCTATCTCAAAGAATATGTCCATGTCATCCCACCTTTCGCCCGGCAACGCCGAGCCTCTTTATCTCGCGGAGGAAGTCGCTGGCTATGAAGCCGAAACCGAAATTGGACCTCTTCAGGAGGAGGTCTCCAATCCTCTTGCAGTTGTGCGACGCAAGCCCCGCGGACGTGAACAGGTCTGCCGTCTGCGCCACGTATCCTGCGCAGATCCCTGCAAGGATGTCACCTGTCCCGCCGACGGTCATACCCGCATTCCCGCCCCTGCTTATCAACGACCTGTCCTTTGATATGACCAGGTCATGCCTGCCCTTGAGCAGCAGGACATTCCCTGCGCTGAAAAGACCTGAGAGCTCTGCCTGTATCATGCAAATCCTCTCTCCGTCGGAGAGCCTGCTGTCCTTGAGCCCGCCGGCGAGCGCAGTCCTCCTGTTCACCCTGAGGAACATATCGAACTCGTCCGCGTGGGGTGTGATTATCGCGTTCTTGAGGCGCCTTATCTCTGCTACCTTCACGGCGTCAGCGTCGATTACCATAGGGACCCCGATGCCAGAGAAGCCTTTCAGGAGCAGGTTCACCACCCTCGGGCCGACACCAGACATACCAGGGCCGATGAGCACAGCATCGGAGCGCCTGCCAAGGTCTACCAACGTCCTGACGTGCGGCTCTGATATGTAATCCCCTTTCAGCTTGACAGTGATCAGGTCCGGCGAGAGCGCGTTCATCGCCCAGGCAGCCTTCTCAGGCGCAGCTATCCTGACCATGTCGCAGCCAGCCCTCAAGGCAGCGAGGCCCGCGAGAGCCGGCGCGCCGACATAGTCTTTGCTCCCTCCTGCAACCAGGACAAGTCCATTCTGTCCTTTATGAGAATCAGGCTCCCGTCCCGGGAGTGCAAGTCTCGGTCCTCTTCCTTCCCGCGTCATATTATCATCTTTCAGCAATCTTGAGAACTATATTCCCCTGCCCGTCGAGCTCTAACTTTATCCTAGAACCTTTCTTCCATCCTTTGGCGTCGACCAGTGCCTTTGGAAGGGTTATCTTGTACTGTTTGTTGTTGTCAAACTGCAGCTTCACCAATGCATATCACTTCATACCGCCTGTTCCCTGCAACCGTTCCCTCGAATGAAGGCATTGTTGGAAGCGGCGCATGTTCGATTGACGATCATCGTCACGGAGGTATCAGCGCATTCGATGTAACGGGGGGTGATAAGCAGCGCCGCTTCCACATGCCTAACCTCTTTTTCCCCTACAGTGTTCGGACCACGGCAAGGTGCCGCCAAAAATCAAGCATGAATAAATTATATGTATAATTTAATACGTATTTTTATATTTTTTTAAATGCATTTAATTATAGTTTTATTTATACATATCATCTATTTAAAGGTTTCGGTCAGATTTCCTGGTGGTTTTTTGTTACCACTTACAAATAACTAAAACATCACAACATTTAAATAAAAGAAGAGCCAACCTGTAATGGAAACTGCCAATGCATAAAAATAAGCAAATAAACTTACTAAAATTATCCTATTTTAAAAATTAGTCAGAATTTACTAAAAAACTCACCAGATATGTTTATAATTGAAAGGGGCCTGATATATCCCATAATACTCAAAATACACTGATCAAGCAAAAAGAGCATTCTTTTGAGAGACCCATTGATCAAACATGGAAACTGCAGCCAGACTGGAAGGAGAAATGAAAGAAGAATACAGACCAAAAGACATCGGCGAAATAGTCCAAGACGCATACGCAGGCCAGACAGCGGTCCATATAGCAGGCCAGGCCAGCAGCCACGCCGCCTATCAGGCTGAATGCCCTGCTGACAACCACACAATCCATCTTGATCTTTCTGACATCGAAGTAATAAAGGAAAGGCAGCGTCCAAAAGTGACGGGCAAGTGCGTCGGCAACTCATACACCGCCCAGGAGATATTCAGGGTCATGGAAGAGTGGTGCCGTGTCAAGCACCACGTCGCAATAACAGAAGCCCTGACCGCAGACGACAAGCAGGGGGGCTGCAGCATAACATACAAGGGGGAATGCAGCGTGTATACCGGGCCGGAACAAGCGCTCCGGAACGCGATGATTGCCGTCGACAGGAGCCTTGAGGGCGAGAAGGCCCTGGATGACCTGAAGTTCCAGATCAGCGAGGAAGCATGCGGAAGGTATGTGATTGAAGAGGCATATGCCAAGACAGAACATTTCCCGGACTCCTATTTCAGGGATGACATCCCGCGAAGCGAACTTGGACTGCCTGAGTACTGGCCTGTATTCGGAGAGGAAGCGAACTTCCTCGCACTTGAGGAGACTGAAACTGCGCCAGGAAGGAGTAAACCTGACGTGATAGTCAGGATGTTCAGCGCGCTTTCGAAGATAGCAAGGAACAGCAAGGACGGATACTTCCATCTCAACCCCTACACCACAGAGCCCGTGTTTGTCAAAGCGATAACAAAGGCGGACGCTGACATGATATACGAGGAGCTGCACACGCATGTCATGCTCGACGGGAGGCATTCTGTACCGCCGCTCGTAGCCATCGACGTGATAAAACTGCCCAACAGGGACACACCTGATGCTGATCCTGAACAGAGGGAGCATACCCTGCCCCTGCTCATAACCAGGTACATCGAAGGGACCACGCTCAATGAGCACATAAAGCAGAAGGGCCTCTCAGAGAGGGACACGCTTTCCCTTTACGCGAAGGTGGCCCGCGCAGTAGCGGGAATACATGATGCAGGAATCACACACAGGGACATAAAGCCCAGAAACATCCTGGTCACCCCTGAAGGCGATGTGTTCATAGTCGACTATGGCACAGCGACCGAGAGCTATGACACCCCTCTGGACGCAGGAAGGCTCAACATGACACCATATTACTGCTCGCCAGAGCATCTTGAATGCGTGGTCGACCCGAAGATGGACATATTCTCGCTCGGCGCGTCATTCTGCGATACTCTCCTCGGCGCGAGCCCGTTCCACGAACTCGCGAAAAAGATCGAGGACCTCATAAGGCAGGGCAAGCGGCAGAGCGAGGTAGAGGCGCTGGCGAAGAAGACACCTGTCGATGTGGCAAAAGATCTCCTGAAAAAGCTCTACACGACATTGAAGCAGGAGGCATACATCTCAAAGGGAGGCGACGGAGAGCAGAGACTGACAATGCTGTCAGACGACCCGAAGAAGCAGGAAGAGCTTGAGGCAAAGCTCCAGAGCACATCAGAGAAGACAAGGGATGTCATATTCAAGTGCCTCAGAGGCGACATGAAGGACAGGTACAAAGACTGCTATGAGATTGCGACGGCTCTAGACGAGGCTGTCGACTACATGGACCAGCAGCTTTATGAGATTGTCCTGTATGCACTTGACAAGGACCCCATCTTCGGCAGGAACGCGGAAAGAAAAAGAAAAAGCAACAGAAGACCTTCGATAAGCATCCGCTCCCCTGAGAAAGAAGATTATGATGAAAGGCTGGCCGAGCTGGTGGCAAGAACATTCGACCTTGCCAAAGACGCCCCTGACAACAGGACTGACACACCAGGCATCTCAGAAGATAATAGCGACAACAGAGGCGGAGGGAAAGGATACCGCCAAGTGTTCAAAAAAGCAGAATCCTCCAAAAAAAGAAACAGCCACAGAAAGTGATGGGTTACAGATTAATGGGTTACAGATGGATGACGGCTATCTTTTTCTGCCTTTGATTCGCGCAACCTTCTGTTGTACGAGCATCCAGATATCGCCCGCCTTGTCAGCCCTCAGGATCAGCATACCAAGGACAATCATCAGGACTCCCTGAAGAAGCGGAAGGAAAAGCCCTGCTATGCCGAGAAGGATAAGACCTGTGCCCAGCCCGTACTGCAACGCTTTCAGCATTTTAAACCTCTTAAGGGCACATAATCAGGGGTCGTATTTAAAACTGAGCATAGGGACACAGGGACAGGCAGAGAGTGCGCAAAAACCCGCGTCAAGAGATTAAAATAGTCACTCGAGAGTGGTTACAAAACGAAAGGTTTAAATATGAGCAGCCCAACCAGACCGTATATATAATGCTAAAAAAGGCGGGTGGACAGTTTTGAGCGCTTTAACTAAAAAACAGGGCAGAGCGCTTAAAAGATCCATGCACAAAATGTCCGGGCGACATTTTGGCATCCTAAAATCCGCCTGCAAAAGGAAGTACCTGAGAAAGTGCCCGAACAAACCCCGCCTTTCAGTGCGGATCAGGGCAAATCCAGCGGATTTGATGATATTCAATAAAGTTGATAGGATGGTGAGAGAATGTCTTTGGAAAAAAAACTAACCCACAGAAAAACTGCTGATGAGAACGCAGGGCTGACTGAGATGGCACAGGACACATTGTTCACAGGCCTAAGCAGCTTCATGATCAATGAGCAAAGGATGATATCTGAGAAGACAAGGCCAAGGAAGATAAAGCAGGCAGTGGCCCAGCACATACAGTCAGCGCTGCCGCAGGGATATTTCGCAAGATCACAGCAAACAGCCATAGAGAACGCAGGATTTGACATATGGCAGGAATATCTGGCGATGAGCGACGAAGAGAAAGCAACACTCTCCCAAATCCCGACACATTCCCTCAAGGACAGGGTCGCCACAGCAGTCCAGCAATACTTCGAAAGGGCGCAGGACGCAGAGCACCCCACCAGAGTATACTCAAGATTCATGGCAGAGATCAGCGGCAGAGAGACTTCCAGGCCATTCTGGCAGAAGATGACAAGCGCCGCGGCAGCACTCGCGCTTTTCGCGACACTGGGCCTGGCGGGATGCGCACCGAAGGTCACGGACTACAACGACGGCGGAGCATACCCTGACCCTCTTCCGACCATGAACATGCATGTAGACGCAGGAACAGTATATGGATTTCCAGACGCCGACGCAGACGAACCTTTGCCAGGAGGGATAAGCGGCGACGGAAGCGGTGCATCAGAGGACCTGTCTCTGCCAGCAACAGCACCACCAGACGAGCCTGAGCACCCTGATGAAGACATTGCCGAAAGCGACACAGTAACAACCCCTGCAGAAGGGACATCAGCTTCAACCGCACCAACTGCAGCTCCTGCAAGCTGCCTGACGGAAACAGTCATACAATTTGGCTACAACACACCCGCACTTACGCCTGAATCAAGGGCGAAGGTAAGGGAATATGTAAGGGATGCGCATGCCAACGGATTCGACAAGATATACGTCACCACTTTCAGGAGCATCGAGAGCCTGGATGACGGAAGAAACCCGCAGCTCGACGATGATGATTACAATGTCCGGCTCGGATGGCAGACAGCAGACACTGTCGCGGAAGCCGCTTCTGAGGAGAATGAAGCGCTCGGCAGCAGCATCAGCGTCCTAAAGACAACATACGGCGAAGGAGCATCGCAAGGCCCCGGTCTCGCTGAGAACAGGATAGCCGTGCTTTCAACAGCGCCTCTGCCTGACCTCGACGCGGATCCAGAAGCAGCGGCAAGGATAAGAGGATACGCACGCGGCGTAATATACAGCAACTGCGGATCCACATCTGCAGCCTCAGCTACCGCGCCGGAAGCGATGCCCGAAGCAGGAACACCTCCTGCTGACACAAGCGCACCAGCACCGGCAGCTCCGGCAGCGCCCGCAGCAACCGCACACGCGCCGGCAGCGCATGCGCCTGCGGCAGCACATCCTGCTGCTCCGGCACACGCGCCGTCTCACCCGGCAGTCACACCCGCCACACATATGGGCCCTGCCAATCTCAGCACGGCTCCTGACGGACACCCTGTCATAACAGCACCGAACGGCGCGGTCATAGACTACGGCACATTCGGCGCTGACCACCCTGCAGGGCCCGCATACGTCCTGCCCGAGGGCGCAGAGAGCGCGCCTTCTGCACCAGCAGCTGAACCGTCGACACCGACGCCTTCAGCAGAGCCTGCTGCCCCTGCAACAGAACCTGAAGCTGCATTGCCAGCTCCCGCAGCACCTGCCGCACCCGCAGAGGAAGAGCCGCTCGCCGGCGAGGAGATACCTGCCAGCATCGTGGCAAGGACAAGCGCGCTCGAGGAGTTTGTCGAGAGCATGAGCGGAGAGCTGCACAACCTCCACTCATTCATGGACAAGATAGAAGGAGAGTGCTCACCCGGAGGGACAGGCAACACCCTCTGCGCAGTCGCGGAGCATGACAGCTACATCAACAGGTGCGGAGCTGACGGCAGCCCCAGGACGCCTTCAGCGCCCGGAGAGCTCACCGTCTGCCACGAGGCACTGGTCAACGCAAACGCGCAATACGAAAACATAGTCCTTGACATAAACCTTATCTCCACCAATTATCAGGGACTGCTCAGTGAGCTTGAGGCCGCAGGCATGGCCCCCGCAGATGTCGAAGGGCTTGAAGAGCTGGGAAACGCAATACGCAGCCTCGAGGCAGCTGTCGAGAGCAGCAGCGGCTCTGACACATCCTCTTCAAATGCGTACACGCCGCCAGGCAGCATGTACGCGGCACTGCTCGCAGAATACACGAGCACGGCAAGCGGCAGGAGGACTGTCGCAGAGCTGAGGAGCGAGGGACTGGATGACGCGCTCGCGCTCGTCCCGGCGATGCGCGGAGCGAGATCCACGATTGACGCAGCCCGCAGAGAGGCAAGAAGGGCTGATGCGTATGCGATGTATGCAGGCGGAGCATCTGTGCGCGACATAGCTGCAGAGCACGACGTGAGCACAAGCACGGTATACAGGGACCTGAAGGCGTACGCAGAGACAAGACCTGCTTAGAAACAGGACAAACAAGAGGTGCAGAAACACATGCCAGACCCTTTGAAAGTCAGGCCGCACAGGGCCGCTGAACTCATCCTGGAGGACATACTCAGTGATGAGGACAAAACAGCCAGCGCCAGGCGGGCGGCAGAGATGACAGCAGCGCTGTCCTTGAAGGACAGCTCAGACCCTGAATACACAACAGGAAATGTCGTGCTCAACAGGGCATACGAGACACCGCTGGAGGGGATCAGCGGGATGCGGGCAGCATTCAAGACCAAGCTCTACGCACCGCTCGGATTCATCATGCAAGGCACGGAAACACCTGAAGAGCATGACTGGCTTGACGACTATGATATATTCTTTGTCCAGAGCATGCAGATGATACAGCAACTCGGCAGGCTTGCGAAAGCAGTTTTTGTCAACGGAATGGGTGCTGAGCAGGCAATCAAAAAATATGGCCGAGAAGCGCCAGAAAAAGATATGAAAGAGCCCCGCTACGTGACCGCGACCGGCGAAGAGACAGCATCATGCGAGACAAGGGAGATACAGACCTCTCCTGAAGGCAGGTCATCTGCAAGGGAAGATATCACCTCCGGCGAGACAAGGATAATAAACACAGGCAACAAGTAATGAAAATGAAAAATCAATAACACCCCTCCCGCATCATTTGCCTTTTTTCTTCGAGAAAATCACTTTTGTCATGTACACAGCCCACTTCCAGTGCAGGACAACGTGCACGACACAAAGCACCACCATGATGATGCCCGCACAGTTGTGGACATCCACCCAGGCAGACTTAATGCCGCCCAATAATTCCTGGAAACCGCCCCGGCGCACGCCGGACGGGAGAAAAAAGAGGATGACCAGGCCAGAAACAGCAGTCACGATGAAAGAGATAAAAATGCAGATATCAACCCAATAATTAATTTTTGGATTCTCCATAAACACCACCTCATGCCTTCATCTCAAGCTCACCTGCAGGCAGCACCCTTATTATCTCGTCGAGCTCACCGCCAAGCTTTTTCCTGACTGTCTTCGCAATCTCTGAAGGCCGCTTCCTTCCCTGCACAACAATGATATGCTTCCTGCAGTGAGCCTTGACCGCTGAGACCGGGCCGCACATTATCCTGCCGTCATCCAGCGCGCCGACTGCGCAGTTCGGAGCCGGCACCATGTAATTCGTCTTTCCGCGTATCATGAACGCGCCTTTGGGCATGTACTCGCCGGGGTTCGCCTCCTTGCTGACCTGCTCAGGCCTGACCCAGAAAGTGGGGGTCGTGCCCAGGCCCATCTTCCAGGCCCTTGAGAAACACAGTGTCGCGTCAGCGACCTCCTGCAATGTCTGCTCGCCAGGCTCCTTTCCCCCTGTCTTGACTATGAAGAAAGGAGAGCCGGCCATGTCTGTGTGGAATACAACATCATCCCTGTCAGTATGCTTCTTGACGACGATCTCATTCGTGGTCGCGTCCCTGCCCCCTATGACAAGGAAACCCTCGCTCGAGAAGAACCACCTGAACTTCTCGTACCACTCAGCCTTCCTGCGCTCTTTCGAGGCCAGGAGCTCATGCTCAGCCTTTATCTTTTCAAGCTTATCCTCCTTCTCCCGCAGCTCTGCCTCACGCTTCTTAAGGGATATCTCAAGCGCCTTCCTCGCGCCCTCAAGCTTCTTCCGCGCCTGCTTTGCCTTCTCGAAATAGACCTGTGCGTTCTGCTCGACAGAGAGCTTCGGGTTGATGGTGATCTTCATAAGCATCAAAATAGGATAGGGGTATAAAAAATTAACTTAAAGTAGTG
This sequence comes from Candidatus Woesearchaeota archaeon, assembly GCA_016929255.1. GTDB lineage: Archaea > Nanobdellota > Nanobdellia > Woesearchaeales > UBA11576 > JABMQF01. Next base: position 65,760 of record JAFGJH010000029.1, read on the forward strand.
GTGCCTCTTAGAACCGATGCTGCTGTCGACTTATCCCATCGCGCCCTGGGCCAGGGTGATGACAAAGAACGCTGTGGTCATGAGGATGAGGGAGTGCTTGGCTCCTGAGCGGAGGTCGCCCTCTGCCAGCTTTCCCAGGACAAGCCCTGCAAAGCACGCCTGGATGAGCGCGAGCATGAGGAACACGCCCCTTATGGATGTCAGCCAGGCGCCCAGGGTCCCTATGAAAGCACCAAGAGATGAGTAGTCTATCTGGACAGCGCGGATAGCGCCGCCAAGCGCAGCGCTGGTGAGGGCCATCCCGCCCTCGGTAACACCCTCAATGTTCTTGGACTCTATGTCTGCGATGTAAGGTATCAGGAGGTTCTGGATGACTACCATGACACCCAGGAATACTATGAAGATTATATAGCTCTGGACGAGCTGCGAGTGGATGCCTGCTTTCCTGGCCAGCTTTATCTTCTTTATCTCTATGACTGATGTGGTCACGGTCTCGAGCACATCCTCTATGTTGCCGCCGGACATCTCCGCCTCGATGACTGTCGCGATGCTCCTCTTTATCACGCCGTTCTTGGTCTCATTCGCGAAGTTAAGCAGCGCCTTGTGAACGGGTATGGCCCACTCGACCTGGTTCGCGAGCTTGATCACGAAAGGCGTCAGAGCGCCATAATCCGTCTTAGACACGTAGACTATCGCCCTGCCGACAGGCATGCCTGACTTGACAGCGCCGACGAGGTTCCTGACAAACTCAGGGAACATGGACTCGAGCTCCTTCTGCTTCCTCGAGTTCACGAAGAAGTCTATCCAGAACTGGCTCCAGCCGATGCTCACTGCAATCACGATCAGAGGGATGAACCAGGCGGTCCTCAGGAAGAATATGAAATCCACTATTAAGAATACTATGCCGAACACCATCGCGATGATGTGCCTCTTCTCAAAGACCAGCTCCATGTTCCTTAAGCCTCCACCAAAACAGCTTCAATCATTTTCCAATCATATCTCCGGCTGAGTGAGCTCCAGGAAAGTCAGGAAACTCACGTTCAGGAAAGGGATTATCACATAAGTGCCTATGACTATGACAACATTGACGTTCATGCCCCCTATCTTGCCGCCCAGCAGGCTCACCATAGAGAGCGCAGCGACGAAGAAGAGCGGAGCAGCGATAAGTATGCCTGTATAGATGTCCGAATATGTCGAGATGGTCTCTGTGTACTTCTGCCTCTCGAGCGTGTAGTTGAGCATCGCTTCCTCTGCCTTCTGCGAAAAATATGCCTTGATGTCACCGCCGGTCTGGGTCGTGGAGACCATGCCCTCAAGGAAGTCCTTGAAGTGGTACGACGGCGTCGTGGCCGCGACAGCCTTAAGAGCAGTGAGGATGTCATAGCCGAAGATGTCCACATAATTGACTATCTTCTCTATCTCGACAGAGACCTCGCCGTACTCCCTGGACTCAGATATCAGCCTGAACATCCTGACAGGAGCCACGCCAGAGGACGAGACCGCAGCCATATGGTTGATCGCGAAAGGGAGGTTCGTGTTGATGGAACGCCTCCTCTGCTTCATCTTGGAGTAAGGATACGCATAGAAACCTGCGAAGGCGGCAAGTCCTGTGAGCAGGCCCATCATTAAAGTCCTGAAGAACACCTGCGATAACGGAAGAGGAGTCACACTGAAGAACATCCCGAACAGCAGCAGGCCCATCAGGGTGCTGCTGAGCACGCCCAGCACCATCATGTTCACATAAGTGTTGGACAGTACCTTTATGTTCGCCAGCCTCAAAGCATGATACAGATCCTTGAAGAAGTCAGGGAACTGATCAAGGAGGAAAAGGCTGATCTTCTTGATAGCTATGTTCGCAAGAGACCCGAAGAAAGAAGGCTGGTATATCTTAAGCGCCTTCCTCTTCTCCATTATCGATCTTATCCTTGTCGCCTCCTTGGTCAAGGCGGTAGCGGTTATCTTCTCTATCTGCGCACTGATCTCCGGCTTAGCCTTCCTCCTCAATGTCTCGAGCTGTATGGTCGACATCGGGACCTCAGGGGATTTCTCTGTGAACTCGACACCCTTCCTCCTGCTCAGGAGGTTGGTCAGGTAATCTATGCCGAAAAGCTTGCCGAACTCTATACCTGGCTTCTCAGGCTTCTTCACCACGGTGATGATTGGCTTCTTTGCAGCCTCATCTATTGGTGTCGTCGGCTTGGGCGCGCCCCACAGGAAAGAGAACCAGCGCTTCCTGACACCCACTGCCCTGGCAGGCCTGGCAGGCTTGGCGGGTCTCTCAGGGGCAGGAGCCTTCAGAGGCAGCTTCGGCAGGCGCTTCTCAGGCTCAATCTCAGGCAGAGGCCTGGCAGCCTTGATCTCCTCAAGCCTCTCCTCAACCTCCTTCTTCGCGAACACGTGCCTGAAGAAAAGGGATATCCTGTCCATCACAGAAGGCTTTATCTCGACGAGCCTGACCTCGGGAACAGCCGCCTCCTCCGCAATCGCAGGTGCGGCCTCAGGCATTGCTTCGGCTATGGCCTCAGGCCTCTTCTCCTCAGCAGCAGGGATCTCCACAGGAGGCGCGTGCTTGGGCTTCACCTGAGGGACGCGCCTGTACTCCGGCTTCACAGCCGGCTTTGCGACCGGCCGGACCGCAGGCACTGCCTTTGCGACACGCATACCCACGTATTCCTGATTGCTGTATGCCTCGTAGAATATCTGCGAGTTGTATGCCTCTATCCTCTTCATGAGGTAAAGGATGTAAGAGTTGTAGTAGTTTATCCACTCCTCCTTTGACCTGCCCTTAAGCATCCTCTTGACTGTCTGCTCGTACTCAAAATACGTGAACCTGCCTTTCTGGTACTCGTCGAAGAGCCTCTCCAGCGTCCTGACGAGGTTCTCCTTGTAGAAGCTGTATGTCTCTATCTCCGAGACGAGTTCAAGCACCTTGTTCGCAAGCACCTGGATGTTTTTCATTTTTTATCTTCAAAATGACTGGCAAATTCGTGCCCTTACGCGCCGCCGGCTCGCTCTCGCTGAAGTTTCCGTTACCAGGCATTCCCCCATAAGGGACCCCCTTGCCAGTCAGCATCTTCTGCCGAAGGATCTCGCATATTGGCGGCGACGGTCACGAATTTGTCCATGAATCATCAATCAAAATGCGCATCACTTAAGAGCCTCGTGGGACTCCAGTTTGGTCAGCAGGTTCTTGACGTGGAGAGAGAGCTTAAGCATTCGCTCCCTGGCGAAAGCAGCCTCCTCCTTCCTCACCGCGAGCTCCTTGCCGTCCCTTGACCCTGAGCTTACCAGCTCACTGTAGAGCTCGTCAAGCGAAGCTATCTCGCGCATGCTCTCATCCAGCTCTATGATCTGCCTTGAGATGTCTTCAGACCTGCTCATCTTATGTTGAACCTCTTCAGGACGGCATCGGCGTCCTTGTAATAATCATTTATTATCTTGTTGAACTCCTGGAAAGATGAGATGTTCCTGTCAGCCATCACATTGAGCAGGGTCGCGCGCCGGTTCATCTCAGCCATCAGCTGCTCGCGTGTCATCCCTGTCCTCTTTGTTATCCTGTCGAATATGTCAGGCTTGCCGTTGAATGTTATCACATCCTTGGCAGGGTTCCACTCAAACACCGCGTTTATCTTCGCCTTGCCGAGAGCCTGCTCGACCTCAATTATCTCATCGACCTCCTTAAGCCTCCTAACGTTCTTGGTCTGGTCCTTCACGTGGATGCAGATGCACACCACGTCGAGAGCCTCAATCAGGGAGGGCGACAGGTTGATGGGCGGGGTCTCAAGCCTCTTGACCACCGTGTCCACCGAGGCCGCGTGGAACGTCGAGAAGGAAGGGTGGCCTGATGCCATTCCCTGGAACAGGACATACGCCTCCTGGCCCCTTATCTCACCCACTATCACGTAGTCGGGCGCCTGCCTCATGCTCTCCTTCAGCAGGTCGAACAATGTTATCTCGCCGTACTGCGTGCCGAGGACAGTAGGCATGCCGAAACCAGCCCTGGTCACCGCCGGGAGCCAGTTGATGTGCGCAAGGTTGAGCTCACGCGTGTCCTCTATCGAGCATATCCTCGCCTCAGGAGGGATGAAATCCACTATGCAGTTCAGGAAGGTTGTCTTCCCTGAAGCTGTCTCCCCGACGACCATCACGTTGAACTTGTTCTCTATCACAAGCCACATGTAGGCGAAAGACTCAGCTGTCGCGGTCTTGGTCTGTATGAGATGGACCGGAGTCCAGGGCTCCTTGGTGAACTTCCTTATCGTGAAAGTCGGGCCCCTTGTGGTCACGTCCTCTGTGTAGGTGGCGTTGACCCTTGACCCGTCAGGCAGGGTCCCGTCCAGCAGAGGCTTTGCATAAGATATGTAGCGCCCGGTCTTCTGGGCCAGCTTCTCGATGAAGTCGGTCATGTAAGAGGCGTCCTTGAACAGCACATTGGTCCTGAGGTTCTGGTACTTCCTGTGCACGATGTAGAGCGGGAAGTTCAGGCCGTTGCACTCGATGTCCTCCACATAATAATCGTTCAGCAGCGGCTCTATCTCGTTCAGGCCGACGGAATTCCTGTAGACATAATACATCAGCTTGCTGTATGTCTTCTTGCTCACCTTGGTGCCCAGCTCGATGAGGATGCTCTGCACGTTCTTCTCCAGATACTGTATGAGTATGTTCGACTTCGCGGCGCGCACGAAGCTTATGTTGATCATCTCCTCAAGGCCCAGGTTTATCAGCTCAAGTATCTCCTTCTCTGTGTCGTCGAGCAGGGGCTCCTCCACAACATACAGGAGCTCGTTCTCCTTGTTATCCCAGTAGATGTGCGCATAGGCGAACGGCGGGACGAGCGGGTAGCGGACATTGATCGTCTTCTTGTCCTCATAAGGCGGTAGCTTGATTATCTTAGGCCGCAGGTCGATATAGAACCCTTCCTTGGGAAACTCTGCATCTATATCCTTCACAGGCCCGCCCCCCTCAGGAGGCGCATTCTCGGTTCCTGTCTCCACAATGCCCTTCTCCCCGGCAGCCCCGAAAGAAGACACGGCAGGCGCAGGAGCTCCGGAAGGCGCAGCAGGAGCGTCATGGTTTGCGCCGAGTATGGTCCTGCCGCCCGTCTTTATGTCTCTCATGTTTATCTCTTCCTTCTCCACACCGAGCTTCTCAGCGGTGAACTCTGCCTTTTTCACAACATCACCCATCCTTGCCTTCGCTTCGGCAGGGTTGGCGCCTGGCGCGCCGGAACTGAACACTATCTTAGGCCCTTCACCCTTCGGCTTCGCTGTTATGACTGTCTTCTCAGCAGGAGCTGCAGAAGCAGCTTGAGCGGCTGGAGCAGGAGCAGCTGAAGCTGGAGCAGCCGTCGCTGCGGGTGGTGCAGGAGCATCCTTTGCTTTCTTTCCGAAAAATGGAAATGCCATCATGTCACATCCTCATCTTATCCTGGCCTGAAGGAAATCCCTGTTGCTCTCCAGGGTGAACTCGACAACAGTGTAGTAGTTCGCGCCGGTGTTGTTCACGTAATAGAGCACACGCGCGGCGCCGAGGCTCGAGCCCTCATCCTCGAGCACAGAGAACCCCGGCGTGTCCCATGACGCGCTCGAGTTGAAATGGAACTCGAAAGTGCTGCCGGCAGCGGTCTGGACCCCTGTCTCGGGGTTCGTGAAGACCAGCTGCATGATCATGCCGCTCTCGTTCATCATGCAGAGCTCGCGGTCCTCGCACTTGTAGAACGTTGCGGTAAGGTAATTGTTCTGCAGGGTGTAGTTCTCGTCAAATGCCCTTGAAGAGACGTCGGCATTCGAGGAGATGTAGAGATTGCCGAGCTCGATCTGCTGGCCTGACTCAAGGATCTTGGCGTTGGTCTTCAGGTCCCACTTGAGAGAGCCGTCCCTGAGCTCAAGGTTGCCCTTCTCTATCTCTATGGGGACGACGCGCTGAGAGCCGACACCCTCCTCGCTGATCTCGTTTATCTGCTGGTTGAGGTTGAGAAATGTGTTCTTCGAGCGGGTGAAGACTGTCTTGTCCTGCAGGTCCTTCAGGACAGGGACGCCTGCATTGAGGACAAGGACCATGACTACAGTTATCACAAGTATGTAAAGGATTGCTGAAACCCAAATCTGAGCCTTCAAAAACATATATCCGCCTCTTTTTTCTCCTCTTTTCCAGGGATGGCCATCATTCCCCTGTAAACCGATATAAACCGATCATCAGGTCATACAGTATTAGGTTCAAAGCTGAGGTTCTTGAAATTCACCCCTTTGCACCCTGAAGGATACACGACAGCCCATTCGACAACATCAATCCGGACGCTGACAGGGAAAGTAGCTCCCTGGCCCAGCCCGCTGACATCGACCTCTTTCTGGCCGCCTGTGCTCTCGACGACTATCGTGCTGATATCCGCGCCAAGAGTGTTCGATATCTCGAAATAAAGCGTGCCGTTCTCGTACAGCACGCTCCCAGGATCTATCGAGTAGTAATACCTGCTGCACTCCACTGTCGCAAGTGTCCTGCTCTCTGAATACGCTGTCTGCTCGGTGTACATGCGGTAGAGCCAGCTTCCGGTGACGACAACCAGCAGTATGAATATCGCGAACAAAAATATCAATACGCTGATTTTCTTCGAACGGCTTTCGACCATATCCAGTTCCTTTCAGTCCCTTTCGGTCCCTCAGTCCCTTTCTGTCCCTTTTAGTGCATTTTCATTTCAGCGCATCTCAATGCACCAAAATGCATCACAATGCACCGCTTTGCCCGAAAAGGGAAAAAAAATTATGTCCAGACATCAGTGCAGGGCTTGATAGCAGTGATCGTCTCAGAGCTTGCCGGACAGGCCACTGTCGAGCCTCCTACCCTTATGTATGGAGTCATCCTCGCCTGCTGCAGGTGGCCTATATCGAGGCCAGTGCCTCCACTGTTCCCGATGTTGAACGTTACGTTCATGAACTTGGCCTCGTTGGCTGAGAGGTTGGAAGACGCGGTATCCTTATCAATGGTCAACGGGACCCTTGTAGCGTCGCCGATAAGCCTCACCTGAATCTTCTCAACAGCCCTCTCCTGCTTGTTCTCCAGGATAAACTCCAGAGTTGCGTTGCCGGAACCTGTGCTGTTGTAGCATATCTGCGGCACAGAGTCTATCTCGACTATGCCTATATCCACCTCTGATGCGCATGTGACCTCTGTGTCCGAGCGCTCCCTGGCTATATTGGCAGTGTCCTCGACATATCCCCTTCCCCAGTTCATGACTACTGCACCGAGAGCCACCGCGAAAGCGATGAGCAGCACTGTTGCGATGAGAGGCGAGACTGCTTTCCTGGATGCGAACATCCCCCTATTCCTGTTTCTGCAGTTCTTCATTTCACTCACCTCATCATGCGCTGAAGCAGATCGTTCAGCCGCTTCTCTTCAGTATGCATAGTCTTCACGTAGGGAACAGTCCCTATGATCAGCACACAAAGGCCCATCACTATCAAGACATTTAACAATGTCCTGTTGATGTAGCCGTTTATGAAGCCGAGGACAGCCACGAACATGAAAGCAAAATAAAGAATCAGGCTCTTGTTCATGACAAGCATCGACTTCTCCCTGTTGAGGCGGGACTTCTCCACCTCAAGGTCAATGACCTCTTTTCTTAAACCATGCTCGGTCATTTTTCAACCTCCTTTTTTTAAATCATTTAACCATGAACATGAAAATGAACATGAAAAAAGATTTGCTGCGATTCAGCAGGGCACCACCTCTGCCTCAGCCTTCCTGTCAGAGCAGATGATATCCATGCCCTCCTTCTCTATTGAAGGTATGACCTCGACCCTCGTGACTGAAGCCACCCCTGTGTCTAAGATTATCTCCTTCACCCTGTTAGGGTTCATCGGGATGCCCGTATTGTTGGTATGGAGCGGAATCCTGCCATCATAGAGCCTGAAGGCCATGCTGTCGATTCTTGCATAGTTGGTATTCTCCAGCGTAATATTTAAAACTTGTGTTGAAGCTGAAAAGCACGCAGAGACGATATTGAACGAGACAGACCTGCATTCGTCTGTATTGTACACCGTCTTCTTGATGTCCTGGGTTGTGTCCTTGGTGTAGCTCACCATGAAATTGTACATGAAAGCACTGAGGATGACAGCGAAAGCGACAAGCAGGACCCATGATATCCAGGGTGATACGGCCCTCTTGCAGGGAATGAAGAAAATGCTGAACACACCTCTTTTTTTCATATCAACTGCCTCAGATATTGCCTCAAACCGCAATGCTCAAATGGGCTATTCCTGCACAAAAATCTGCCTCTTAGCCCCTTTGCTGACCCTCAGGACAGCTTTTGCATCTGTGCCCTGCTGAGAGATTGTGAATTTATAAATGTTTTCATGAAAAACGTCATCCCTGACCTCTAAAACCGCTTCTGGGAGGTTTGAGCGCAGGAAATAGGTATTGATGCCCGGAGGGATGGTCTCGTTCAGGTTGATTATGCGGACAGGGTTGCTCATCTTATTGGAAAAATACACATATTCCCCTGCCTCAAGGACAGAGAATACCTCTATGCTGAGCTTCTTCATCTTTGAATATGAGACAAAGCTGTCAAGGAAGCGCTCGTACTCCTGGTTCAGGTCTGCCTGCTCGAACAGGGCATTGTTGAGCGCAGCAGAGCTCTCGAACACGAAATTGTCATATGCTGACCTGAAAGCGCCTGTCGGTTCCGGGACCACTGTAGCGGACTGCAGCAGCAGGGTAGAGTACGCGATCAGCACTATGGCTGTGAAGATGTAGAACTGGGCTTTCCTGCTATTGAATGGATTGGACATTTTCATCTTACCTCCACACTAAGGTTCACCCTCCCGTCAGGCGTGACTCCCTGGTGGATGATGTAAAGATTGTACTTGCCGGGCTCGAGCCTGAGGTCGCCTCCAACATACACATCACCATACCTCAGCTCATTCTGGACAACAAAAGGCTTGTCCTCCCTGATGTAGCCGAACGAGGGTATGGTCAGGTCAAGGAACTCATCATCGTCGAAATAATCATCCACTCCTGCGACATCAAAGTCCCGGGACATGAATATCTTTATCGTGCCTTCAGATGTGTCAGCCTGGATATAGCCTGCGCCGATGCCCTGCGGATCCTCATTGGCGATGCCGACACGGGAAGTGCCGACAGTGGCTGAACAGATGTAAGGCAATGGAGAGACTGCGCAGCCGCCGTACACAACCCTCAGGCTCTTGTTGGTCATAGGTATGGCCTCTTTTGATACTATGACATAAACCCTAGATGAGACTGTGACCGCACCTGCAGATGTGTTCGCGACAGCGTAGAGCTCATTCCGGCCAAGCTCAAGAGTCACGTTCTTGAAGATGCTGACAGTGCTGAACACCTCCTCCGGAGAGGTGTAATTACTGCCGTCAGGATGCATGGCAATCACGCGGACAGAGGCATTGCCGCTGACCATCACCTTCACGCTGATGTTGGCCTCTGTGCTGTCTGTGGTGAATATCTGTCCGTCCTCAGGAGAGACTATGCCCACGCTGACACCGCCGGCAGCGACATTCAGCCGGTAATGGGTCGTGTTGCCCCAGTTGCCTGCCCTGTCCTTTGCCTTGACGTGGAAATAGTAAGTGCCGTCGGCAAGACCAGGGTATTCAGTGAACCACCCATCGCCTGAATCAGCCTTCCTGACCTCGATGGCATAATCCACAGATGCAGTCATGTTCGTGCACACATCGCTGTCGTCGCAGACATAGTCCCATCCTGAAAGGTCTATGCTGCCTGTGGAGCCTGCGATAGACAGGTTGTTCCTGTTGTCACTGTCTGAAGCCAGGCCTGTAACGACGATGTATATATCCTGTGCAGTGTCCAGAACAGTCTCATTCACTGTGAGGTCAAACCGGTATGTTGCCGCGAGGTCCATGGTATCTGCGTAAGCCACGTCCCGGCTGACATTAGCGATGCTTGAGATCGCGTAACCATGATGGTCAAACTGGCTGAAGCCAGCCCCATCGGCGTGCTTTATGAGGAACACCTCGACGCCCATAAGATCATCATAATCTGAAGAGAGCTCTGCGAGAGCTACCCTTACGCGGACAGACTCGTTCTCTGTGAAGTCGGCATGGAGCTGCCTGAACACTGCGTAAGTGTTGGGAGAGCCTGCGCTGCTGTTCGCGCGCAGCAACTGCCCGTAGCCATTATTGCTCATCGTGCTGAGAGTCTCCCAGTGGCGTTCATCAGGGGTGCTGTCAGGCGCAGTGCCAGGATGCGTGTCGAGCAGGTATGAATATCCTGCGATGCCGCTCCTGTTGCCGCTGCCCAGGATGTCTTCCGCGGACCAGTTCAGCCTCGCTGTCGGCTCTGCGTAAGCCCTGTTCTGGTCAGGATGCGTCGAGCTGTTGACCACCGGAGCGTCGGGCAGGGTGAGGTCTATCCTTGTGCTGTTGGAAGACGCAATCACTGAGCTGATGTTGAACACATAAGCTATCACGTCAAAAGAATACACCCAGTTCTCGTGGAGAGTGAGGCCTGTGACACTCACTGAGAGGTCCGTGCCTGCGTCAGTGAAGTTGCAGTCATTGCTGTAGCAGGAGCCGTTCTCCATTATCCTGTACTTGTAATAGATGGTGTCTGAGATGTCATCAGCGGAGCCGGACCAGCACGCATGCAGCGTGTCATTACCGTTCCACCAGTCTATGTCCACGCAGTCAGGGCCGTCGAGCACTTCCGGCGGGGAGGGAGGCGTGTAGTCCTGCGTGTAGTAGTAGAGTATGGAATCGTTGAAGACGGCTGTGTTGCCGCTGGTGTCATTAATCTCATAATAGACAGTCCTGTTGCCGTAGCCAGGGCTCAGCAGCCAGGCCTTGACTGTTGTGCAGTTCTCCCACGGCTGATCCGCGAGGTATACCTGGTTGTCGTTGGCCCACCTGCAGGACCTGACACCGATGTTGTCGTCGTAAGTCAGGTTCAGGAAGACACTGTCAGTGCCTGTGAACTCTGTCCCGTTCGGGCCGTATATGACGATGGAGCCGGTCGGCGGCACAGAATCGCCGGGCGAAACCCTGATGTTGACATTATAAGATGCATTGATGTGGCCGCACTCATAGACATGCGAATTGGAGTGATTGTATATCGCGAATGCGCACTCATAGTCAGCAGGGACAGTGCCCCTGTCCGAAAGCTGCAGGGACCAGCTCACTCCCGTGTCAGATGTGTTGAAGCAGGCCATCCCGCCGTAGATGTTGTCCACAGAGACGTGCGAGTTCGTGTAGTTGAACAGCTGCACGACATTCAGATAGTTGTTGCTGCAGCCATAGCCTATCGTCGTGATGTTGGACTTGCACGCGACACTCCAGTTGTAGCTGGACTCGTTGCCGTACTCAGCGTGGGAGTTGTTCCCCTGATAAAGGTTGATGAGAGCAACCATATCACCGGGAACCTCAGACCTGTTGTATATGCTGCAGTTGAAGTTGGACTGGGCGAGGGCTGGAAAGGCCAGAGCTGAAGCTAGGAAAAAGAATGCAACAGTCCAAATCAGCCAGTTATTTCTTATGATTCTTCACCTCATCTACTGCAGCGTCACCAATGCCATAATCTTGCCTTCGCCTGATTCGAGCGGCTCAAGGGCCTTGCCGAGTATGCTGTTCCTCCTCCGCTCGTTCTCATTCAGTTTTGATGCGAGTTCTGCAGGAGTTTCCGTGCCTGTAAATTCCAGCATCATCCACTTCATAGCGTGGCCTTTCTTTGATGATGTGGTGAGGATGTCGCCAACCGCTATCGGGCCGTTCTCGTCGGTGACCTTGACAGGGACGCGGCC
>JAFGJH010000004.1 GCA_016929255.1 Candidatus Woesearchaeota archaeon
CTATCCTTTAGCCTGTTGCTGCGCAAACCCTGAAGAACAGACAAAAGCGCAACCATTCCGATTCTTTGGTCTGAGGACACGCAAAAGCGGTGGCTGCAGCCTTCCGAGTCCTTCTGCTGAGAAAACTATATAATTGAGCGCGCTGTATGACCTGCAAAAGAGGCTGAATATGCTTGACCTGATGAAAAGGCTTGAGATAGGAATCGAAGAGCTGATCCTCTTATTCCTAATAATCATCGAGGTCATGGACTTCTTCACAATCATACCCCCTCTTCTTGAGTATGTCGAAAAGATAACAGCCATAATCGCGATTTGCTACCTCTTCTACAAGGCGAGCATAACAAAGATAACATTCGGGCAGAGAGAGAAGAACCACGACCTGATAATAGTATTCGCGTACCTGCTGCTGTCGCTCAAGACAATCATGGGATTCGTCCTCACGTCGGTGCACGAGAAATCGGTGGTGCAGGGAATATACACTGTGCTGGCCCAGAACGTGGATGTGATAGAGAAGACCGGTTTCTGGCTCGGCGGGATAATGCTGATAGCGGCGGCATACTTCCTGCTCCACGAGAAGGTGAAGAAGCCGTGCATACTGAGCATAATACACGAAGCAAAAAAAGCCGAAGGCGTGTGGAAGGAAGCGGTCAGGTTCGCCGCGACATACATCATCCTCCTCGCGATATTCACAGTCGTGTTCACCCCCGCCCTGGAATGGCTCGGGCTCACTGTGGACGCACCCATACTTATGATCATACTCTTCTTCTACCTGTTTGTCATAGTCAAGCGCGGAAAGGGAATGAAGACCGAAACATTCCTGAAAAGGGTGAGCGACTCCAGCGAGAGCTTCTATGAAAGGTTCATATCCCTGTTCCACTCAAGAAAGACCATAGCCGTCGCGATAACCGGCCTGCTTGCCCTCCACCTGCTCGTCGACATCGGACATTTCATAATACCCTACACGACAGGGCTGCTCTATCCCTGGTACTTCGAGCAGCTGGGACCAGGCCACCTTCCCCTGAACAGCCTCATGGCAAAAGATTTTGCGCTGGCTGAAACAGCGGTCGCGCAGATAGGTGTGATGGCAGCATATGTGCTGAACGTCCTGGCTGTGCTCATGCTCCTATTCGGACCGGCATACGCCTGGGCGCACCTCTACCAGAAGAAGAGGCTCAGGCTGCCGAACATACTCTGGCTGTTCTTCGGAAGCATCGCAGTATTCATAACGCTCCCGGTCATGCGCATCGGACAGGTCAAGTCAGCGATGCTGCTCGGCGTCGACATAACAACACAGCAGATACCACCCATAAACCACATCTGGATGGCACTCCTCATCGGAGCGCTCGTGGCATGCATATTCTACATACTGGGCAGGAAAAACCTGAGAAGGACAACAAAGCTTGGACTGTTTGCGGTGTTCATCTACTTCGGCATCTACCTGTACCACTTCTTCATCAGCCTGGCAAAATACTATGTGAACGCAATCACGCTGCTGGGAAAAGCAGGGCAGTACTTCATAGCAGCGCACCTGCTGATATTCTTCACCATCACAATACTCTTCTACACAGGAGGGTACATCATGTTCATACACCTGGCATATGCCAGGCAAAATGTTTAAATAATCAACATGTATTGCCGTGTGCCAGGCCGTATGCGAGGTAAATAAAATGAATGCACTGAAAAAGATGGTGAACAGGCTTAACTTCTTCGAGAAGATGCTCCTGATCGTCGGAATCACCGTGACTATCGTCGGGTTCTACTACATAAACAAGGTGTACACCGGAGAGGGCCACCTGAGCTGGGCGCTGCTGCAGGCCGCGTTCCTATGGCTCCTGCTGCTGTTCATGATAATACTCACAGACAGCAACGAGTCCATAAAGGAAGAGCTCAGGGAGGTCATAGGGAAGCACGTCGAGGAGACAAAGCTCCTGAAAGAGATATCAAAAGAGCAGCTCGCAGAGCTGCGAGTCATCAAGGCAGCGCTGTCGAAGAAGAAGAAATAAATATTTTGCACTTGTTTAGCTCAATCAAGGCAGCACCGCCACGCTGCTAAACTTATGTTAGCTGCTAATCGCACATTTTCATGACCGTGCTTGCGCAATGACCGTTGTTTGCCGCTGGAGTGCAGCCCATTCCGCATCTCTTGTCTGAGGACACGCAAAAGCGGCGGCAGCCGCCAGATACCAATCGACGGCGCTGCCGACAGAAAATCTCATCTCCTTCTTTTATGCGCAATCTCAACAAGGAATATGAATATAAAACCCAGAACAGGGATTATCGCCAGCGGGATGAGATTGAAGTACCAGGGCCTCTCTACAGGACCCACCCCCTCCGCTACCGGAATCGCGGACGTCTTTTCAGCGGCATCCTTAAACTCGCCAACGACCTCATAGCCCAGGTCAGCCTTCTCTGAAAGCTCGGCAAAATGCCAGGCAACAAGAGGGTCAGCCTGGATGACCTCCGGCTGAAGCGAGAACGTGACCCTGTCTGCGGAGCCGGCCACTGACTTCGGAATGTAAAGGAACACTGTCAGGTTGCGCAGAGCCTGCACGGGAATGATCTCCAGCTTCACCTTTGTCTTTCCGCCTGCAATGACAGATGATTTCCTGATGCTGACAGCTGCGCGGGTCTGCCTGTAGTTCTCCACATACTCTTCTGTGCTGTAATTTCCCCTGCCGAACTTAAGGTCAAGGAACTGAACCAAAGCGGCCTCTTCATCCGAGCGTCCAGCAGGCGCGCAATCCTCATCCACGCTGCCGTCGCAGTCGTCATCAAGCCTGTTGCCGCACATCTCATCAGACGGCGTGACTGCGTTGCAGCCAAACCATCTTCCCTCAAGGCAGCGCTCAACACCAATAGTGCATACACCCTCATCAGAGACGCCGCACTCCCTGCTCAAATGGTCATCAATCATGCCGTTGCAGTCATCATCTACGCTGTTGCAGACCTCCGGCGCCCCGGGATGTACGGACGCATCATTGTCATCGCAGTCAAACCCCTTTGCGCAGTACAGGCCATAGCCGTCACCGTCAAGGTCCATGCACTCGCGAACCGCGACAGACAGACCCCGCTCTTGCTCGGGCTGCGATGGAGGAGCAGCGGCAGGCTCAGGAGCCTCATCAGCATCAGGGAGTTCAGGAGATGCAGGGCACAACTCATCCACGTTGCCGTCACAGTTGTCATCAAGGGCATTGCCGCAGACCTCTGCAACCGGAGAGATGCCGCCTGTGCACGCAGCCCAGGAGCCAGAGACGCACAGCTGAGAGCCGAAACCGCAAATGCCCACATCAGTGCCGCACTGCTTCGACTCGCCGTCAACGCACCCACAGCCCTCATCTGTCATGCCATCACAATCATTATCCAGGCGGTCACAGACCTCGACAGAAGGAGGCGTGCCTGTGCAGGCACCCCAGGTGCCGCCGGGCAAACAGGTCCTTACACCTGCAGAGCACTCGCCGGCATCAGTGCCGCAAGGCTGAGTAGAGCCGGCAGGTGTGCAGGAACAGCCCTCATCGACAGTGCCATCACAGTCATCATCCACAAGATTGCAAAGCTCCACTGCTCCGGGATAGACCGCGGAGCTGGTATCATCACAGTCCCTGTCAAGGGTGTAAGAGTCGGAATCAGCATCGATGCAGAATGCGTTGGAGCCGCAGTCAGGGTCAGCGCAGTCGATGAGACCATCGCAGTCATCATCAACAGTGTCGGTGCATATGACCTCTGTAGCTGTAGCGTTGCACGGATACCAGTCAGAACATCCTCCGTTGCACAGGGTATAACGGGTCTGGAGCCCGCCGCAGCCGCATGACTGCACATTAGGTATGCACTTGGGCTCGAAGGTGCAGAGCTGGGCAAAGACGCAGGGCGCAAAAATGACAAGAGCTGCGCAAAACAGAATAAATGATGCGAGAAAGACTACAAAGACGCTCAAGCCACCTCTTTTCATAAACAAAAGAAGCAGGAAGAGAGGTATATAAATCTTATGACCTGAAACGCCACGTCAACAAAACAGTATCTATTTATCTATGATTATGTCCTTCTGCCTGTCGAAATTGATTCCGTCCCTGTCGCTTCCCACAACGTTCACGTGCCTCCTGATAGAGCCGTGAGAACCGAACTCAGACTCATCATACGTGTGTTCGATCAAGAATTCGGAAGAATCTATCCCTGTGGTCTCATCAGAGCTCCCATCACCCCATTCTATGCGGACATTGTACCCGGGATTCCCGCCGGCAAATTCCAATGCCAACCTGACCGCCCCTCCGCCGATCTGCTCCTCGCGGATGGCAACCGCCGGGCCAATACCTACGCTTAGCGGCAGCTCTACATGAGATATCTTAAACCGGTCATCCATGACCCACAGAGCCACAATGTAATCGCCGCCGTCCTTATAGGTGTGGAATGTCGTGATATTATATGCAGAGGAAGACATGATCCCATCGCCGAAGTCCCAGGTCCTTGCTATAAGGCGCTCATCCTCATCAGACTCCAGGATGAACGTCATCTCGCTTCCCGCAACAGGGTTGTCCTCTGGCGAGGTGGTGAATGAAGGCGCTGCAGGGCCGCTTCCACCAAGGTCTGCAGACGGCTGAGTCCTTATCTTGGCTGTCAGGTCATTCCAGAACGTGTCAGAAGCACCCTTCCATATCCTCACTGCGCGGAGGTCTGCCTCATCATCACTCAGCTCAAATACGGGCTCCTCGACATATACCGAGAAAAGCCACTCATCATCGTCAAGTATAACCGGCGTGCACTGAATCTGGTCATTCTTCGACATCTGCCTCCTCAGGTCAGGATAGTTGTGCCTGTAGAAGAAACCCCTGCAGATGTCTGTCTGGTAATTCCTGTACTCCGCAGATATGAACGTCCTGTAATCAACGCCGACATCCTCGCGCACGAAAGCACGCGTCTCCCTGACCGCCTTTATCGAACGCGGGTTTCCGCCGGGACCTTCAGGCGAATAGCCGATGTAAAGCTTGTCGAACGAGCCGGCGTTCCGGACAAAGTCAAGCTGCTCCTCCTGGACCATCTCTGAGACCGGCCTTGGGACGCCAGCTATACCAAGTATATCCCTCAGGACCTGCTTGAGATAATCAAATATCACCCCGATGAATGTCTTGACCTCCTCGAACGGGACATCCTGAGGCGGATCAGTGACCCTCGAGAAGATGACGCTCTTCAGCTTAGGATTATAATACACATCACGGTTATCGCATGCATGATAGTTCCCGTCGGAAAACGCAGGATCCGAGAGGACAACATCACAATACGTGTTAGCTTCAGGACCCTTGAGCATCTGGAGGAAAGACTTCCTCTGCGTGACAAAATCAGGAGGCACATCAAGCAGGCACTCTGTCTCAGGGTCGCAGTTGCCGGGAGTCAGGCAGGCCCAGCCTCCCTTGACACATCCCTCCTCGCCTTCCTCGAGAGTGTCGTTGATGCCGATGTTGTTAAGGGACACACCTGCTATGACCTGGCCGTTCAGCACCATGACGCAGAACTCGTTGGCTATGCCTGAAGTGAGAAGGTTGACCACATTGTCGCCAACAAAATCCCTGTAATAGCTCAATGTCTCGTCAGGATTCAAAGAGCGGTCAAACCTGTCGCAGAATATGGTGTAATCATTATCCGCACTCCTGTTGGCCATGCTCAGCATCTGCAGGGCAATCTCCTTTGTCCTCGTGGTCCAGTTGCCGTCGTGGCAGTAGAAATACTCAAGAGCCTGGTCGCCACCGACACCGGAGTAAGCCCTGTACTCCCCGCTGTCCACGCATGCTATTGCGGCATCAGCACTTCCCCCGATAAAGCACTGCCTGTCATCCAGGCAGTATCCCGCACCGTCGAACAGAGGGGTGAACTTGGCCCTGGCAAACTCCCAAGAACCATTTATGCAGCGGTAGCCGTTCGGGGCGTCAAGGAATGATGAAGCATCGTCAGGATTGCCGCCGAACTCGGCAAGGCTCCAGCCGATAGGAGGCATGGAGACATTCTTCTCATAGAAATCATCATGGATGCAGGAAGGGTGCTCAGCTATCAGCCCGCCTGTCCAGCAGAAGTCGAACGGGCAGCAGCCAACATCCGCTGTCTTAAAAAGGTTGAACCTTGTCGGCTCCGGAGCCTCCTCCAGCTGCAGAGCATCAAGGTAGAACACGGCGCTGCCTCCCGAGGATACCCACTTCAATGTCGCATCGACAGAATCCCCCTCGCCGCCAGGGCTCCTGAAGATAGCAGTAAAATGCTCCCAGCCAGGCTCGTTGAAAGTCCTGCGCGGGACAAGCTCAGATCCCTCAACAGGGAAATCAAAAGAGCCTGACTCAACCTTGTACCAGAACGAGACAGCATACTCCCTGCCTCCGCCGTTTATCCTCACAGGATAGGTCAGCTGGCCAGAGCCAGAGACGCGCAGGCTCCTGTAGCTGTCCTTATGCGTCGAGATCGCTGTCGGGTCCTTCACGACATAAGCATTTATGCCTCCTGAACGCTGCCAGCCATCAAGATTGTTGTTGTTAACGGCGATGGAGCAGCCAGAACCGTTGACTATATAGCTGTAGCCTGTCGTGAGAGCGGGCCGGGACTCTGAAGGGCAGGCATCAGGCCTGTAAGTTGTGCCATCATAAGAATACACATCATAATATCCGTCGCCATCCGCATCAACATTCTCGTCAACAAGTCCGTTGCAGTTGTTGTCCACACGGTCTGAAGGGTCTTCAGCAGCATCAGGGTTTATTTCGGCGTCACCATCATCGCAGTCATCACCGCCCTCCTCCACGGGCGCATAGCCGTCACCATCACCATCAGTAGGCACCTGACAGCAGACATAGAGCCAGCGGTCGATTATGGCATCGCACACATAAGAACTGGTGAAAGTTTCATCCGCTATCGAGGAATAACTATCTTCCAAATAATCCACCATCTCTGCAAGCCTGTAGGGCGGGAGTACATGGGCATTGTTCTCTTTGGATACTCTGGCGATTTCATCGAATCCGCGTTCACAAGGCCCTTCGCTGAACCTGCACCTCACTCTTGGATTCGCGACATCGCTGTGCAGGCACACAGCATAGTCAAAGCTGTCCCTCGAGACGTGCGCATTCGTGGTGTCTGAAAGCGTAAGCACAACATCAGCATTGCCACTGCAGGAAGAGCTTATACCAACACCGTCCCTGACAGCGGCGACATAATCAGTATAGACAGGAGAGCCGCCTATCTGCGCGTGGCCCTTGCGCATCTTGAAAAGCACCTGGGATGCATTGCAGATTCCATCAGCGCAGATGCCGAACGGGCAGTCGGAATCATCAGCGCAAGCAGGAACACAGTAGTCATCAGCACATACTGTGCCATCAGGACATCCGTCTTCAACACAACTGCTCAAGCATACATCATTAATGCAGCGTGTCGATGCGGGGCAGCCCGAGTCATCGTTGCAGAAGGGCATGCAGACATCACCCATACGGAAAAGACCTCCAGGACAAGGAACTGCATGATTAGCATTTGATGGGAGACAACGCTCTCCAAAACACTCTGTTCCGTCAGGACAATCCCCATTTGCGCTGCATTCAAGGATGCACAAGCCCCCCATACAGCCAAAACCGCTTATACAATCAGAATCATCATAACACCCGTTTTCCTGGCACGCAAAACCATCACAGTAACCTTCAGGATATGCACAAAAGCCGTTTGACGCGGCAATGCTATCTGCATCACATTTGACATTATCAGAACAGCTGCCATTAGCCAAAAATGAACTGCCTTGAACATACCCGCCAGGACAGGAAGATTCAAAAAACTTTATGTGCCCAGGAGCTTCGCAGCAAACATAACCTGCAGGAATTAAACCACTTTTATCACTACACAAATCGTTTTCAATACGGGTAACAGGAAATATCATTGTAGGTTCTCCACCCTCATGTAAACAAAGCACATCAGAATATTCTTTTGTGTTAAAACATTCTATCTGAGGCACGCCCCACGAAAGATTGGAAATCTCAACACATTCGGAAGCGACAAAGCCTGAACAGACTACCAAAAACAAAGCCAAAACCAAAATCCTGTTGTGACTCATCATACTTCCTCAAACCCAGGGTTCTTTATGATGTTGTAGGCGTACTTCTCCTCTGTCCTGTTCGTCGGCGGGACAGCGTCGCCAGGCAGCTCGAAAAGGCTGCCGTCACGAAGAGTGAGCGGGGAGCCAGGATACTTAAGCAGGGACTCATCGCTCCAGCCCAGGTCCGTGCCGTCGGCATGGTCGCAGAAGTACCTCCCATTTACCTCGCAAGAGCCGAAGTAATGATCCCCATCATCAGGTATCAGCAATGAACCGTCATCAGCCTCAAGCGTCTTTATGTAATCAGCGGGATTGCAGGCCCAGAACTCCCCTCCCCTGAACTGCACCTGAAGCGGGACATCCTCTGCCTTTATCTGGGATATCGCCTCTCCGGGCAGATAGCTCTGGTTGATCGTCACGCGCTCATCGCCCTGAAAGGCGACAAGGTCGTAAAGCTCGGGATGCGGGTTCGAGACGAATATCTCAGGCCTCAAAGGAAGGCTGAAGACGCAGCTGCTCCTGGAGCAGTCCCTGTCAACAACCTCGTGCAGGCCGAGGTCTGTACTGTCGTATTCGACACCATAATACATGCCGTAGCGGACTATCATCGCCCGTTCATCCTCAGTGATGACATTCCCGGACCAGCAGCCGGCATCTGTGTCTGCATAAAACTCCTTGAAAGCAAGCTCGGCATGGCCAACATCAATAAGGTCATTGCCAGTATCATCACCGCAGCACCTGCTGCCTGTCCAGCCGTATGAGGGGATAGCATTGCACGCCGAGCGCCCCTCCGGCTCGTCCTCAGGCACATCCCTGTCCAGGTCAGATATCCACGCAGCAGGCCAGACACCAGAGCAGTAATAGTTCTCATCACCCTCTGCAAGAAGATCCGATGACTTCGGAGTGAGGAAGAACTTGTCGATGCCTACGTAGTTGCTGTACAGCTCATCCTCCGCCAGGAAGCCATCGTTGTTCCAGTCAACACGAACCTCTGAGCTTCCGCTGTCCTTCAGCCCCCTGATGTTCGTAAAGAAGACAATCAAATCAACAGGGAAATAGTCGAGGCGGTCTTCTCCGTATATGTCATCTATAGGTATCTTTATGTGCATCCACTTCCTCAGCCCCGGCTCGTTCACAGCATACTCTATCACGGGCTTCCTGAACCTCACAACATAGCTCTTGAACATGCTGGAATCACTTATAGGACTCTTCTTCTTGGCCAAACCTATGTCAAGGACGAAATTCGTCGTTGTCCAGACATAGAACTCAACATACCCATAACCGCTCCAGTTCGTAAGCTTCTCGTCATAAAACCTCTTAGGAAGACCGAGCCTGAACTCCTCATCATTCGCGATAGAATCCTCAACATCTATCCTTCCCAACCTGCTGGTGACATACTTGAGCACCATGTTGGTCGTGTTGGAGCCTTCAGGCATTATGTTGCCATAATGCGAAAAGTCATTGATCGTGTTTATGGGCCCGCCCTCCCTGCGGCCCTTCATGTAGTTCATGCACCAGCCAAGGTCATAAGAGCAGCACTCCGCAAAAGCGCCGGCATCATCTGTCTGATGGCACATGAAGCGCTTGTAGACCTCAGGAGGTATAAGCTCGCCCTCCTCACCGCCGGGCGGCCTGCCGTCCTCAGGCAGAGGTATGCAAGGGCTCGCGTCACCGTCACAGTCATTGTCAACACTGTTGGTTGCGGTGCTTGAGCCGTCACAATAGTCAATCATGCCGGGATGCACGTCAGACCTCGAGTCATCACAGTCATAAGGCTCTGAAGGCTCAGAGCAGCCGGGATAGGAGTCATCATACACCCAGTCTCCCCCGCGGTACTCGTCCAGTGTCCACTGCCCGTCGTACCCGTCGCCGTCCTTGTCACACACATTTGATGACTCAAATCCGAAAACATCCATCTGAGCATTCTCAAAATCACTCTGGCTGGCAAAACCGCTCTCTGAATTATCATTAGGGTCTATGCTTTCAGTGGTGTCAGTACCTGTCATAGGACCCTCTTCACCTTCCCCGCCGCCAAGTGAGTAGGTGGTTCCGTAGTTGACTGTCGTGAAATGCGCCGGAAGCCTCTCGTACTGCTTAAGCAAAGGACCATTCGCCGTATCTGCCCAATCCTCCAGGTCCGCGTCGCTATAAACAACACCATCCATTGAATTTGGAGAGTCGCAGACAAACCAGTCATTCGTGTTTGAGACCGCGTCAAACCTGTATGTTGTGCCTTCAAGATTCACGGTAGTGTTCCAAATCATACCTATGTTGTTCGAATCAGCCGCAGGCATCCAGACAAAATTGCCCTGCCTGTCCTGCACACAGATGAAGTAATTGTCAAAAGTTCCTGAAGCGCTGCTGCCCCGCATCAGGGCTCCGGCGTCAAGAGCGTCATTGCCGCAGCAGCGCCCCACCTCGGCGAGCCTGCTAGCCCTTACTGAACTGCTGCCGGGCATGTAGTATCCTGAAAAGATGCTGGTGAGCGGCTTGCTGAGGTCACCATACTGGACAACAGTGTCTGTGACTTCATCCCTTGTGGTCGTGTACCAGAACCAGTCCCTCGCAGGAACAGTGGAGGGAGCTGTTATCTCACTGCAGCCGCCCCTGCCGGGCTGGCCAACCTGCGAAACAATCATCGGTTCAGAAGTGCCGTACTGATAAAAATCGGCATTCGGACCCATGCCCTGCAGCCCCTCGCAGAAAGGGCCGTTCAGGTCCGCCATCTCAGAGCAGTTCTCCCTGTCAAGGATGTCAACTTCGATACAGGTCCAGTCAAACTCAAAAGGATAAGAATCGCTTTCAGGATCAGGCGTGAAGCATTCCATGATGTTGTCAATCATCTGCGAACAGGTGTAACAGTTGTTCGGCACCATGGGTGCTGAACCGCCCTCCAAATAATAATTGAAATCATCAACAGTCTCATACCCCTCGCCCAGCGCCAAGCCGTGGGAGCTGAAAGTTCCCAAATCAGGTGTCGTGAACAGCAAAGGCAGAACTGAATACTTAAGGTAAAGTATCTCTTTCTCAGGAATCTCGCTTGTGCCTGAGACAACGCCGAAAGAGGAATAGATATTCTTCAGGTCCACCTGCGGATTGTCAACGTGCGGCTTAGGATACTCCCCTTCACCATAAGGAGGGTAAGTGCAGGACACCCCGTCCTCGCTCAGACAGGCTTTCCAAAAACCCCTATCAGAGTCTGAAGGGTTTTCTTCTGCCACGCCCGGTCCTGTATCGCCGCCCCCTCCGGTCAATCCGGATCCTGGCGGAGCCCAAACAACGCCTGAAAGGACAGAGAATATTAGAACTATGACAACCAAAGAAACCAGCTTAGCGAAAACCCCTTTTTTCATTCAAACACCACTGATTAAGCAATAATCAGCAACCTAGCTGAAAAGCCCATTTACAAGGCAGTATACCGGTATAATATGCTGACAGAAAGAAGTTTTGTTTATAAATGTTTCGGGAACTAGGGCTTTGCCCGGAATCTCGCTGACGCCCGGCGGGTGCAGCCGCTCGCACTGACAGAAAATCCATTGTTCCTGCCGAGAACACCGGTCAACGGATCAAGAAGCCAAAGGCCTGCAGGGCGGAACCAGCCTTTCCTGAAAAAGCCGGAAACCAACCAAAAAAAATCAGACATATTGGAAGTAAATATCGATGTTCCAGTTTCCAAAATCGCCGGAGTGATCCAAAGTATCAATCTTAAGACCGTTGACTCCGGAAACGCTATCCCCATCAGTTAATTCCACATAGCACACAAGACCTATATCCTGGCGCGCCCACGGCTCTTCCACCTGCACAGCGGTTCCAAGAAGCTTGCACTTTTGGTAAGTATATGCGCCGCTTTTTTTAATACTAATCCATATATTATTTTTATAGTTTTCATCAGGGTTTACTATATTGCAACCACTTTCTTTATCACACTCGTACCTATTGCATCCAACCGGCCCACCTCCTCCGCTCCAACCATGAACGGCCTCCTTAAAGCAGAAATGATTGCCGTGGTTAGTGACTTTGAATATAATGCGGGTTTTCTTACCATCAGGAGCCGGACCCGGCAGCGAACCAGGGTAAAAGAAAGCATACTGTTCCGAATAATCATGATCAAATTTATTTGTTATGATAATTGATTCACCGATTCGCTCAATTTTTGTTTCTGATTCCTCTGCATAAATAACCCCTGTAGCCACGAGAAATGGAATAGATGGCCCGTTTTCTTCAGATACGCGCATAAACCCACTAGAATCAACACCATCCAAAGTGTCAGCATCAAGGCCAGAACCCTCACCCTGAGGTATAGCATCTAAATCATGGAAGACACCGTCATCAGGAAGGCCTGAAGTCGTAGTATAGGCACCCACCAGCGCTGCGATGAAAAGGACAGCTATGACGGTTATCAGAATAACAGCATTCTTGTTAAGAGACATGCACAATCACCTGCTTTTACGCTCCACAATAAAGACCCGTCATTTATATATCTTTTGATTTAAAAGGGTTAAAAATGCCGGAAGGGTTAATAACATGTTCGGCGTGACAGTCATTCATGCTCATCTACTTTTTGCCTACAATCCTCGCCCTCGGAATCGTGACAAGCTACGAGGACATAAAAGAAGGAAAGATAAGGAACAAGTATCTGGTGGCTGCCATCCTTCTCGGATTATTCGCCCATTTAATACTGATATCTTTCAACATAAACACATTGAACATCCTTATAACAAGCATCGCATATGCCTGCTTCGTGCTCATAATCGGTTTCCTGCTATGGTATTTCGGATGGTGGAACGCTGGGGATGCGAAACTGCTGGCTGCGTTCGTCTTCCTGACACCCATAACAACATATAAACACACAACCACACAAATACCTTTCCTGGAAACAGGATTCAACGCGCTCATACCAATATTCATATACCTCGTGCTGTCGCTGCTTATAAATACAAGCACAAAAGAAAAGATTGATGCCCTGAAAAAGACATTTGAACCGCAACGCCTGGTCACTGCGATTATGGCCATATTCAGCATATCCTGGCTCAATCTATACCTGTTCAACTGGCTGGGAATAAGGCCCAACATAATATTCAACATACTGCTCATAATATTCTTTATGAAACTGCTGCAAACCCTCCTGAAAGAACAGACCTTTGCTTTCCTGGTTCTGGTATCGATACTCAGGATATTCCTCAACACAAAGCATTTCACCAACAGAACATTTATCTTATCTTTTGTCATGATGATAATCATCTACCTGATAATGATGGGATTCATAGCGCACCTTTCAGAAAAGTATCTGCATAAAACAAGCATATATGACCTGCGGCCAGGCATGGTCCTTGCTGAAGGGATTCTCACCTCCGGCTTCAAGGCGCAGGTTAACAAGCTGAAAGACAGTGAATTTGTCTTAACCAAAAGGAACCCCCTCACAAGAGAAGACATACTTAAGATACAACGCTGGCACAGCAAAGGAAAACTACACTTCAACGAAATAGATACCCACCAGACAATGGTGTTCGCGCCACACATATTTGCCGGCGTGATGATAACCATAATCTGTGAAGGCAACCTAATCATGTTTTTAAAGGCCGCCTTGAATATGGGATAAGTAATAAATAGGCCGACCAAACATACGCCGGGGTGTAAAAATGGATGAAAACAACAAAAAAACAACATATGACGGCGATTCCGCTGTTCTCAAGATAAACCCGAAGATCTACCCTTTGGACGTGATATATTCAGCAGCATACATAATGATAGACAAGGCATACATAATCCTGGACGGCGACCCTGAAAAGGAGATATCCGTAAACATCCAGCGCAAGGAAGACGGCCAAGAGCTCAAAAAAATTGTCCAAGAATTCAATGAAGAGCTTCTCAACTACGCAGTCTACAAGTCGCAAAGCGAGAAGAACAAAGAACTCCGTGAAGCAATACTGAAGCGGGTCCTCCTAACGAATGAGGTTCTTAACTGCCTTGAGGAGATCAAAAAGGAGAAAATCCCGGAAAACCGGCAAGATCCTGAAATGATATTCAAGAGATGGGAGGGTGCTGAAAATGACTCAAGAAAGCAATCTGACATTAAGTAAGCGATTTTATCAGCATAAAACACTCCTGCGCGCCAAAGAACGCTTCAGAGGAACCGCTGAATTCAGGATAGAAGAGACACATCAAGCATACATGATATCTGTCTCGCACAACAGAACCGACCAGCCCGAAACCATCCTGCTCCGAGAATTTGCCAACCATTGCCTGGCCGAAGAAAAAAACACTGAAAATGAAGATGGCTGAAAACACCTACGGATACATCCTAAACTTCCATAGAATCAAAAAGATAAAAGGAAGAATACTCATCGTCACTGAGCAGGGAGCCTGGGCGGTGCTAAAAAAGAGAACATACGAAAGGCTCATAAGGTACGAACTTGAGGAGAAGTACCTGAAACTTCTTGAAGAACAGGGCATAATCATAACACTGAGAAACACCGACAGAATCGTCAACTCCGAATTCCGCAGAAAACACTTCCTGTTCTACCCCCCTTCTTTGCACATAGTAATCCCGACTCTCCGGTGCAACCAACAATGCGTATACTGCCACTCCTCTGCCAAAAAAGAGGGAAAAGAGTTTGACATGACCCCTGAAACCGCGGCCAAGGTGGTTGAGTTCATAATAAGCGTCCCGAAAAAAACACTGAACATAGAAATACAGGGCGGCGAGGGACTCCTGAATCTTGAACGCATCAAACAAATACATGATTATGCAAAGGATCTTGCCAGGGCAAAGAACAAGAAGATAAATTTTTCCATAGTAACAAACGCGACCCTGCTCAATGATGAAATCCTGTCTTGGGTAAAAGAAAACGATATTCGACTTACAACCTCTCTTGATGGACCAATAAACGTCCACAACAAAAGCAGGATAACAAAAGACGGTGTGGGAACTTATGATGCCGTACTCGACAAGATAAAATTCTGCAGGAAGAACGGGGTCAAGATTGGCGCGCTCATGGTCACCACAAGATAC
>JAFGJH010000030.1 GCA_016929255.1 Candidatus Woesearchaeota archaeon
CCTGGATTTGAGGAGGCTGCTCATCAGATCTCCTCCATCCTCCCGCTGGGACGCTTCTTGTACTCTGACACTGACTTGTCGACATTCTTAGAAGAGACTCCAATCTTGTCAGACTTCTCCTTGATCCTGCTGATCACGACAGAATGCTCTGAAAGCTCGTCCTTGGGCACGAGCTTAAGAAGGATGCCCTCCTCTGTTATAGAATACATCCAGAAGGCGCTGCCTTCCTCTATCTCAAGCTCCTGCCTGATGTCCTTGGGAATGACTATCTGGCCGCGCGCGTCGCACTGGACTATTTTCGGATATTTCTTCATTCAAATCGCTGAATTTCTGATTTTCTATCGGATTTGCTAAATAATTATCTTAATATTTGAATAATTTTCTGATATAACGTTATAATTGCTGATTTTAAATAAAATTATCCGAAACTTTGATAATTTTTCTGAAAATAAGAGAATAAGAATATTTAAATGTTTCGAAAACGCAGAAAACAAAAAGTATTTAAATATAAAAATAGTCACATTTAATTAATTAAATCTGAAATTTACTTTGTTTATATATTTAATTCATCACATTAATAAAATGAAGCTAGACGAACTTGAAAAAAAGCTTGAAGGCATACAGACAGCAAAAACAGTGATGGAAACACTCAACGTAGACAAAGCAATGGCGATATACTATGTCCACAGGCTGAGAAAAGCAGGCTATGTCAAGACAATGCACGGCAAAGGCAGGATGAGAGTATACCGCATATCCCCGCAGAACAGAGTGGGAGGAACAAGCTACTATGACATAATAAACAAAAAATCGCCAATAAAAGTCATACCATTAAAGACACATGCCATACACGGCAGGACACCGACAACAGAAGAAGCGCTTGTATACGCAGTAACAACAAAAAGCCTCAGGACAATCCTCGCAGCGATGTCCCTTTTCAGAAGAGTGAACGACTGGAAAGAACTTTACCGGCTCGCAAAATCAAAAAATATCGAACGAGAGGTCGGAGCGCTGCACGAACTCGCAAAAAAAACAATAGGCAAGGTAAGGCACATGCCAAAAAGATTCATGAAAAACGCGCTACCCAAACGCGGAGAGAATTTCAAGGACATAATCGACGGATTAAGATCCAAAGAATATGAGCAGATAGAGAACAACTGGAAAGTCCACCTCCCCTTCAGCAAGAAAGACCTGGAGGAATACGCATGATATCGATAGAAGAGCAGCACGAGCTCCTCACAGCGATAGCAGGCAGGCTCAAAAACAGGGTGACAGCATACGCGATAGGCGGCACCGCAATGATGTTCCTAGGGTTCAAAGAGGCCACCGCAGACATCGACCTGGTATTTACGCAAGAGAAAGAAAGGAAAGAATTCATAAGAGCGATAGAAGAGCTCGGATTCGACACAATCGACACCACAATACTGTACAGAAAGAAAGAAGACGTCCCGATAATGTACAGGCTCAAAGAGACAAGGCTGGACCTGTTCCTCAACAAGGTCATAAGCTTCATCTTCTCGAAAGGAATGCAGGAAAGGCACATCCAGATACATGAATACGGAGACAAAATGAACCTGCTGATAGCACACCCGCAGGATGTCATAATAATGAAGTGCGCAACAGACCGGGAAAAGGACATAGACGACGCAAGAACCATAATAAGATCAATAGACATAAACTGGGACACTCTCACTGAAGAGGCAAATGCACAGGTCAAACTCGTAAAAGAAGATACGCTGCTGGAGCTCGGATACTTCCTCGAAAAGCTGCAGATGACCGGGACAGACGTTCCGGACGAGGTCCTTGACAACATCTACGAGCTATTAGGAAGGCAGATAGATACAAAAAGGCTTCAAATCAAATCAAAGCAATCGGCAGGTATAAATAAACAGAAGTACAAATAACACACCATGGCAAAGAAATCATTCCTGCTGGTCTCACTGAACGAGAACAAGGCAAAGAAGCTCGCTGAAGTCATAAGCAACAACACCTGCAGGAAAATACTCGACTTCATGGCAGAGAAGAAGGACGCGACAGAGTCAGAGATCGCAAAAGAGCTAAACATACCAATCTCAACAGTGCACTACAACATGAAGGCGCTGCTAGAGGCAAGGCTCGTGAAGAGCGACGAGTACCACTACAGCGCAAAAGGCAAGGAAGTGAGCCACTACAGGCTCGCAAACCAGTACGTGATCATAGCACCTGAAGGCGAGAAGCACGCGATAAGGGAGAAGCTCAAGTCCATCATACCCACTGCGCTGATAATGGGCGCGGCAGCGGCAATAATAAAGATGTTCTCAGGCACTTTCACAGCAGTGAGCGACAATGCAGCACCGCTTATGATGAAGTCAGCAGCAGGAGCAATGCCACCTGCAGAGCCGATGTACGCAGTGGCGGGAGAGGCTGCAGAGGAGGCAGCATACGAAGCCATACGCATGGCTGCTGATGAAGCTGTCAAGGAGGCAGCACCCGCTGTCCAGCAGGCTGTCGCTGAAAGAGCTCCGATGATGCTTGAACACGCACCCCAAGCCATAGAGACAGGAAGGCAGGCGGCAAGCAATGCTCCAGAGATAGCGCTCTGGTTCTTCATAGGGGCCGTGGCAGGAGTTGCTGTCTATCTTCTTATAGACTACATCATCAGAAGGATAAAGAACCGCTAAATCTTCGCCCACAAGCCTCTTTCTTTCATTCCTTGACTTCAAGCCATTTCGCAGCCTAGTCCGAGGTATAAATACATTCTATGCGTTATAGTCTGCATCAACCCATCATTGGAGGTCAACAAGATGAACAAATACCTGAAATGGACACTGGTCGCATTCGCGATCTTCGCAGTGCTGTTCGCAGCAGGCTGCATAAAGAGTGTGCTCGAGGAAAAAGAGCAGGGCACAAATTCTTTCGGCATAGCAAGAAGGGGATTGGTCGAATCAGGACCTGCAATAGCACCCATGCCCCCTGTAGAGATGGATATAGTATATGAGGAATCATACGACACAGGCTATGCAGAGCCTGCAATGTACACGAAAGGATATCCTTACTATGAAGAGCCTTACGGATCCGGCGAAGACATTGATGCCGAGCTGAAGATAATAAGGAACGCGCAGATGAGCCTTGAGGTAGATGACTACTTCATCGCATCACAGAAAGTAGAGGCATACGCCAGGAAGTACGGCGGATATGTGTCAAACTCAGACGCGAGAGCGGACGACAACAGCAGGCGCAGCGGGACAGTCACCATACGCGTGCCAGAGATACATTTTGACGCGGTGTTGGCCGAGCTCTCGCTATTGGGGGATATCCAGTCAAAGAACACTGACGGAAGCGATGTCACAGAGCAGTACATAGACCTCCAGGCGAGGATAAACAACAGCAAGGCCCACGAAGCAAGGCTCGTGAAGATGTACCAGAACGCAAGCAATGTCAACGAGATGATGAATGTCGAAAGGGAGCTCTCCAGGGTAAGGGGAGATATAGAGCGCATGCAGGGACAGCTCAGGTACATGGACAACAGGGTAGAGATGTCAACCATAACAGTCACCCTGTACGAGCCCGCGCCCGTAGTCAAGCAATGGGGCATATGGCAGTCAGTGAAGAACGCTCTGAACCACTCGCTCACGACACTCAGGTGGATGATAGAGCTCATCGGCTGGCTCCTGCCGCTCGCAGTCCTGGGAACACTCATAGGACTGCTCGTGAAATGGGGCGTAAGGAGAAGAAGGAGAACAGGAAGAAAGTGAAAGAGTATAGCCACCCACATCTCGGCGGTGCTACGCTGCTATAGCTATGGGCCGGCAGAAAAGCACAGCACCAAATGATGGAGGCTTACGCCTGACCATGTATTGCCGGAGATGAAGCAGGGTTCCGATGTTATCAGCGACTGACGCAAGAGCGGCGGCAGCTGCCGCGCTGCTAGTGATGCTTTGCCGGCAGGAAATCAAATCTTCAGCTACAAGAGGCTGGCGCCTTCCGCATATTACTGCACAAGTGGCCGGGTTCCGCTGTTCTCAGCAACCGACGCAAGAGCGGCGGCAGCTGCCACGCACGTCACGGCGGCACTGCTGAACAAGCAGATTTAAATAATCTTTTTCTCTTTCTTTTTATTATGCGGAAGAAAGCGATAGTGGTCACGGGCACTCCCGGAACAGGGAAGACAACTGTAGCGAAAGCGCTTGCGAAGAAGCTCAGCTACGCATACATAGACGTCAACAAGGTCATCGCGCAGAACAGGCTGAGCGAAGGGTACGACAGGAAGCGCAAGTGCCGCATAGTCGACGTGAAAAAATTAAACAGACTGTTGGGCAACATAATAGAGAATTCCAAAACAGAGGCCGTAATAGATTCCCACCTTTCGCACTACCTGCCCTCAGAATTAGTCAAAGTATGTGTAGTGACCAAGTGCGGCCTCAAAAGTTTGAGCATGAGACTTAAAAAAAGAGGCTATCCGAAACATAAGATTTCGGAGAACCTCGAATGCGAGATATTCGACGTGTGCCTGAACGAAGCCAGGGAATCAGGCCACAAACCTATCGTCGTTAATACTGACAAGAAAGTCGAGTATGAACCGCTAATCAAAAAAATGAAAATAAAAAAGAAAAAATCAAAGAGATGATCACTTCTCCAAAGCATCAAGGGTCAAGACCAATGTCCTGGCGCCCCTTGCCTTCGCTTCAGTGCATATCAGGTATCTCGCGTCAGCGCTCTCTGCAGCAGCGACAAGATCCTTGTCAACAACGCCGTCAAGCACTATAGCATATATCCCTGAACTCAGGCTCTTCAATGTCGTGGTGAGCTCGGGAATAGGAACCTTTCCCAGTATGCTGAGCTTGGAGTCAAGTATGTAGGCGCCTTTGGTGCCGATAAGATCCTCCAGCATCTGCTTGAAAGACCTCTTCTCATCATCGGAAATGCCCGGACCCCTCACCACCGGCCTCAACGGCTGCCGCGGCGGCAAAGGCTGCCTCATCATAGGGCCTTGCTGCGGCCTCATAGGCCTCTGAAAACCCCTTCCAGGAGGGGCTGAAGGCGCGGGCCTAGGCATGGGCTTCCTGCCGATAAAATCATGCTTTGCCTGCTCTGCAGCTATCCTTGCGCGGAGGCTCTTGTGGATCTCCTTCTTGGTGAGCTCCTCAACCTCCTTGCCATCAGGCGCCTTGGCCACGAAGTCCAACTCGCTGACCTGGAGAAGCTCCTGAATGTTCAAGTCACCTCCCCTGTCTCCGTCAACAAAGGCAGTAGTGGTCTTCTGCCTCGCCAGATCGATTATGGTCTGGGGCACAGAAGTGCCGTTCATGGCGATGACGTTCTTGAAACCATGCTTAAGAAGGTTCAGCACATCAGCGCGTCCCTCGACAATTATGACCTCCTCAGACTCCTCGATGGCAGGGCCTGCAGGCAACCTGTCCTTTCCGTACTCCACAATCTCCATCATCCTGACAGAGTGGGCCACCTCATCAGCGAGCTCCTGTGAATCAGGAAGCACGGTGTCGGTGAGGTTCCTAAGAAGCTCCTTGGCCCTCTCGACAACAAAGTTGCGTTTAGAGACGCGAACATCCTCAATCTTCGTCACCTTTATCTTTGCATTGCACGGGCCTATCCTCTGGATGACCTCAAGAGCCGCCGCAATTATCGCGGTCTCTGCCTTGTCAAGGCTAGAAGGTATTATTATAGTGCCAGAGGTCTTTCCTGACCTTGTCTCAGAATTGACTTCAATCCTGCCTATCCTCCCTGAACGCTGAAGCTCCCTGAGCTCCAGATCCTGACCGAGAAGCCCCTCTGTCTGGCCGAAAATCGCGCCTATCACATCGGGCCTCTCAACAACACCCTCTATCTCAATCGTAGCATGCACTATATATTTAGCTGAAACCTGACTAATCTTTGCCATTTACTTTCACCCTGGTTTACTGCATATCAGAATAAGCATGAACAGTAAGCAAAAACCTTGCTAATACACAAATAGAGTATTTTGATACTGACATGATGTACTCTTCGTACTCTTACGAACCACAGAACAAGACTGACCAGTTATTACAATGAACCTTCAAAAACGATTTGAAAGATCTTTGAAGATCTTGATGAGCATGAAAACAGTAAATCTTGTTCTTACGGTCCTAAGGTTTCCGATATGCGGTTATGTTTGATTAGCGCTTCAAAGCGCTTTTAATAATCATTAAATGCTTTAAAAAAGATTTGTCGCCCGAAACACTAACTCCCAAGCTCATAGCTTGATTTTCATCTTCAGCTCCATTGAGTACTCTCGTGTCGGGCTGTATTGCGCAAGAGTGTCTTCAAATCCCTGCCAGACATGACGTCCAGCTCTTGGAAGGACCCATTTGCACAATTGGCGTTAAATGAACATTATCCTATTTATCTATTTAAACCCTTTGTTGAGCCTGCCAGAAAATCACCAAACAGCATCTAAAATTCGTTTAAGAGCTTTAAAACCCTGGCGGACCCACCGAAGCGGGCCCGCTGGGGAAAAAGAGGTGATCATAAAACCCAGCAAATCCGTGAGGATCTGCTGGGAAAAGAGGTGTTTAGACAGCTTAACATGAGTTTTGTGATTTTGAAGCTCTTTTTTAACTTCTAAAAAGTAGTGAAACAGAACTAATATTTAAACTTTTCTGTTTTTTACTACATATTAGTGACAAAACACCCTCTTTTTTGGTGCATATATTTAAATAGTGGCGGAAATTATTGCGACACATCACCTCCAATCAAGAGATCCGCACCAAAATGGCAAAGATAACCCGCGAGAAGTTCAAGACCTGGGGAAATGTCTTCGACCAGTTCACGATACGCCAACTTTTCGAGATGAGTTCTAAAGGACACTTCCTGGAGCTGAAAAGCCCTGTCTCAATAGGCAAGGAAGCCAACATATTCACAGCAGACACTGAAGAAGGAAAGCGGATAATAGTCAAGATATACCGGCTCGAGACCTGCGACTTCAACCGGATGTACGACTACATCAAGTATGACGCGCGCTACCTAAACCTGAACGCAAAAAAGAGAGAGATAATATTCACCTGGGCGCAGAGGGAATACAGAAACCTAATGAAGGCAAGAGAGGCAGGAGTCAGGGTGCCCCTTCCCATACAATGCAAGAACCACATCCTGCTTATGGAACAGATCGGGGACAATGAACCCGCGCCCAAGCTCAAAGACGCGCACCCGGAAGAGCCTGAACGCTTCATGAATACCGTAATAGACTACATGAAGAGGATGTGGAAGACAGGCCTAGTTCACGGAGACCTCTCGGAATTCAACATACTCAACCTGGACGAAAAGCCAGTGTTCATAGACATGTCTCAAGGCACGGTCACGAAGAGCATAAACGCAGTAGAACTGCTGGAAAGAGATATAAAGAACATGTGCAGGTTCTCAAAGAAGATAGGCCTGAAGCTTGATGAGGCAGATGTCAAGAAACAGATAACCGGAAGATGAACAAGATGGAATACTCATACGAACTCAAGATACCGAAAGAAAGGATAGCAGTGCTCATAGGGACAAAAGGAGAGATAAAGAAGATGCTGGAAGAGGAGACAAACTCAAAGATATTCATCGACTCGAAAGAAGGCGATGTCAGGATAACCGGAGAGGACAGCCTCGGGCTCTTCAGCGCAAGGGAGATAATAAAGGCGGTCGGAAGGGGGTTCAGCCCTGAAATCGCGATACACATACTGAAGTCAGACTATGCATTCGAGCTGCTGAACATCGCAGACTACGTCGGAAAATCACAGAAGACTGCTGTGCGGCTCAAAGCAAGAGTCATAGGGACCGACGGAAAGACAAGAAGGTACATAGAGGACGCGACAGAAACAAATTTAAGCATATACGGAAAGACCATCGGCATAATAGGAGAGGTTGAACATGTCATGCTAGCAAGACGCGCAGTCGAAAGCCTGCTCGCAGGCGCGACACACGCCTCAGTATACAAATGGCTCGAGAAAAAGAAGAAAGAGCTCGGGAGGAACCGTGCTCTCGGCGTCAGCATAGAACTGAAAGAGGAAAAAGAAGAAGGTGATTGAGAAAAATGGCCCAGCAGAAACTCACAGAGAGCGGCGCGACAGGAACAAAAGCCCATGAGATGGCGAAGAAGCAGCGCGAGATCAGCGTAGCAGAATTCTTCTCGAAAAACAGGCACCTGCTGGGGTTCGACAACCCCCGGAAAGCGCTCATGACCACGATCAAAGAGGCAGTAGACAACAGCCTTGACGCGTGTGAAGAGGCAAGGATACTGCCTGAGATAAGCGTCGAGGTCATAGAGATGGCAGAGAACAGGTTCAGGGTGATAGTCGAAGACAACGGCCCCGGGATCGTCAATAAACAGGTGCCGAAGATATTCGCAAAGCTCCTCTACGGCAGCAAGTTCCACAGGCTCAAGATGAGCAGGGGGCAGCAGGGCATAGGCATATCAGCATCAGTCATGTACGGGCAGCTCACCACAGGAAAGCCCGCCAGGATAACAACAAAGATAGGGCCGAAATACCCTGCATACTACTGTGAGGTCCACATCAACACCGCAGAGAACCGGCCAGAGATACTTAAAGAGTCTGATGTCGAATGGAACAAGGAGCACGGCACCAGGGTCGAGATAGACCTTTCCGCCATGTACCAAAAAGGCAGCCAGAGCATCGACGCATACCTGAAGCAGACAGCGATAGTCAACCCCCACGCGACCATCATATACACAAACCCGAAAGCAGAGCAGATCATATTCCCAAGGGCGACAGACCGGCTTCCAGCAGAGCCGAAAGAGATAAAGCCCCACCCAAAAGGGGTCGAGCTGGGAATGCTAATAAGCATGCTCAACAGCACAGAGTCAAGGACCATGCAGAGCTTCCTGACAACAGACTTCTCAAGGGTCGGCGCGGGAAGCGCCAAAGAGATACTTCAGAAAGCAGGCATAATCCCAAACTTCAAACCCAATAACATGAGCAGGGAGCAGGCAGAGCGGGTCATCAATGCAATAGATGACACAAAACTAATGAACCCTCCCACTGACTGCGTCACGCCGATAGGAGCGGAAGAGCTTGAAAGGGGACTGAAAAAAGAGATAAAGGCAGAGTTCTACGCGGCAACCACAAGGCCCCCCGCAGTGTACAGGGGAAACCCATTCATCATCGAGGCAGGTATAGCATACGGCGGGGAGCAGGAATCAGACAGGCAGATAAGACTGCTCAGGTATGCCAACCGGGTCCCGCTCCATTACCAGCAGAGCGCATGCGCGATAACCCAGTCGCTCGTGCAGACCAACTTCCGAAGCTACGGCCTGAGCCAGAGCAAAGGGGCGCTGCCGATAGGACCATGCACGATAGTCATCCACCTCGGATCAGTATGGGTGCCGTTCACATCAGAGTCAAAAGAGGCGATAGCTCACTACCCTGAGATAATCAAGGAGATCAAGCTCGCAATACAGGAATGCGGCAGGCAGCTCGCAAGCTATGTGCTTAAGAAACAGAGGCTCCACAATGAGATGAAGAAGAGGAGCCACATAGAGAAATACATACCGCACATAGGGATTGCGCTGAAAGACCTGCTCCAGCTCAGCCCCGCACAGACCCAGGGCGTTGAGACAGACCTGAAGGGCCTGCTCGAAGAGCGCAGGGGAAAGCTCACAAACATAGAGGCAGAAAACAAGGAATACGACGGCGATCTCGCCAATATTGGAGGAAACGCAGAAGAAGAGCTGTACAGCGACGAGGAGCAGGAAGGGGGTGAAGACAATGAGTAAAGAGACTGCCACCCAAGATGTGGTGAAGGGGATAAAAGAAATAGCCAAAGAAGTCTACGGCACCATAACAAAGAAGACGCTCCCATCCCTCAACATGCCCATAAGGGCGCTGCAAAACGTCAGGTACGACCCTAAAGAAGGATTCTTCGCGCTTGAAGGAAAGATGAAAGAGAGAACCCTGACAGCATCCACTGTCAAGACATTCGCACAGACCCTGCTCATGATGAACGAGTCCAGGAAACTCGTCGAGACAGACGACATAGCCACCAAGAGGGAGATGTACTACATCTCAAAGAACTGGGGCGATGCCCGGTTCATCGACCAGCCGGAATCAGACACGGTCATGGACGACATAGAGGCGATGATGCTTGTCAACAGGGAACAGCTCGGTTTCATACCTGAAGAGAAAGGAGGGGATGTCGCAGGAGAGCTGATAGTCATAGACAGGGACC
Source organism: Candidatus Woesearchaeota archaeon (assembly GCA_016929255.1). Classification (GTDB taxonomy): domain Archaea; phylum Nanobdellota; class Nanobdellia; order Woesearchaeales; family UBA11576; genus JABMQF01. The sequence goes on from JAFGJH010000030.1 coordinate 10,177, forward strand.
CTGAGACAAACAAGGAGCTGAAGATAGACTGCACCAAGTTCGGCAGCGGAGCATACTCTGTGCCGAGCAGCGTAGAACACCTCAAATTCGAGACAAAAGCGAAATTCATACTTGCCATAGAGACAGCAGGCGCGTTCCAGAGGCTTGTCAAGCACAAGTACTGGAAGAAGGCCAACTGCATACTCATCTCGATGGGAGGTGTCCCGACAAGAGCCTGCCGAAGGTTCATACGAAGGCTTGCGGACAGCATGAAGATACCTGTCTATGTATTCACAGACGGCGACCCGTACGGATACCTCAACATCTACAGGACACTTAAGGTCGGGAGCGGAAACGCAGCGCACATAAACAAGTACTTCTGCGTGCCCCAGGCAAAGTTCATCGGGGTGACGCCTCAGGACATAATAGACTACAAGCTGCCCACGCACCCGCTGAAGGACATAGACATCAAGAGGGTCAGGGACGGCATGAATAACGACCCGTTCGTGCAGTACCATAAGGAATGGCAGAAGGCCCTTGACCTGATGGTCAAGATGAAGAAAAGGGTAGAGCAGCAGGCGTTCGCAGCACACAGCCTGAACTTTGTAATAGACAAATACCTCCCAGAAAAGCTGAAGAACGAGAAGACCTGGCTGCCATAGGCAAATTATTTAAAGCAATAAGCCGAAAAACTTATAATCATGGCCCCGTAGCCTAGCCTGGATAGGCCCAAGCTTAGGGCAAATAAGGCGACAGCCTTCTACGCACAAAGCGGAGAGAGCTGTAGATCGGGGGTTCGAAACTCGCAAAGAGCGAATGTCCCCCCGGGGCCGTCAAATCATTTCAAAAACAAACAACAAAACCGGCGCCGTCGCCAAATGACCGGCAAGTGGTCTTGCTCACTTGACACGCGCCACCCAGTCCTGTTTCGCTTCGCTCAACAGGACGAAAAAAAATAAAAAAAGCGAAAACCGGCGCCGTCGCCAAATCCGGTAAGGCAATCGCCTGCAGACCTGCACAATTGCTGTGTCGAGCGCAAAAGCGCGATGAGAGGAAGACAGCGATCATTTGGGGGTTCAAATCCCTCCGGCGCCTTTTTTCAACACTGCGAGCCGCGCCGCCGCGCGCTCGGTGCAACCTGTTTAGCGCTTCATTAACCGCGCAAAAGTCTTTCCGTATATTGCCCTAACAGCTCGCAAGGCGGGGGCGGCGCGGCCAACGGCGGTAATGGTGCCTGAAATGGAATTCATAATTTCTACAACAAAGAAGCAGGAACTTGTCGACATAACCCACCAGGTAGAGGGATCTCTCGCGAAATCTGGTGTCAACGACGGGCTGTGCAACGTGTACGTGCCTCATGCAACAGCCGCGATAGCCATAAACGAGAACGCAGACCCTGAAATAACCCTCGACATCATCGATGCACTCGACAAGATGGTGAAAGAAGGCGGATGGAGGCATGACCGAATAGACAACAACGCAGCATCCCACATAAAGGCAGCCATTGTCGGGCCGAGCGCAAACATACCTGTAAAAGAAGGCAGGCTGCAGCTCGGAAGATGGCAGGACATATTCCTGTGCGAATTCGACGGCCCGCGAGAACGTAAAGTGATAGTCACGGTCACAAAACAAGGCAGGTGATACTATGTCAACATGCGACATGTGCGGAAAGGAAGCAGAACTTGTGAAGGCGAGAATAGAAGGGACACTCCTGGACGTCTGCGACGAATGCGCAAGGTTCGGCGAGATAGTGGAAAGACGCGCTTTCAGGCCAAAGGAACTGCCTCAAAGACAGGCCGCTGCGCCCAAACCAAAAAGAAAAGAGATACTCCAGATAATAGTCACAGACTACGCAGACAAGATAAAGAACGCGAGGGAGAAGATGGGGCTGACGCAGGAGGAGTTCTCAAAAAAGCTCAACGAAAGGGTATCCATAATGCAGAAGATGGAGGCTGGGCAGTTCAAGCCATCCATAGACCTGGCCCGGAAGCTGGAGAGAGAGCTGCACGTACACCTGGTCGAGCAGTATGACGAAGCAGGAGAGATACCATTATCGACACCGAAGACAAAAGGGGAAGGATTCACGCTCGGGGACTTCGTCAAAGTACGGAAAAAACATCATTGAATACATAAAACCGCACCAAACAGCCAATCACCCAACTGTCGTGTTGATCACTTCCCATATCTCGATCCCATCCTTGTTGTAGACATTCTTGAAGGTGCTGTTGCTCGTGAACAGGAACAGCAACCCTTCGTCAGGCCTGCTCCAGACCTTGCCCAACTTCATCTCAGGAGTGATATAAACATACTTTATGTTGTACACTCCAAACAGCTGCTTAGTGGTCTGGATCTTCCTGGAGTAGAACATCGAGTCCTGCACCTTGTAGAAGAAACGCTGGTCATAGTCAGAAGTCGAAAAAGAGTCGGTGAGAACAGGATTCCTCGCGATGCCTGAGATGAGATATCCATCATCATAATGACTGAGGACAAAACCATCCTTGAAAGTGTTGTCGCCAAGCCACTCAAGGCTCTCAAAAACCTCTTTCCCGGGCTCAAGCAGCCCTGGCCTGGTCAGATAAGACGCTGTGGAGAACAGAAGCCCGCAGACGATAATCAGGACTGAAAGATTCTTCACAGCCAGGACAGTCCATCTCTGCTCATAGAGCTTGACAAAGCCGATGCCTGCCGCAAAAGCCACAAAGAACATGAGATACATGTTTGAGACATTGCCCACAAAGAACAGGGATGCCATCAGAATCAGGGATATGATAAAGAAGTATATGAACTCGGACTTGCTCTTCCAGTTCGAAACAACACCATATACAGCCAGGACAATGCTGAATATCCCGAACCCCAGCATCCCCCCCAGATCAGAGAAAAGATTGCCGAATATGTTGGCCTGCGGCGCATATGTGTAGTTATAGTAGAAGTTCGCCCTCTTGGCCAGGGAAAACAGCATCAGGACAAAGACAGTCACGATTAACCTGTTCTGCATGGACCTCTTCACAAGCACATACGCCAACAGCAGCAGGATGACCAGCAGGCTATTGAACAGGCTGAACAAGGAGACTACCGCAAAACACAGCACAGAAAGCACAAGATTGTGCTTGCCTTCCTTCATGAAAAAAAACAGGCCGAGCAGTGACAGGGCAATCGCTGCGGAATGCGGATTAGACACCGTGAAAGTGTAGATGAACGCAGGGTTCAGCACCAGCAACAGCAGTATCACATGCCTCTTGTATTCCTCCCCGACAAAACGCTTCAGTATCAGGTTAAACATTAGGAAACTCAGCACACCCAGGAGGAAAGGCACCATCCTTGAAGCTGTCGCAAGGGATACCATGCCGGAAGCATAGACCAGGATGTAATGGTATGGGCTGAAAAAAAAGCTGCGCTGAGAGTAAGTCATGTCGGGTATGCTGTCAGGAGGGTCGAACAGGTTATATGCACCCTGCTTGAGCAACTCCCTCGCAGCCCTGAAATGATAATAAGACTCGGCGCCGATAAGAGAACTGTTCCCCGAGTAGAAACGAAAAAGCGTCGGAAGCACAAGGACCAGCAGCAGCGCCACTATCGCAAAAACCAGGACATTCCGCTTCTTCAGGTTTATGCTTATCTCTTCAGCGACCATATCAATCAGACCTTATCTTACAGAGCGCCCTGTATATCTTCACATCTTTGTCATAGACCATCTCAAAACAGTCCTTCTCAGCATATTTCAGCTCTTCTATGCCGAACTCCTGCCTTGCTCTCGGAGAGAAGTAAACATAATTGACACCATACTTGCTCATAAGCTCCACTGCACGGGTCTTCAGTATGAAAGTATACATCCCCCTGACATCATCAAACAAGTCATCAGACGACCTGACAAGTATAAAATTGTCATCAGCGACGCTCTTCCGCTGAGCCACAGCCTCCACAAGGCTGCCCTCCGCTATCGTCGAAAGCACCACCGCGTCCGCGGGAGTGTTATCCCTAATCCAGACAAGCGCGTCAATCTCGCCCTGGCTCACTGAACCGCTCACGCTCACAGACGCCTTTGCGACCGCAGGCAGCAATGAAGTCATGACCAGAAGAATGATGAGCGGCGCCCAAAAAGCCCACCCGTATGATGATATCCTGGTCATCTCAATGTACTTGAATATCAGGTTCAGCGACTGCCCGAGCAGAGGGATGAGTATCGCCCCGAGGAACATCAACCCCACCTCAAGGGTGATAAGCTTGAACCAGAGAAGTGAAGCCACTGCAAGCGCAAAGGCCATCATCAGATAGGTGCGCCTGTCCCTTTCCCTGAACATGTACCTGTATATGGCATATATCCCAAAAAGCAAAGGCAGAATCCCTATGCTGGTGACGGTGGCGATTATGTCGATGTCCTGGAAATACGACGCGAGCACCTGGGAAGGGATGTTCTGCCAGATCAATGCATACGAATGGAACAGGAACGCCTTCTTGTAAATCAGGATGTTCACCCAGAGGGTGAGAAAGGTGACAAAAAGTATCACCTCAAGCTCAATCCTGTTCTGCAGCTTGTACTCCAGCTTCACCAGCAGGAGATATATGAGCAGCGCAAAGACAAAAAGGAATGATATCGCGCTCGACAAAGACAGGATGAAAGAGAAGAAGAGGAACAGGTAGAGGAAACTCTTCTCCTTTATCCTCATGAAGCAGTACAGCGTATAGAATATCAGAGGCAATGTGAACGTCACCCTCGAAGCTGAATTGACTGTGGCTGAGAAGAATATGGGCATGAAAGCTGCCGCGAAAGAGCAGAACAGGGAGATGTTCCTGCTCTTTGTCAGCTCAAGCACTATCAGGTATATTATCACTATCAGAGAGCAGGCCAAAATGTTAGGTATTATCTTCAACGCCAGGGCAGTGCCCATGAAGGATGCAAACACAGCGAGCACATAGTAGTAGACGGGAGGGAAGATGCGCGCCATGCCTGAATAGCTCGAACCTTCAAAATAAGACGGCAGGAACCTGGTCATTATCGAGTCAGCCTGTCCATAATTGAAATAGGCCTCACCAATCTCAAAACTTGGGACCTGGAAAGCAAGATAGAGACGCGCAGCAAGGGCTAATGCAAAGACCGCTGCAAGCAGACAGATGTGAATCCTGTTCTTTGCCATGGAGCGCTGCTATCAAAACAGGGTATTTATATCTTTGGCAAAAGATTTATAAAACAACAAAGGGTAGAATAAAACATGGAAATAACCAGGGTATCGACCGGAACAGAGGTCATCGACAGGCTTCTTGACGGCGGGTTCGAGGCTGACACGGTAACCACCGTGTACGGACCATCAGGCAGCGGAAAGACCAACATATGCATAATAGCAGCTGCAGACACGGTAAAGAAAGGCAGGAAAGCCATATACATAGACAGCGAAGGAGGTTTCTCCGTCGAGAGGCTCAAGCAGATCTCCCCTGAGGGCTACAAGGAGCTCGTAGAGAAGATAATATTCCTGAAACCGACCAACTTCTCAGAACAGAGGAACGCGTTCGGCAAGCTGAGCAAGCTCATAGATGAGAACATAGGCATAATCATCGTCGACACCATATCCATGCTTTACAGGCTGGAGATAGGCCAGACAGACGATGTCTACACTGTGAACAAGGACCTCGGGATGCAGATATCATACCTCAGCGAGATAGCGCGCAGGAAAAACATACCGGTGCTGGTCACGAACCAGGTCTACTCAAGCTTCGATGAAAAAGAGAATGTCAAGCCTGTCGGCGGGGACATACTGAAATACGGAAGCAAATGCCTGATAGAGCTCCAACGAGGGCATAAAGGCATACGCAAGGCAGTGCTCAAGAAACACCGAAGCATAGCAGAAGACAGGGAAGCGATGTTCAGGATAATCAATGAAGGGATAGAAGAGTTCAAAGGGTAAAAAAAGAAAAAAACTAAAAAAAAATCACTGCTCTGTGAAGTCATCGACGCTATAATCAATCTCCTGCTCTTTCTGCAGCAATCCACGCTCCTTCAGGTAGTGCGTCGCAAGTATGTGGAACAGAAGGCCAAGAGACTTCTTCCCCTTGTTGTTGCAAGGTATGACAACGTCGATGTTGTTGGTCTGGTTGTTGGTATCGCACAATGCGACAACAGGCACACCCACCTTTATCGCGTCATTGATCGCGTTCCTGTCGGGCCAGGCGTCGACAACCAGGAGAACCTTGACCTCGATAAAGTCCTTGAGATTCGTGTTGGTAAGGATTCCAGGCGGATATCTTCCTGCGAAGACCCTGCAACCGGTGACCTTGCCGAACATAGACACGGGCTTCCAGCCGTTCTCCCTCCTGCAAACAATCATTATATCATCAGGCTCGTAGCGCGAAAGGAACTTCGCGGCAATGCCTATCCTCTCATCAATCTTCTGCAGGTTCAGGACATACAGGCCATCGGGCCTTGTCTTATAGATGAAGTTATCCATGTACTTCGTCCTGAACTTGGTCCCTATATGGATGCCTGCCTTCAGATAATTGTCAATCGGTACCAAAAGCTGTTCATCTGCCATTTTCTCTCCTCCAATACTATGTTGAGACAGCAATAGAACCAGAAACGTCTATCGCCGCATTATTATCGCCCTGCGACCCGCACGCGGTCCCTTTACAGGCTTTCCCGTGTGCTGGGCAATATATCCTGGAGCGAGAAAGGGGTTTATAAACTTTGCTTCGATAGAAGCAAAGGGGAAGAGAGCTCGTTACGGGCTCTCAACAGATTATTGTTGGACATCAAGAGCAGCGCCACGCTGCTAGATTGCGTTGCCGGCAAAGACATAAATATTTTACCGC
>JAFGJH010000031.1 GCA_016929255.1 Candidatus Woesearchaeota archaeon
GTCCCTGCTGGAAAAGCTCCGGCGGCGCACGTATCATTATGCCCCTCCTTGCAGGGGCCACGACTACCTTCTTCGCGGGCTTGACCTCTGCCTTCCTGACCTTGACTATCTCTCCTATGCCTGTCTTTGCGTTCCTTCTCAGGATGCCGTCCATCCTGATTATGTTCAGGCCTATGTCGCCGGGGTACGCCCTGTCGACGATTCCGACGGTCTTCCTCTCGCCCTCTATCTCGACGATGTCCCCGCTGCGCACATTTATCTGGTGCATTAGGTTGCTGTCTATCCTTACTATGCCTTTGTTCACGTCGTCTTGGATGGCTTCCGCGACCTTGAGGTTTATCTCGCTCGGCATTTCCTTTCTATTGTCCTTTTTTTCTTCCTTGTTCTCTGCTTATTTCTTCAGGCTTTCCTGACGCTCTTTCCGGTCTTCCTTCTTTTCCTCCCTCTTCCCTTCTTTGGCAGGTTCCTGCTTGGGCCCTGTCGCGACGTTCACGTGCGGCATCGGCACCGGAGGGGGCAGGTTGACGGTGTTGCTGAGTATTATGGACTGTATGTTGCACTTGGTCAGTATGGCGTTGATTATCTTCTCTGCGACATCCTTCTTTATCTTTTTCTCCTTCTCCCATGCTTCTGTTATCTCCTTGGCGTTCTTTTCGTCTGTCAGGTAGAGTATGATCCCCCCGAGCTCTATCTTTGCGAAGCCCGGCTCGTAGGATGACCTGTACTCAAAGAAGAATCTTATCCCGTTCTGTTTCGACTTTCCCAGCTGGAGGTCGCTTTTCTTGATGTCGGTTATGCCTACATTGTTGCTTATGTTGATCTTGCCTTTGGCGACTTCCTGTCTCTGCACATTGATTTTTGTGAATTCAAAACCTACAATTGCCATTATTTACCACCTTTATTGTTTTTAGAGATTGTGCTTAAAAGCCCCTGACTGCGGGTTCTGGATATTGGCATTTTCTTTATAAATGTTGTTGTTATGGCTTTTTAAGCCTTTTTAAATCTTTTTTTGGTTTAAAAGTTAGTTTTAAGTTAGTTTTAAATATGTTGCGTGGGCCGGGAATGTCATGTTGATGCTGATTGATGTGCACGCGCACCTGGACCACGAGATGTTCTCCAAGGACCGCGATGAGGTTGTGGCCAGGGCCAGGGCTGCAGGGGTCAAGGTGATAATAGCCAATGGCGTGGACCCTGAGACCAACAGGTACGTCCTCCATTTCGCTGAGAAGTATGACATTGTCAGGCCTGCTCTTGGAATCTACCCCCCTGACGCCTTGCAGGAAGAGGTCAGCTGCGGTGGGTATCCCCTTAAGATGCTGCCTTATGATGTTGATGAGGAGCTGGAGAAGATAGAGAAGGCAAAGCCCATCGCCTTGGGGGAGGTGGGGCTGGACTACAAGAACTGCAAGGATGCAAATATGCAGAAGGATATTTTCCAGAAGTTCATAGACCTGTCAAAGAAGCTCGAGATCCCTCTCATCATCCATTCAAGGAAGGCAGAGCAGGAAGTGATTGACATGCTTGACGCGGCAGGCGCGAAGAAAGTGGTCCTGCACTGCTTCTCTGGAAGGAAATCTCTTATCACGCGCGCCGCTGAAAGGGGCTGGAGCTTCTCAATCCCGACGAATGTTGTCAGGAGCGAGCACTTCCAGCAGATGATCAGGCAAGTCCATATCTCGCAGCTTCTGACAGAGACCGACTGCCCCTACCTTTCGCCGTTTTCCGGCCAGCGAAACGAGCCCGCATTTGTCATAGAGTCCCTGAAGAAGATCGCCGATATCAAGGGCATGACTGTTGAGGATGCCGCAAACAACATATTCAAGAACTACCAGGACCTTTTCCTAAAATGAAGAAGCTTAACATGCCTCCAACCTATTTTTACACAGGCATTCTGTTAGTTGTTCTGATAAGGTTCTTGTTCAGGGATTTTAATCTGATTAGGTTTCCCTGCTCTATGTTCGGGTTGGTTCTCGTTTTTCTGGGTGTTTGGCTCAATTTTGCCGCAAGCAGCGTCTTCAAGACTAATAAGACACGGCATGACTTCGGTGCCCCGAGATTTCTCTTGACTGGAGGGGTATTCCGGTTTTCGAGGAACCCTATGTACTTGGGGATGTTCTTTTTCCTTGCAGGGCTCGCTGTATGCGTGGGCAACGTGTTGGGTCTGGGTGTCCCTTTGGTTTTCATCATTGCTGTTCAGCTGGTGTTCGTACCTTATGAAGAGAAGCTGATGGAGCGCAGATTCGGGAAGAGGTATGTTGAGTATAAGAAAAAGGTCAGGCGTTGGATATGAGCAGAAGAGAAATATGCCGCACGAATTATCACTCTTGGAAGTTAGGCCCGCTCCCCCGCGGCTGCCGGTTCTGTGTCAGGGGCGAGAAGCTTGTTATGTTCGTGACCGGTCTCTGCCCGAGGAACTGTTATTACTGCCCTATATCTGACATGAAGCATCAGCATGACGTGACCTATGCCAATGAGTGGCCGACAAGGGACATCAGAGACATAATAAAGGAAGCGGTCCTGACCGATGCAAGGGGCGCGGGCTTCACCGGCGGCGACCCTCTTGTGAAGCTTGAGCGCACCTTGGGATTCATCAGGTCATTGAAGTTGCGCTTCGGAAAGAAATTTCATATCCATCTCTACACAAGCTTTGACCTGGCATCTCCTGATCGCCTGAAGCGTCTTCACGAAGCAGGCCTTGATGAGATACGCTTCCATCCAGACCTCGGCGACGACAGGCTTTGGCACCGCATCGACGACGCTGCAAAGCTGGATTGGGATGTCGGCGTGGAGATCCCTGTGATACCCGGCAAGAGACAGAGCACTCTCAAACTGATGAATTTCCTGGATAGGAAGGTCAAGTTCCTCAACATCAACGAGCTGGAGATCTCTGATGCCAAGGCGAATCGCCTCAGCGAGCAGGGGATGCGCACAAAGGATACTCTTTCCTGTGGTGTCAAGGGCTCGGACGCTCTGGCTAAAGTTCTTTTGCGCGAAGCGCTGAAAAATGATTATTCATTCTCTGTGCATTATTGTACGGCAAAACTGAAAGATAGGGTCCAATTAGCCAAAAGGATACAGCGCCGAGCCAAGAATGTTGCGCAGAAGTTTGACATCGTCAATAAGGACGGAACGCTCACGAGGGGAGTGATATATCTTCCGTTCATGACTCCGGGCTTCAGCTATGCCGGACAGCTCACCAGGCTCACGGTGAAGCAGAAGAGTTTCATGCGCAGGAAGCTGCTCACAGCCAAGTGCCACCTGACGCGCGGCTATGGCGTGCCGAATGAACTTTTGCTCATGGACGAGCGCAGGTTCCGCCTCCTGACCAATCCAGGGGTTGTCCAGCACCTGTCAAATGTCATCAAGGAGATGGGCCTCAAGCCAGCCATTGTTACAGAATACCCTACATGGGACGCCCTTATTATTGAACTTGGCTGGTTATAGCAGCAATATTAGCAGCAATATTTATTAATAGAAAACCATATTTCTACCTTAATATGTTCAAAAAGAGGTCTAAGAAGGGCTTGAGCCATGTAGACTGGGCGATGTCCCTTGCCATATTCCTTCTTTACCTTGCATGGTTCTTCATCTTTGTTAAGCCCATGTTCTCCCCTTCGCAGAGCATGGACGTTCTTCTTGATGTGCTTGATGATGGTGTCAGGGATGCGCTTTTCCAGGACATCAGCAGGATAAAGGTCTTTGTCCCGGGCAGTCTCCATTCGGATTACGAGCCCATCATCATCCCTTTCACGCAGGACTGGCCTGCGGCGGACATTGCGCACTCCGCAGACCATTTTGTCATAGACAGCGGCAGGATGTTTTTTCTCGCAAACCTCTCCAACACGAGCGTGTTCAGGATATACTATCCGCACAAGGCGATAAGGATGATCCCCCTCTTCCCGATGATGGCTGATGAGGGGCGCGCAGGGTTCGGGTCTTTTTCTGCTTACTTTGACGGAGGCCTGCTTGACAGGGTGTCTTTCATGGGTGAGCCCAGGCTTTCAGGGTTCTCTGTCGAGGTGGATGAGACTGATATAGGGGGCGAAGGCGATTTCGGGAACTCGACCCTGCTCGCGAAGTATGTGCGCGCAGGCGATAATGTCAACATGACATCTTATTTCATCTCAGAGAACTCGAGGATATACTCTTACATTTCTTCTGCTGATTTCAGGAACCATTCTGTTGCTGTGGAGTTCTCTGCGTATAATTACACTTACTTCTACTTCAGCCCGATGAGCCGTGGTGAAGTCGATTACGGCATAGGCCCGTCGTGCAGGTATTATGAGAGCGACTTCCTCGACCTCTACGGTCCTGACTCCGGGCTGCTGGTCACTTTCGGGAGGAACATCTCGTTCAGGCTGTGCGCTAACGAGACCAACGTCCTGGTGCGGCTTGAGTTTGACCTCACTGCAGGTGATGAGGACAGCATGGTGATCATGCTCCACAGCGGCGGGTTGGGTGAAGTGGGCGGATATCCGCTGAATCCTGTTGTGGGTGTGACAGAGACCCTTAGGACTGTCTCTGCCAAGCAGGTCTCCTTGATGAGGAACAGGGATTACAGCTATCTTAAGCAGGTGTTCCGCTTCCCCGGGGACAGGGATTTCAATGTGGCTGTGTCGGGCGATGTTGTGTCTGCGTCGTACGGTGCCCCTCAGCCGGAGGCGGAGGATATCTATGCTCGGAAGATAGAGGGTGTGATCATCGATGATTTTTATGAGCCGAGGAGGGCTCTGATAACCTTGACGGTGTGGTGATATGGTATACAGGACCAGAAGGACGGGGAACAGGAAGGCGTACATGAGGACGCTTGAGGCGTTCCTTGCTTTCTTCATCACGTTCATCTTTGTCGTTTTTGTCGTACTCAAGGGGGTGAGCCCGAAGGGCGCAAAGACTCCGCTGGAGATACTCTCTTCTCTTGAGCAGAGGGATGACTTCAGGGAGTGTGTCTACGCAGGCAATGAGACCTGCGCCCGGCTGATTGTCAGGCAGTACATCCCTTCATCATATGACTTGAAGGTCTCGATAGGAGCGCCGGCTCCTTTTAAGGGAGCGAAGGATATTTATACAGAGACTGTCTTTATCACGTCTAATAGGACCAACGATTACAGGATAGTCTACCTGTATTACTGGCCTTTATCCGGCTGATGTTTTTGCTATTCGCTAAGGCGCGGGCATTTTTGCCAATTTGTGCAGCGCCTTTCAGTGAACATGTCGATTTGGCAAGGGGACGTCCCTTACTGGGAACGTTGGCCTCATAAGTTGATTAAGAGCGCGAGCCGGCAAATGTTCGCGCCTCGCCCGAGGTGATGCTCATGAAGATAGAGGTTGACACCAAGAACGATTCAAGGGAGGAGCTTGCGGCGCTTGCTGACATGCTCAGGAGGCTCTCATCATCTTCTGGCAGCGGTGCTGTCGTAAGCCATGGCTCTGGCTCTTCGGGGAACATATTCGATGACCCTTCCCCTGCAGGCGGCATGTTCAGCATGTTCGGCGACAGCCCTTCACAGCCACAGGAAGCGCCGTCGTCGCAGCAGTCTAAGTCAGAGCCTGCTTCAGGCGGACTGTTCTCGATATTCAGCCAGTCGACTGCTTCTTCGCAGCAGTCATCTCCCTCATCATCTGCAGGACTGTCTGCAGCCCAGCTCCTGTCAGAGGATACAGGGGACGATGACATTGCGCCTAAGTCCGGAGTGAATGATATTCTTGATGATGACAGGATAGTTCCTTACTGAAAGGGCTGAAGATGGAGAGGTACAAGTTTATTGAGGGAATAACCTCTGACGTGATGTTCGAGGCGTATGGCAGGACATTGAATGATGTCTTCGCCAATGCTGCCGAGGCATTGTTCTCTGTGATGTGCAAGCTTGACGCCATCCAGCCGAAGGAAGAGAAGAAGATCGAGGTCGAGGCTGACAGCGTGGACGACCTTATGGTGAACTGGCTGCAGTCACTCATAGCATCAGTCGACATAGAGTGCATGTTCTTCTCGAGGTTCAGGATAACAGAGATTGATGACACGCATCTTGTCGCGTTCGTCTCCGGCGAGCCCGTGAGCCGGGAAAAAGGGAGTACGGTGGTCAAGGCAGTGACTTACCACCAGTATGAGTTCAGGAAGACTGCTGACGGATACATGTGCAGGGTCAGCCTTGATATATGACTGTGTTTTTCTTAAGGGTGCCGATTTATTAAGGGTGCTGAAGAAGGAATCCTTTATGCTCTAAGCGTCTTGCCGTGAGCTTGTCGTCCAGGTGTTCGCGGAGTATGTCAGCGACCAGTCGGTCGTCTTCTCTTGGCTCTCTATCCAGCTCTGGCGAGAACAGCTCTTCATATGTCTGCGGCCTTCTTATCATCTCTATCTCACCGTCTTTCCTGAGCATGAGCATGGGAGGTATCTTCCTGCCGTTGAAGTTTGATGCCATGACATTGCTGTATGCTCCGCAGTCTGTTGCCACGAGCAGGTCTCCTTTCCTGAGGGGTGGCAGCATCCTTCCCTTCGCTATCGAGTCGAGGTGGTCGCAGGTGTTGCCTTTGATTGCAGCATACCTGACGTCAGGCGCTTCATCCATCCTGCTGGCCGGAAGGATGTGGTAGTAGCAGTCCCATATCAGCGGGTCAGGCAGCATGTTGTATGTCCCTCCGTCGCTTATGAGTATCTTCTGCTCGCCGAAGTTCTTGAAGCTGACCACCCTGAAGACTGCAAGCCCCGCATTAGCCACGATGAACTTGCCTGGCTCGAATATGAGTGTGGGCCGTTCTAGTCCTTTCTGCTTTATTATCCTTTCGAGTGTTCTTGAGAATGATTCCCCTACTTCCTCTGGCGTGAATGCTTTTTCGTCTCCGTATTCCGCAGGGAAGCCTCCTCCGAAGTCAAGGTATTCAAGAGGGTTGCCTGCCCTTTTTGCGAATTCGGCCAGGTCTGTTATCTTTCTCAGCGCTTCGAGGTATACCCCTGGCTCCGGGACGTATGCGCCGTGCCAGTGCAGTCCGGCCAGTCTGGTGTGCTTCTCTCTTGCCGCGATCCTTATCGCCTCTTCTGCAGATTCAAGAGGTATTCCGTACTGGTGCCTTGAAGTGTCGTAGTCTTCTCCTCTCCTGATATTGGCATTTATCCTGAGGAATATGTTCGCTTCTTTGTTCAGCGTCTCTGCCATCCTCACCATGTCTTCGAGGTCCTCGAGCGAGTCTATGCCCAGTGCCTTTATCTCGAGAGATATTGCCAGGTGGAGTTCTTCGGGGGACTTGTACTGGTTGGTGAGGGTTATCTGGTCCGGCCGGAAGCCGGCTTTCAGCGCCAGCATTATCTCCCCCATGCTGGATGTGTCCGCTTCGAAACCCTCTTCGCGGATTATCTGGAGTATTGCGGGGTTCGAGTTGCACTTGACTGCGTATTGGGGCTGGAAAGGGCGGTAAGCGAATGCCTTGCGGAACCGCTTTAGCCTGGACCTGACTTCCTTTTCGATTATCATGTAGAAAGGCGTTCCGTACTTTCGGGCAATTTCCTCGACTGACTTTCCATCTATGTGCAGAAGGCCGTCTTCAACGCTGGCGAATGGCCATCTTGGGCGGAGGTAAGAATTAGTATGGACTTCTGCGTCCTGCATTTCTGGGAATTCTGTGTGGTTCATTTCCGGTTGTTATCACTCCTCCTGATGATAAGCTGCGCTTTGGCTGGCAGGTTTTATTTAAAGGTTTTGTTTATATGGGTTTTAAGCGCGTTTATCACTTATTTCAGCCAGAATTGTCTTTTTTGGTTTTTTTGTCGGTTCCGGCACCTTTTTGGGTGCTGTCCCAGTACCTCTTTGCGAATGTCGCGGTCAACATCAGCGGGAAAACCACTGTCGCCTCGCACTTTATCTTGACGCTCGGCGCATTCACTTTCAGCTTTGCCCAGGTCATGGCTTCCTGCTGGTTCCCGCCGCTGTCTGATGCGTCGAACTCTTGTGCTGTGGTCACGTACACCGCGTAGTTGAGGCCGTCCTTGAATATGTTGGCGTTCAGCACGTAGTGCTTCGGCACTCCGCCGCCCAAGATTATCGCGCCGTTGTTGTCGCTCTCAAGAACGATGTTGATCATCTTCTTGTGGTCGTCGACTATGTCTATGTAGAAGTCGTGGTGCTTCTGCTTCTGGAAGTAGAAGAGGTCTCCTATGCTTCCGTCGGTCAGCGCAGGGCAGAAGACGGGTATGTCGTTCCGCGCGGCCCAGTAGAGGAATGAGCTCTCGTCCTTGAGGTGCAGGCCGAGGTGGTATGTGAATTCTGTGGTGGACAGGGGCCTGCCGAGCTCTTTCTGCTTCTCGTACATCTTGTCGAAGAAGGGGTTCATGAACCTCTCGAAGTACAGGTAGCGGTCGAAGGGGGCGAATATGTTTCCTATCCTTCCGACCCCCTGCTCGAAAAGCACCCTTCCTGGCGCGTCAAAGCTTCCGACAACAAATGGCCTCAGAGTCTTTATGGCGTCCTCCTCCACGCCTCCCGCTGATGTGACGATGACGTCCACGAACTTGTGCTTCACGAGGAAAGTGATGGCCTCGCGGAGGCCTGATGATATGAGGTTCGATGTGAATGAGAGGAATATCTTTGCCTTGCTGTCTATCATCTTGTTTATTATCTCTATCCCTCTCGAGACTTCTGTAGCCTGTATGCCTGTTGTCGCCAGTGACTCTATGAACCTGTCCAGGTCAAAGCCTTTCTCGAAGTCATACCCCTTTATCTGGGGGTAGTCGTCAAGCGTGTTGTATCTCCTCATCCATTCGAATTGCTTGTATTCTTTCTTCTGTTCTTCATTCTCCATGATGTTCACCTTTAGAGTGTTGTTTCAAGTGAAAAAAGTGTTAAACGATGCAGAACTGGCTAATCATATCCTGAGATGCGCGTATGTTGAGTATACGAAATTGAATCTCATATACTCCGGGATTATCAGCCACTTTAAATAGGTTTTGCTCAATAACATTTTTAAACGGTTGTTGTTTCAGGCTCTTCTGGATGAAATGCTCACGCGCTGTGGCCCTTGTATCTTCAGGCATAGACTCTCCTGTCGCCGTATGGCTCATGAGGCGGAAAGGTGTCGAAATCATCGGCGTCCACTGCTCGAATGGGCTTCTAGCGCCGCCGGGCTCTGCAGACATTGTCAAGGCACTGTGCAGGAAAGTCGGAATAAGGAAGCTTTACATCATCAGGCACGGTGAGCTTGTGCAGGATAATCTTGTCAGGGGCTGCCAGAGCAGCCTCATCTGCATCTTATGCAAGAGGTTTATGTTCCGAATTGCAGAGGCGGTCGCGAGGAAGGAAGGTTGCTGCTGCCTGGTAACCGGAGACAATCTGGGACAGGTTGCTTCCCAGACCCTTGACAACCTGGTTGTGGTCTCGGATGCTGTTCAGCTCCCTATACTCCGGCCTCTGCTTTGCAATGACAAGCAGGAGATAGTGGACATCGCGAAGAGGATAGGGACTTATGATGTCGGCGGGAGCGCTCCTGCCTCCTGCAGCATAGTGCCCAAGGGTCCTGCCACAAGGGCTGCGCTCTCCAGGGTGCTTGAGGAGGAGCGGAAGTTCGATGTGGACAGGATTGTCCAGGTTGCGGTCTCGACCGCAGAAGTGGTGGATCTGTAAGATGGTTGGAAAAAAGAGAAGAAAGTCGGTGAAGTTGGTGAGGTCGGTTAAGTCGGTGCCTTACGATGATGAGAGACTGGCCAGGATCATCATCATCGCCGCAGTCATCATCAATTTCATGCTTCTCATACCTCTTTTTCAGGGCTGGTGCCTGGTGTCTGGCGACGGGACAGCTCACTACGCCGCTGCCCAGGCCGTGAAGTTCCGCCTGGAGGCGGACAAGGGTTTCTTCGGGAACTGGAACCAGCTTTGGGTGATGGGTTTTCCTGCCTACAGCTATTACCAGTACTTCGCTCACATTTTCATGGTTATCCTCAACTATCTGTCTTTCGGGCTGCTTCCGATACTGGTCATCGAGAAGCTGCTTATCGTCATGGCAGTGACTTTTTTCCCTTTAAGCATATATTATGGCCTGCGGAAGCTGAAGCTTGCCTCCCTGCCTGCCGCATTCGCGTCATTGTTCGCTTTTGCCCTCTCGAGCAGCGTCGGCCACGGGGATCTTGGCTTCTCTCTTGTCAATCACGGCCTTTTCACGCAGCTTCTTGCGGTGTTTCTGTTTCCTATAGCTCTGGCGAGGGTGTACGTCACGCTGTCTGAGAGGCGCTCTTATTTCCTCTCGGTGCTGTTCTTCTCACTGGTTCTTCTTGTCCATCCTATCGTAGGGTATGCGCTTGGTATCTCCTGCCTTGTCCTTTTCTTCGACGGCCGCTCGTTCACGTCGTCAAGGGAGTTTTTCAGGCGTGCCGCCTGCCTGCTGGTGGTCTTTGCTTTTGTCTTTGTCGTCGTCTCGCATTTCTATGTGCCTTTCCTGCGTGAGGGCGCGTATTACGGCAGCACGTTCTACACTACGACAGCTGACTATTACCAGAACAGCATGCCTCAGGTGCTGTTCGACTTCTTTTCAGGCAGGACTCTTGACTTATTCAGGTTCCCGTTCGCGATACTGACCCTTTTCTTCTTCATAGGTGTTTATGCTGCTGTCGCCCGGAGACTGAAATGTGATTTTCCTCTCGGTATCGCCATTGCAGGCCTTGTTTTTTTTCTCTCCATATCTTTCGGCAGGTCGTTCTGGGGTGTGCTGTTTGATATCATACCGGGCACGGGTTACATGCTGGTGTTCAGGCTCATGTTTGCCCTGCAGTTCTTCGCTCTCTTCTTCATAGGTGCGGGTTTTGCCTTCCTGTACCGCGGGCTCAGCAGACTTTTTCTCTTGAGGAGGGATAGGCGGGTGCCCATATTTGTCCTTTGCATTATTCTTGTGCTGATCGCCTTGCCTGTTTTCATGCAGGTCCTCCTGACCAACAGGGAGCTGTGCAGGTTCAGCAATTCAGGCTTTGACAGCGGTTCATTCTCCAGGCTTGTGCTCTTCTTGCGGGGCGCTCCCGACGGCAGGTTCATTGCCCGCCCGGAACTCGGCTTCCAGCAGCCTTATTACGAGTCTCTTCTGCCGGTGTACACTGCCCATGACTCATTTGGTTCTTCATCAATCGGCTCGCAGGACAACCTTGCTTTCTATTATACGCAGTACTTCATGCTTCCGAGCCAGCACTTCTTCAATCTTTACAACATAAGGTACGCATTGATGCCTTCTGACCGCCCGCCTGAGCAGCATTTCTTTGAGCAGGTATTTGTCGCAGGCAATTACACGCTTTATTCGATACCCACAACAGGTTTTTTTGACCTTGTCGACTCTTCCACAGCTCTTATGTACAGCGGCAGTATGCATTCTGATTTTGTCAGGTCTGTGAACCGGGCCTGGCTGAACACGTATGCTATGGAGAATAAGGATTTTGTCACGATACTGCATGAGGCAGAAGCATTGGATGCAGAGGAATATCATTGGGTCATCGATGAGGAGGACAACCATTTCACAGAGGCGGAGATGAAGGCGCGTTTCAAGGATCATGACAGGCCAGTCCTCCCTTCCTGCGGCGAGGTGTTCAATGAGAACCGCACTCTCAACACGTATGTCGCGTCTGTCCTGACCAACCGTTCCTGTCTTCTGCTGTTCAAGATGAGCTATCATCCTGGCTGGCATGCGGTGGTCAACGGCGCTGCGCAGGATGTGCTGGCGGTATCGCCCGGTTTCATGGCAGTGCGTGTCGGCTCCGGTTTCAGCGATGCCGAGTTCGATTATCATGAGGACATGGGGTTTAGGCACTGGCTCATCGCCTTTGCTGTGCTTGTCCTGCTTGGTCTTGCCATGTATGATTGGGGGTCCGGAAGTGTCCGGGGAAGAGCGTAATAAGGGTGCAAAATAGTACTTCTGGGTGAAAGTGAATGCTTTAAAACCCCTTTGTGGAAAGGCTTCAGTCACATGAATTTGAGCTTTTTAGCCCCTGATACTGCCGAGGAAAAGGTTTATATATTGCCTCTTTTTCTGTTATACCTAGGCTATTTCAGTTTTGGTTGTGGTTTTGATTTGAAACCATTTTTTTTTTATTTTTTTATCTAGGTTTTCAAGATGCTGACAAAAAAACAATATTCACAGATTCTGGAAGAACTTGATAACTGCAAGAGGCCGCTCTATTTTTTCCATGATGACAGTGATGGCCTGTCTTCTTTCCTTCTGCTCTATAGGTACAAGCTTGAGGGCAGGGGTGTGTGCGTGAAGTCCCACCCTAAGGTCGACTCCCGTTTCTTCAAGGTGGTTGAGGAGTATGGGCCGGACAAGATATTCATCCTTGACCTTGCCATACTTGATCAGGATTTTGTGGATGAGTTCCGCAGCATACCCATAGTGTGGATAGACCACCATTCGCCGATAATCATACCCGGTGTGAAGTATTTCAACCCGCGTGTGGAGGATGTCAATGACATAACATGCGTCTCGCACCACTGTTACAATGTGGTCAGGGAATCCAGGCCGGATGACCTCTGGATAGCTGCTGCGGGGATCATAGGTGACTGGCAGCTGAGCACCGTGACTGAGGAGTTCTCAAGGAAGTATCCTGAGCTTCTGCCGGCGTCCATCAGGCGTCCTGAGAAGGCCCTTTTCGACTCGCCTTACTCCAAGGTTGTCAAGATCATGAACTTCATCCTGAAGGGCAGGACCCAGGATGTGATGAAGTGCGTCAAGATATTTACGCGGATAGAGTCTCCCCAAGAGATTCTCAGGGGCACGACGTCGAGGGCGAATTTTATCCTCAAGCGTTTCGATAGCATAAACACGCTTTACGAAAAGCTGCTCGCTTTCTCGATGAAGAAGGTGTCGAAGGGCAGGCTTCTTGTCGTGAAGTACAAGGAGGACAAGATGAGCTTCACAGGCGAGCTGTCCAATGAGCTCCTGTACAGGTATCCTGACAAGGTCATCCTTGTGGCGCGCGAGAAGTCGGGTGAGATGAAGTGTTCGCTGAGGACCAGTCCTGGCCTGAACCTGCCTTCAGTGATAGGCAAGGCATTGGACGGGGTCACAGGCTATGGCGGAGGCCATGAGTACGCATGCGGCGCATGCGTGAATGTGGAGGATTTTCCCAGGTTTGTGAAGCAGGTCCGTGAGGCTATAAGATAGGCATAGCCTGTTTAGTCGGGTGCATACAATAAGTTTTATATACACCTGTTTTTCCATTCATGCTCACTATCTGCGCCGGTGGTCTAATGGTTATGACTACGGCCTTCCAAGCTAGTTTTTGGCGGAGGCAGCCGTGTATCCGGGTTCGAACTTAAAACCGTGTTTTAAGCATCGGCAAAACGCAGTTTTGACGAATGTCCCGGCCGGCGCATTGAAATTTTTCTCAGCATATCTTGATGAGGTGCTTCGGGTTGAATGTGCTTTTTGTCTGCAAGTACAACAGGTTCAGGAGCAAGGCCGCAGAGGCGTTCTTCAACAGTATCGCCGAGGGTTTAGGACACCAGGCGAGAAGCGCGGGCATAATCAAGGGAAGCGATATAAGCGGTGCTATAATATCCAATATGGAAAAGGAAGGCATAATGCCGCTCGGTCCTCCCAGGACTCTGGATATTCCGCTGTTGAGATGGCAGAATATGGTGGTCATTGTCGCTGATGATGTGCCTGAATCAATCTTCTGTGAGAGTCGGAAGCAGGGAAAGAAGGTTGTGGTATGGTCTGTTTCCGACTGTCCTGAGGATGACTCTGAGAAGGCAGGTGTTGTGCTGAGTGATATACGAAATAAGGTAAAGGTGCTTGTTGCTTCCCTCAGCAAGTCATCTTGATTTACTGTTTTCTCAAAAAAATTTATAAACACACCTGACTATGGTTGTATTATGGCTAAGAAGACCAAGACCAAGTCAAAGCCCGAGAACATCCTCATAATCTGCGCGCATCCTGATGACGAGATAATCGGCGCAGGAGGCACTATCGCGAAATACTCTAAAGAGGGCAAGCGGGTGATCGCTGTTATATTTTCTTATGGTGAGAAATCCCATTGGTGGCTTCAGAAGAGGCATACTGTGGAGATGCGCGTCAAGGAGTCTAAGACTGCCGGCCGCGTGGTTGGCATTGAGAAGACGTTCTTCTTGGGCATGAAGGATTTTGAGCTTAAGGAGGAGGTGAAGGATAAGAAGAATCTGGAGCCTCTTGAGAAGCTGATAAGGAAGTACAGGCCTTCGAAGATATTCACGCATTCGCCGGATGACATGATATATTCTGACCATCTGGCAGTATGGGAGGCTGTCGACAAGGTGACTGAGAGGATGGGGTACAAGGGGGATATCTTCGTATTCAACATATGGGCCAAGGATGTCAGGCTGAGCAAGAACCCCAAGCTGCTAACCGACATCTCTGACACTTTCGCTCTCAAGTGGAACGCCCTTAAATGTTTCAGGAGCCAGCACATGTACATATTCCAGCTTTATCCGGGTCTGTTGTGGAAGGCTTTCAGGAGCGGCCTGGAGAACCGGTGCAGGTTTGCAGAATCTTTTACCAAGGTGAAGTGAGGTTTTTTGCTGATGGATGAGCAGGTCAAGAGGAAGACGTTGCTTATAGCGACTGACTGTTTCCTTCCGAGGTGGGATGGTGTATCGAGGTTCCTGTATGAGGTTGTGCCTCACCTGGCGAAGCGTTTTGATGTCGTGATCGCCGCGCCCCGTTATCCTGGCAAGTTCGAGGGTTTCGAGGACGTGACCGTCCTGAGGTTCCCTGTTGCCAGGTGGAAGGTCGCTGATATAAACCCTGCGAAAGTGAAGCGCTCACAGCTCATAAAGCTCGTGAAGAATTCTGATGTCGTCTGGACCCAGAGCATCGGGCCTATCGGCGCCCTTGCGATGTATTACGCGAACAAGCACCGGAAGCCGCTGGTCTCTTTTGTGCATTCTGTCGAGTGGTTCCTGTTCTCAAAGTCCCTGAAGCGGTTCAGGGAGTTTGTCGAGTTCACTATAAGGAAGGTCATACCTTTCCTGTACAACAAGTGCGACATGATCATAGTCCCTTTTGAGGGTATGATACCTCTGCTTGAGGAGCAGAAGATAGACTCAAAGAAGGAGGTCGTCTACCTTGGCGTCGATGTCAGGAGGTTCCAGCCTGCTGAGTCGAAGATACTTGCCAAGGAGAGGGTGGGGCTTAACCCCAACAATGTGGTGATAGGCTATCTTGGGAGGTTCGGCAGGGAGAAGGATGTCCCGACGCTTTATGATGCTTTCCGGAAACTGCATGCCGAGAGGCCCAACACGACGCTTCTTCTCGTCGGTGGAGAGCTCAAGGAGCCTTTTGAGGACATGGAGGATGTCAAGGTGGTGGGTCCTGTCGACAATGCTGTGCAGTATTACCAGGCGATGGACATATATGTCCTGCCGAGCCTGACAGAGACGACATCCCTGACCACGATGGAGGCGATGGCCTGCGGCCTTCCTGTTGTTGTCACCCCTGTCGGCTATGTGGAGAAATATGTCGAGCACAAGAGGAACGGTTTTGTCTTCCCTGCCAGGAACGTGGACAGGCTTTACATCCTGCTGCGCAAGCTGGCCAAGGACCTGTATCTCAGGAAGGAGGTGGGCAAGGCTGCCAGGCAGGCGATGATGGAGAAGCACACCTGGGAGAGGACTGCAGACGGGATCGCGAAGATACTGGAAAGGTTCTGAATGTTGTTCTATGTTTGCTTCATTATTTCATTCTTTCTATCCGTGCTTTATCTTCAGCGCAAGTATAGATGATGAGAAGATGAATGTTATCGCGTTGGCGAGTATGATTGGCAGGTCTCTTTCAATTATCCCGTAGACAAGCCACAGGAACACACCTGTGGTGAGGATTGCGTACATCTTCAGGGACAGGTCGGTGGTCTTCTTTGTCCTGTATATCTTCAGGACTTGGGGGATGAATGATGCTGTTGTGCCCGTGGCGGCCAGCAGGCCGATGATGGTCGTTATTGTTTCGATTTTACACCACCCTGAACGTCGCCTGTGACTTCTTCTTGTTGCCTGCGTGGTCCTGCGCGAAGACTGTTACGTGGTAGAAGCCCGTGAGGTAATATTCTTCTATGGGGTTCTTTGCGGTGTATGTGCCGTCATCTGCTGCGCTGTCACCTTCTTTTCCCGCGTCGTTCATGTCCCCTGACTCTCCGTGTGTCTGGGCGAGCTCGAGCACCTCGAACCACACCCGCGCTATGTCCTCTTTGCCGTTGGCGTCTGTGGCTTCTGCCTCGACGAGTATCTCGCCGCCTATCGTTACGTTTTCCGGCGTCAGCCTGACAAATGTTATCTTCGGCGGTTCCTGCTCGCCTGTTATGTTGAGCCCTGGCAGGTCAATTGTCTTTTCAGGTTCGGCAGCGGCAGGTTTGCAGTCATTGTCCTGCTCGTATGAGCATGCTTCAGGGCAGTAGCCGTCTCCGCCTGCGCATTCTGTTATCTGCGTGTGCTGGCAGGTCTTAGGCCTCCCTGAGCAGGTGTCTCTTGTCGATGATTCTTTGTCGTTGCAGTCCGCGTCTGTGCTGCACTGGTCTTTCTCTGCGGGCACGCATGCGTTGCTCTCGCAGCTGAAGCCCGGGAGGCAGCCGCAGTCCTGGCAGCAGCTCAGGTAACTCTCGCCCTCCACGCATCTCCCGTCTCCGCATACCTTCTGCACTGCTGTGCGCGGCAGAAATGATGCCTCCTCTGCCGCGAACGTGAGCGTGTCGGGAACCGACAGCTTCTTGTTGATGACATAGACTGCCTTGAGCGCGGTCCCCTGCTTGACGTCGCTGAACGTGAACATGATTATGGGGTCTTTCTTTGCAATCACTCCTCCTTGGGTGAGCACTATCTCGTCCGATACAGCGGTTGTCTTAGGGACTGATTCGATTATCTTGAGGATGTCTAAGTCCCTGTCCGCCTGGAACCTTATCTCCACAAGCGCCTTCTTCTGGATTCCTGTTCCGCCGCCGGTGATGTCAAAGACAGTGACCCTTTTCTGGAACCCCTGCACAGCCTCGCTCACCTTTAGGTTTGAGAGCAGGGGATTGGCCTTCTCCTGCTCGAGGGTCAGTCCTGCTTTTATGCTGTCGAGCAGCTCATCCCTTGAGTATGTCTGTATAGAGCTTGCTATCCTGTGCTGCCCGGGGACTATGCCCAGGTTGTCGTAGAGGAATATGTCTATCTTTTCAGGGAGCTCTTTCGGCTCTTCCTCTCCAAGCCTTATGAACATGAACAGGAGGATCAGTACAAGTACTGCTGCTATGATGCTCATGACAGGCAGGTTGAACCTCCGCTGGAAGTGGTGCTCGTCTGCCCGCTTGACCTCTTTCTCCTTGTCTTTCTTTGAGACCTTGCGGTGCTTCTGCACGTATTGGACTGCGAACTCTATCATCTCTTGAGGATATCCTTCCTCGATGAGCCCTTTCTTTATCTGGTCCAGGCCGTATCCCTGGTCCAGCTCATCCTCTATGTACCCTATTGCCTCTTCCTCGAAGCTGATGACCTCAGGGGCCTCTTCAGAATCAGTTTCAGCATCCTTTTGCAAACTACACCTCTTTTCGAGGTGTTTAATGCAGGTCTATTTAAATAGTTTTTGAGAAGTTGGTGGGGTCTGGGCTCATGTTCATATCTTGAGGCTCACGACATCGCTCACGCCGTGCTCGTTCATGCTGACTCCGTAGAGGTTGTTTGCCTGCGTTATTATGCCGTCGTTGTGGCTTATCATGATGTACTGGGCCCTGTCTGAGTATGACTGGATGAGCTCTGAGAGCTTTTCGCTGTTCTTCTTGTCGAGTGCCGCGTCGACCTCGTCAAGCACGTAGAACGATGCCGGCTCGTATTCCTGCACCGCGAACAGGAACGCCAGCGCGGTCATGGTCTTCTCCCCGCCGCTCAGGCTGCGTATGTCCAGGAACTTGGTGCCTGTCAGCCTGACGTTGATGAGGAGCCCGCCTTCGAACGGGTTCTCCTCGTTCTCGAGCACGAGCGACGCCTCGCCTTTCGTGAGCAGCTGTGAGAATATCTTCTGGAACTCTGCCTGAAGCGCCTCGAGTGTCTTGACGAATATCACCTTCTTCTTGCCCTCTATCTCCTGCATGAGCGCGACCACGTCCAGCCTCTCCTTTTCGAGGAGGGTCTTCTTGTGCTGCAGCTCGCTGTACTCCTTCTCGACTGTGTCGTATATCTCGAGCGCCCTGAGGTTGACCGTGCCCAGGTTCTGTACCATCTGCTCGAACTGGTTTATCTCCCTTGCGAGCTGCATGTCGCTCTTCTCGCGGTCTATCTCCACACCTTCGAACTGCTGGAACTCCTTCTTCATGCCCTCGAGCTCTGTGTTTATCCTTGCCAGCTCCAGGTTTATCGAGTTTATCTTGTGCTCTGTCTTCCTTATGTCGTCGTTGAGCGAGTATATCCTGGCCTCTTTCTTGCTCGAGTCGTCGCTTATCTTGGTCCTCTTGTTGAACAGGTCCCTGAACTGCGCGTAGAACTGCTTCTCTTTCTTCTCCTTCTCCTTGAGCTCAGCATCCTTTATGGAGATGTTCTCCTTCAGGTCCTTTATCTCCTCTTCGAAGGCGTCAACTTCCTTGTCGTGCTGCTTGAGTATCTTGTTTATGTTCTCCCTTTCCGGGATGAGCATGGTGTTTATCTGCATCTCGATGCTGCCGAGCTCTGAGTCCAGCTTGATGTGCGATTCCCTTATCTCGCGTTTCTTCTGCTCGAACGTGTTGAGCTCTGCCAGCAGAGTGGGGCTCCTCAGCTTGGATATCTTCTCCCTCAGCTCCTGCCTCTTTATCTTGTTGTTCGCGAGCTCCCTGTTGTTGTCCGAGACCTTCCTGAGGACCGCGTCGGTGTCTGTCTCGATCTTCTTGAGCCTTGCCTTCAGCTCTGCCTTGACCTTCTTGTTGACGTCGATGTCCCCTGCCTCGAGGTGGAGCGACTTCTCCATCTTTATTATCTCTCCTTCGAGGTTGGCCTTGAGCTCCCTGAGCCTGACTATCTGCTCCTCTGCCCCCTTCTTGTTCGCTTCGAGCCTGCTGAGCCTCTCTCTCATCTCTGCCTGGGACCTCTCGTACTTCTTTATGGAGTCTGAGACCTCTTTCTCGCTGAATCCGAGGCCTTCGCGTTTCTGCCTGAACCCTCCTGTCATCGCCCCGCTGAGGTCTGCGAGGTCCCCGTCGAGCGTGACCATCTTGGCCGTGCCTATGCCAAGCTTCCTCGCGGTCTCCATGTTCTCCACTATGAGCGTGCTCTCGAATACGAATCTGAAGACATTGTCGAATTTCCTGTCGTATGTTATGAGGTCGACTGCCTTGCCGTGGACGCCTTTCTGCTCCAGCAGAGAGGGTATGTTCTGCGGCTCGGGTTTTGCCCTTATCTTGTTGATGGGGAGGAAAGTGGCTATGCCCAGCCTGTTGCTCTTGAGGTATGCTATGCAGTCTGCCGCGACCTTGTCGCTCTCCACGACTATGCTCTTTATCTTCGGGCCTGCCGCCACTTCCAGCGCGAGCGCGTATTTTGAGTTGACCTCTCCGAGCTCGGACACCGTGCCGTAGACCCCTTTGAACTTGCTCTTCTGCTCGAGTATCCTCTTGACCGCTACATTGGCCCCGAGCTTCTCCTGTATCTGTGCCTGTCTCGCGTTCAGCTTTGAGAGCTCTTCGTTCGCCTCGAGCAGCTTCCTCCTGGAGTCGCCTATGTCCGCCGCCATGCCGCTCTCCTCTGCCTGCAGCTGGCTGAGCTCCATCGCGGCCTTCTTGAACTCTGCCTTGTTCTGCTTGAGTATCTTTATCTGCTCCTCGTTCTCTTTCTCTATCGAGAGCACCTTCTCTATCTTCTCGTCGATAGACTGTATCTGGAACTCGACCCTGTCCTTCTCCCTGAGCAGGTCCTGCTGCTGCTGCCTGACCTCTGTGACTCTCTTCTGCAGCTCTTCAGCCTTCCTGTCGAGCTCGTCTATCTCCTTCTCTATGTTCTCCGCGTCCTCGAGCTTGTTCTTCTTCCTGAACTGGTCGAGCCTGGCGTCTATCTCCTTCTCTTCCTTCTTCCTCTGCTCTATCTGCCTCTCCATCTCCTTCTTGTCAGCCTGCGCCTGCTTCAGCTTCTGCTCGAGCTCCCTGAGGCTCTCTCGGAGGTTCTCCTTTCTCGTGTATATCTTGGCTATCTCATCCTTGCACGTCTCTGTGCGTGATCTTGATGTCGCGAGGTCTATCTTGAGGTGCTCCACATCCTTGTGCAGCGCGAGCTGCTCCTTCTCGCCTTTCCTCTCTATTTCCTGGTTTATCTCCTCTATGCTCTTCTTCATCTCCATGACTTGCTTTCTCAGCTCTTCTGCCTGGCTGTTCGCCTTGTCCAGCGCCGCTTTGTGGCCGCCTACCCTCTCGTCAAGCTCTTCCTTCTCTGCCTCTTTCTTCTGCATCTGCCTGTGCAGCGCAGTGGCCTTGTTGACCGTGATCTTCGAGTCCAGGTCCTTGTACTTCCTTGCCTGGTCCCTCTCCTTCTTCAGCTCCTTGAGGTATGTATCCCTCTCTGTGAGGATTATCTCTGCCTCCTTGAGCCTGCCTTCTACCTTGTCCAGCTCGTTCACTGCCTTCTGCTTCTTGTCCTCATAGACCGATATGCCTGCTATCTCCTCGATTATCTGCCTTCTTTCGACAGGTGACATGTCTATGAGCTTGATGATGTCTCCCTGCAGGATGATGTTGTAGCCGTTAGGGTCTATCTTTGCGAGCGAGAGCAGCTCCAGTATCTGTGTCCTTGTGCTTGTGAGGTCGTTTATCTTGTATACTCCCTGGCCGTTCTGCTTGACTATCCTTGTGACCTTGACTTCAGGGGAGTCTGTCGGGAAGGTGTTCTTTGAGTTGTCGAAGTATATCGATACCTCTGCTGATGGCGCCGCCTTCTTTGTCTTGCCGCCGTTGTAGATCAGGTTCGAGCTCTTCTCCACCCTCATTGATTTTGCGCTGGACTTGCCGAGCACGAAGCATAGCGCGTCAAGTATGTTGGACTTTCCGCTGCCGTTCGGCCCCAGCACGCAGTTGAACCTGGGCCCGAAGAGTAGCTCTGTCCTTTTTGCGAAGCTTTTGAAGCCCTGCAGCACCATGCGGTTTATCTGTGTCATTCCTCGCGCACCTTTATTATAATCCCAGAATTGCCTCAGACCTCTTGTTTTTCTCTTTTAGGGCCAATTTATTACCTCTTACCGGCCAAAAAATTCGATTTTTATATTTAAAGTCTTCGGTTTGGTTCTTTTGCTGTTTTTAAGCTAATGGAATGTTTTAGGCGCCCCGGAATTGGTTTTTCCGTTTGTTTGGCTGATTTTGGCAGCGCCACCGCTTCTGCGTCGGTTGGAAAGAGAAGCAGAGGCCGGCCTCATGACCTGTAATATGCAATAAGGCGTAGCCTCTGGCTGCTGATGCTGTGCGTTTTTGCAGGCAAAGCAGTGTAGCAGCGTGGCGCTGCCATGTGTTCTCAAACATTCTACTTATTTTCTGTCTTCAGAAATCGTTAAGCCCTTTCTGCTGCTTCTTCGCGACCACGTCCTTGTATGTCTGCCATGTCTTGCGGAACACTTCAGGATGCCTCTTGTAGTTTTCGCGTATGAACTGCTGGGTGACAGGGTCTGCAGGATAGCCGCTTCCGATGTCCTGCCCGACCTTCTCCTTTATCTTCTGGATCTCCCTGTCGCGGGTGACTTTCGCGATTATGGATGCTGCTCCGACGACCAGGTGGTTGAGGTCTGCCTTGTGCTCTGCGACCAGTTCGCAGTCCACGTTCAGCTTCTTGCGTATGTAGTCGCTGTAGTCCTCGATGTTGTTGCTCGGGCAGTCGATGATGGCTTTCTCCGGCTTCAGCTTGTTTATTATCTCTGCTGTGGTGTCTGCCTCAAGCCAGTTGAGGTTTGTGTCCGGGTCCATCAGTGCCGCGTCGATGTCCTGTGGCGTTAGCATGACCACCTCATGTTTCTTTGCGATCTTGAGCACCTTTCCGAAAAGCTCTTCCCTTTTCTTCGGCAGGAGCAGCTTGGAGTCCTTGACCCCTAGTTTCTTCAGCTTGGCCTCATCCTTAGACTCGATGACTATCCCGCAGGTGACCAGCGGTCCTATCACAGGACCTCTTCCTGCCTCGTCTATGCCGCATAGCAGTGTCATGGCTGCCCTTCAGAGCCTTGTATTTATTAATGTTTTTGAGATAAAGAAGCAAAGCCGCGACCATAGCCGCCAATATGCGAGCGCCTTTGACTGATGAATCATGACCGGCAAAGGGGGACGCATCCAGCTCGCTGGATGCACTCAAACTGCAA